>CAZSLS010000159.1:0-16299 GCA_964607575.1 uncultured Planctomycetaceae bacterium | reverse complement strand
ATCCGCAGTTTCCGTAGATGTGTCCGTCGTGGATGATCCACCCGCCGTACTGGGTGCCGATGTCTTTGCTCCGCCAGGCCTCTTTGGCCTTGACTTTCTTGCCCTTTATCGACAGCTTCAGGCATATCGAACCCTTACCGTATCCGACCGACCAGAACACGTATCCGTCGACGAACGAAGGCGTCGGAACGTTGGCCATGTTGCCCTTGGCGAAGTTGTTGGCCCACAGGATCTTTCCGGTCTTTGCGTGGATACCAACGATACCGTGCCCTCCGCCGTTGATGATCATCGCCGCGCCCTCGTACTCGACGTAGATCGGCGAGGTGTAGTGGGCCGGTCCGAATCCGCCTGACTTCCAGACTGTCTTTCCGGTTTTCTTGTTCAGTGCGGCCATGAAGCAATCCTCGGCTCCGGGTGTCACTATCAGCAGGTCGCCTACGATCAGTATCGACTCGGTGAACGCCCACCTCATCTTGAGCGGCTTGAATTCCTTCTGGATGTCCCGCGTCCACTTGGCCTCGCCGGTCTTGGCGTCGTAGCGTCCCAGCAGGCCCAGTCCGGTTATCAGGTACAGGTCCCCGTTGTCATAGGTCGGCGTGGCGCGCGATCCGGTGTATACGTGATTACCGTTGAATGCCTGGCCGACATCCTTGGACCACTTGATCTTCCCGTCCATGTCGATACCCATCATGAACAGGCGTTCGCCCGGCCGATGGTCGACGATGTCACCCTTTTTCTCCGAAGGCGGGTTTCCGGGATCACCCTTCTCTTTGCGTCCGGTGGTGTAGATGAGTCCGCCGCCGATCGACATCGACGAATATCCCTGGCCCATGTTGGTGGTCTTCCAAAGCAGTTTGGGACCTTCCTTGGGCCAGCTCTTCAGCAGTCCGGTGTCCAGCGACTTTCCGTCGCGATTTACACCGTGCCACTGGGGCCAGCCTTCCTGAGTTTTCTTGGCCTCGGGCTCGACGGCCAGGCAGGTCGATACCGAAACAGACACGAGACTCACGCATACTGCAAAATGCATCATCTTAGAATTCACCCGGGTGCTCCTGACTGTATTTCGGAATGTGGTATAGGGTTAAGGGTTACTACCCGCGAACGGAGCGGGATATTGTTGTTTTCAGAGAGGCAACAGTTTAGCAAGCGACCCGGCGTAGTCAAGAAATCCAGGTTTGTTGGGCCGCTACAGCATCTCCAGTTCATGGGTTCGCGCCCCAATGCGGGCATTATTCGTCCAGGGCCTTCAGGAGGGCCTTGCGGGCCTGGCGGAAAGTCCGGGTGTCCTTGGTGTAATCGTCGAAGCCGCGGATGGCCTGGGCGATGATCTTCGCAGCGAGCTTCGGGCGCCTGGCCTTGAGGCGCTTGAGAAGCTCGTAATCCTCGAACCCCTCGCGATGGGCCTCGAAACGAATGCTCGACCAGGGTCCGTCCTTTCCGGGATAGACCACGTGCGTGTCCCCGGCGGGAAGGTGGCTGGTTCCGTGGGGCACTACGCTCTTGGTAAACGGATCCTGGCCACTGCGATAGTGGTTCAGCCCCCAGTGCAGGAAGCCGTCCAGGTCGAACCGCGCCGAAGCCCACCCGAACAGCGCGGGGCGAAGCAGTTCCTGGTCCAGCAGGCGATTGAGCCACGGCCCGCCCGGCGAGCAACACGTGTAGAACCACACGCGGTCTCCCGCGGCCTGGCGGGCCTGGAAGAATTTGAGCTTCTGCTGGAACGACCGGTCCTGGGGGCACCAGATGTCCACCGCGCCGACCAGCTTGGTTACCATGGTCGCATCGACTATCGGTACGCCCGGGATCTGCTTGCGAACCATGCCCGAGAGGATACTGTAGTCGTCGGCGTTTACGGCGATAGGCTCGTCGGCTATGTGCTGTATCCAGCGATTACGCCAACCGTTGCGGTTGATCTCCTCCACGAGCTGCGCTGCGGCCCGGGCCAGGTCAGCGCGGCCCTTGTCGCTGGTCGCCAGCGGACCGCCCAGTACCATGCTGTACGTGGGAGACTCCCATTTGCCCCCGGTTCGGCGAGCAACGTGGCCGCCTTCGATGATGTGCATCCCGGCTCGCGTGAACGTCTTTACGATCCGCCGAAGCCGCCGGCGATTCAGCACCAGACCGGTCTTGTCGCGCGTGAAGATGGTCGACCACGGGATCCAGAACGCGTTCTGCCGACCATGGACCATGAGCCTGGCGTAGCGGTCGATCATTTGCCAGTGCCCCTCGGACCATTGTTTGACACCGTGCCGGCTGGCCATGTTGGGCAGGCTGAACCAGTTGGTGTACGGCAGGGAATCCTTGCCGGCGAGGGGAACGACGGCCTTGTGGATGATCGCGGCCACAGCCAGATCGCACGTCGCCTCACCGCAGCGAATCTGCAGAGCGCAGGCGACCTGTCCCGGCTGGGCGGTCCGCGCGATGGGCACCGCCAGTCGAAGCGCCATCGTGCCCGCCTTGGCTGTGATGGACGAGCCCACCGGCTCCATCGCATCGTACACGCGGAACGGGGCCCGGCGGATCACGTGAGGGTTTCGCACGCCGCCGCGCTCCACAAACGACTTGAGGCCGGTGTTCTTCTCGACCGGCACGTCGATCAGCCGAAACCACCTCGCCGCGACGATGCGTTGACCGTCGTCTCCGCTCGCCGAGAAGCTCACCTTGCTCTTGGGCGGTACATTGTTCAGCAGCACGTGGACAGACACCGTGCCGCCCCGGGCCACCTCCAGCGACACCTTGCGGGTCGGTCGTTTGGCGACCTTTGAGTCCGGAAAAAGGGGTTGGAGACTGTCGATGAGGCATCCTCGCATGGGCTGGGCCTTTGCGGCTGGGGCGGCCTGTCCGAACACCGTGCCCACCGTCAGGACAATCGAGACGGCCAGCATCGCCTCTCGCCTGCGTACTTTCAGCAATCCAGTCGACCTGCGGCTGCCCATGGTATTCTCCTCATGACGGGACGACCGCGACGGCGCATCCCATTAGACACTCGGCCTCCCGACACTCTATCAGCCGGGATTTCCAGATAGTCCCAGGCCGCCAACCGCCGCCGACCTTTCTGACGATTCTATCGTGGATCGGAAGACCTGCAAGTGATTCTTCTGCTTGGCGGAGGGCGTATGGCCCCAAAACTCAGTCTTATGGCAGGTCTTGTTTCAAGAAGGGCTTACAGGACAGCCCCAAGTAGTGGATTTGGCCTGTCACGCAGGCTTTTGAGATGGCAGAATCGCCCTCATGATAGCTCATGCGTGGTGGATTCTGGTGGTGGCACTGGCAGGATACAGCAACAAGACGTCGTCGAGTACCGTCAGGAGGAGAATCGGGTGCTTCGCGAGCATCTCAAGGGCAGGTTAGCGCTTACCATCGCCGCCGGCGGACATCATAACATTCTGATGATCGGCCCGCCGGGGTCGGGCAAGACCGTGTACATTGACTGATTTCGTACCGACGAACCTACCGCGCGTGATTAGAGGGATGTTCGGGAGAGATTGGTCGCGCGATGCCAAGCGTCCAAGATATCACTATTCTCGGGGAGGCGACAGGTTAGCAGGCGATACGGTGCGCGGGTAAAACTCGCTGGTCCGCTACACCCGTCTTCGTCCTTCGGACTACGTCGTGACAAGCGACGGCGGACGACGGCCCGGCCGCAGAATGCGGACGGCTTTGTCTTTGTATCCAGCTGAGACGACAAAGCCGACAGGCGAAGACGCAAGCCACACTATCGCGCCTACAGCTGAACCGCCAGCGCTGATTCCGCGAGGATATCCGCCAACAGATCATCGCCAGGGGCGTTAGTCTCCCCATTCGACTCGCTCAGGGCAAGCGAATCATCGCTCAACGGCTGGAGGTCATATTCCCCCGTCGCCGCACGCTGTAGTGTCGCCGCCGGCGATCCGCCTGATATCGCCTGAGGTCTGGAGATGTAGCCGGCCGGTGATGGCGATGGCATGAGCAGATCGACCGCCGGTGCGACGTCGTTATTTGGAGTGCGGCGACCAGGCGCCGCTTTGACATGTCGCGGAGCGACGCCGTTGCCGTAAGGTTTTGCCGTAAGGTCTTCGCCAGTTGCCAGTTGCCAATTGCCAGTTGCCAGTCGTCCTGACTGATCACTGGCCGAACCCGGGTTCACAGTCTCCGGGTTCATAATCTCCGGGTTCACTGAAGTGACCGCGGCCGGGATGGCGAGAACATCCAACTCCGCCTCACCGCCGGGCGCCGCTACCGGCGCATCGGGCGCCGCGGCGGGGAAGCTCGGCGTCAACACCGAATTGCCAATCGCACCTCGCATGGTCGCAAAATCGCTCAGATCAACCCGTCCGTCGCCGTTCACGTCGGCCGCCAGCACATCGATCCCGCCGCGCCGCCCAAACTCGCCGACAAGCACCCCGTAGTCGCTGCTGCCAACCTCCCCGTTGCCATCACAGTCACCGATGGAATTGCCCAAGTAGAACACATCATTCTCGGCCAGGCCCAGGCTGCCACCATTGCCATCCGAAAGCACCGTCACTTCGACCCATTGATTGAGAATCGCACTATCCGCCCAGATCAACGTCACACGATCGGATCCGCCGACACCCTCGCCCGCACGGACACTGACGGTTGGAGCCGGACCGTCTGACCACGTATCGGGGCTCGCCGCCTCGTTGACCCTTATCCCAAAGTCGCCCGTTGTCGGGTCACCGGGGAGTGCGTATATATCGACCATCACGCCGTTGATACCACGGAAATAATTGGTGTAGTTGACCGCCGAGGCCCCTTGTCCGGGAAGCAGGACCAGTTTGTCGGCCGCTATGGCATCATCGTCAAAGGCCTCAGGCAAGGGATTGTTATTATCCCATGCGGAGTTGTTGTAGAAGATGTGACGCCCGAGAACGAAAGGCTCGTCGAACACCACCATGCCGGGATTCGGCGCGGCGGCGTTCCAGTTTGCAGCATCGCCTCCCCAAAGGCTCGGGGCGCGTCGATGCAGCGACTGTCCGCCGCCGTCGGCGATCGAGGGCCAGGGGGCCTGGTCATCGTACCTGACCTCATCTTCCAGCAGGTGAGGCACGAAATTGACCTCTTCGAGAGGCGGAGAATCCGGGCGCTGGAGAGTTATGCGGTCTCCCCCTCCGTCAAGGAGCCCGTCGTATCCGCCGACCGCCGCTACTGAGACGTCAATCCCGTAATAGCCGCGGAAATCCGCGAGGCGGATTGCATTGGCCGGTATGTTCGGGTCGAACGGAAGCACCACCAGTGTTTCGCCCGCACCGATTGTCGCACCCTCATCAAACTCGACGTCCACACCGCCGCGAATGCGCCAGTCGGCAAGGTACTGCCCGGGCGTATGGGGATTGTCCTCCCATGCGGACAGTTCGACCGCCTGGCCCGTAGGATTGTACAGTTCAATGAATTCGAGGTCGCCGGCGACCATCGGCCCGGCCCCGTCAGGATCGGGCGGGTTGTACATCACTTCGGTAATAATCAAAGGTCCGATTCGCGGACCGCTGTTGGCGCCGCCCGGGGTTACCGACATCATCGGGTAAGGCCCGCCTTGGCCATCGGGCCACCGGCCGAACGATTCGCCGTTGGCTGCGGCGCCGAAATCAACGTGATCAGCGAAGTGCGTCAGGTTGCCCGATGAGTCGGCCTTCATCAGCCACACATCGTCGCCATGCGCTCCGTTGAGGGCGAAGTCGAGCGGACCGGCCCCGCCTGATGCGTTGAAGTCGTCCTCGTCGAAGAGCAGGTATCCGTAAGGGCCGATTTCCGTATCGAAAGGTATCTGGAACTTCTTGTAGTTTCCGTTTCCGGAATTGGATTCCCAGCCCCATGAGTCGCTGAGGAACCATCCGCCGATATTCACAGTCTGGTCCGTTGTGTTATGCAGTTCGATCGTGTCAACGTCCGGTTCGTCAGTGTGCGAGACAACTTCGTTGACCACGACACCCGGTTCGGCGTGGGGCGATTCTCCGGGCGTACCGCCATAGGCGACGCTCGACTGCCAATTGTCCGGGTCGCCGTATTCGCCGGCAGGATCGACGATCGTCAGCGTTGCACCCTTCCCGTCGGCCTTTCCGGGCCAGGAACCGCTGTTGCTCCAGACGAACTCCACAGCAGCCCGGTTGTACGGGCCGACCAGCAGGATCTGTTCTCCCGTGTCGTTCAGCCCGCTGACGTACTGGCCTGCTACGGCGATTCCCGGACCATAGCGAAACGCAAACGCCGCGGAGTTCCTGGCGACAATCACCCTCTGCCCGGGCGCCAGGGACGTGACGCCGCCGCCGGTAAAATCGAAGGTGACGCCCTGCATGAAGCGCACGCGGGTCAAATCCATCGTCCGGTCACCGGTGTTCTGAAGTTCGACAAACTCGAAATCCTGATCTCTGGCGTATCCCTCAGAGATCTCCGCCGCTGTCGGCTCGTACGGATGGTAATTCAGTTCGGTGATTCGCAGGTTTTCCGGAATGTATGGGTCGGCGTCTCCGGCGACAAACTGGACGGGCGCGGACCAATGGCTCCACCGTCCGGTAGTGTCCTTCATGCGGACGCGAACGCGGTAGGCATGTCCGGCCGCCAGGTCGTAACCGGGGACGGCGATGGTGTCATTGAAACTCGTCAGTTCGCCGCTTCGCCACAAAGCGGTATACTCGAAGGCGTGCGGCGCGTCCGGGTCGTACGCCGGCGCCCCGGGGTCGGTAATCTCGCCGATTCGCCACTCCATACCCGCGAACTCACCGTCGCCCTGAGGATCGCTGAATGCGCCGCACTGGAAGACCAGCGAGTCAATGGCGAAACCCGCCGGGCCGGTATACCAGAGACTCGGCGTGTAGGGGATACTCGTCGCGTCGCCATCGGCGTTGGCGAGTTGATCGAGATGCGCCGCCTGCCCCCCCGCTCCAACGCTTCCGCCAGGCCAACTGCCTCCGACGAAGGCGAAGTTCTTCATGTCGGCGACCTTCCACCACAGCGTATGTCCGTCCCAGCTATGGCGCCCGGCGTCTGAGGGGGCGTCTTCCCAGCGATCGTAGTCGGCCTGCCAGAAGTCCGAGATGACCGAAGCAGTGCGGTCGATCCACGGTTCGATGACCTCCGGCTGGAAGATCAGGTCGCGAAACTCCCGGATGGTATTCCGATACGCCATCTGCATTTCGGGTTTCCCGCCGATTGCACGCTTCGCTTCATCCTCTCCACCGTTCCAGGTCGGCCCCCAACTCGCGTCCGAGTCGAAGGGCAGATACCACAACCGCCCCATCGGGTTCGTCTCGTCGGGTTCGAAATACCACGACATGTTCTTGTTCGCACCGGGCCAGTAGTCATAGTGCTTGATGGCTTCGGCGACCGTATGGTAGCGATACCACTCGTCGTAGTTCACATAACTATGCAGCCAGTCCTCATCGCGGCTGGAATTGAGATTGCTCCGAATGTTATTGTAGTCCTCGGCGTCGGTGGGCGCATCGATCGCCTGATATCGCTGCTGGAGATTCCCGTCGGAGACCGCATTAGTGAGCTTGTAGAGGTTGCCCTTGGGCAGGTCGTGGGCTTCCAGGAAGCGGACGTCGTAAGGCTCAAACGCCATGAACATACCCCAGAAGTCACCGTAATACTGGGCGTTGGCTCCGGAAGGGACCTCTTCGGCGCCGTCGACAACGCGGAAGTGGAACCAGTGCGTCTCCGGGGCGGGGACGCCCGCCAGGTTCCACATCTCGTTGTTGACCGTTTCGGCCAGCCCGTAGTTGGCGTCGTTCTTGTTGCCGAACATCTTGCTGACGACCAGTTGCCTCCACTTGGTGGGATACTCAACACCGTTTTCGTCTCGGGCCTGCAGGTAATTGCCTCGCTTGAATCTGATTCGCATGGATCGTTTTCCCGCCTGATAGTATCGCCCGTTGGCCCCGCGGAGGCGCATGTCCACGTGGTCGTAGACAACGCCGTCGTAGACGAAAGCCGCCTGCCAGTTGTACGCCCGCCGTATGGCCTGATCGGAGGTCTGGGGGACCTGATAGGCCGAGTCGTACGCCAGCATCTCGACCATGTCCTGGGATCTGGCGATCAGCGAATAGACCGGAAGCGAGGTCAACTCTTCGCTGCTGTAGACATGCCCGGCGCCCTCGGGGTCGATAGACCGAGTCTCGGCGACGTAATCGGGGACACCGTCGTAGACGTAGTAGGCGAAGTTCAGCGACGGGTCGTCGGAATACGGCGCACGGGCGGACTGGCCGAACGAGTCGGTGACGGTAATGCGGTAGCGAACCAGCGTCCGGTTGATCCTGCCGGGGATCACGGCGGTGTATATGTCGTCGCCGGCCGTCGCGTCGCCGCCCGTCGCGTTATCCGCCATTGCGACGGTCGTCCAGTTGGCGGGATCTTCGAACGCCGGGTTCTCCGCCCGGGGCTGGTCGGGATCCGCCATCAGTTCCGAATGAGTCAGGGCCAGATACGCGGGAATATACTCACCCGGCAGGACCACCTGATAGTGCAGCATCGCCGACGCCACGCCGTTGGGATCCGTGATTTTGGCGGTTATCGTGGCGGGCTGTCCGGAAGCAGGCTGCTGGAGACCGTGGCTGACCTTGCGGACCTGCGGCGCCGCGTTCAGGGCCCAGACGTTGTTCTGCTGCCCGGGCGAGGGACCTCCCGCGGTGGTGCTTTCCACTCCGGTCAGTTCGGCGTCGATCGAGAAGTCGCTGCTGCTGAGCGTGGCGTTCAAGGCGTGAATTGCGATCGTGTTCTCGCCGACGACCAGGAATCCCGGAGAAACATTCACCTGCGTCCAGCCGGCTTCGTGGCCCTGGGCAAAATCGTTGTAGGCCTTGAATCCGCCGGTGACGTAGAAGCGGGGCTCAACTTCGTTACCGTTGATCCATACGATGCATCCGTCGTCGACGTAGACCCTGAGTTGAAGCGCGCCGGGGATGTCATCCTGGGAGTCAATCTGGAAGGAATGGCGCAGGTAGAGCGACGAGTACTCGTCCTCCATGTCGTCGAGCAGCGTGGTATCGTCGCCGTCACCGTAGCCGATGACCGTCTGCCCCGTCAGCCAGGTTCCATCCTCGACAAAGCCCGCGCCGCGCCAAGCGTCGGTGGGATCGGACGCCTCGGAGATTCCCTTGCGATAATGCCACTCAGACGAATGCGAAGGAACAAAAGTCGTCTGCGATTCGGAATAATCGTATCCCGACGACCGCCAACTCCCGCCCAGGTCATTTGCCAGCACCGGATTGATCAGTTCCATGGAACTGCCCTGTCCCTGCGCGCCCACCGGCCAGGGAAAATGGTTACTGTAGTCGACCTCGTCTCGCACGATTCCCGACTCGTCGAGCAGGACAACGCTCTCCCCTTCGTTGTCGAGCCGCCCGGTCCACGGTCCAAGCGCCGCGGCACCGAATTCCGCCTGGACCGTCGCCGAGTCCTGCGCCACAACCAGATACTGACCCGCCAGTATCGTCGTATCCTGGGGGAACTGGTAGGCGATCGCGTCGGTCAGACGCCATCCGGTCAGATCAACGTCGTCAAGCGTGTTGTTGTAGAGTTCGATGAATTCGCCGGGTTGGGAGCTGTCTTCCGGATCGTAGTGAATCTCGTTGATCACCACCGCGCCCGAGGAATTCGCCCCGCCCGGCGTCGGATCGAAGAAATGCTGCTCAATGTGCTGCGTGCCGGAGACAACAACGTTCGGCAGGATAAGGAAGTCACTGTCGGCCGCATCCGCGTTCAGACCGTGGACAGCCAGCACGTTGGCGCCTTCGTTAAGATCGCCCAGATGCCCGGAGATGTCTATATCCTCAAAGACAACCGCCAGGCCCTCCGGGCGAGTATCCGTAGCGTTCGAGTTCCAGGCAAGATCTCCGTCCTGCCCGTTCCGACCGGGGGCGTTGCGGCTGGCTACTTCCACACCATTGAGCCAGACCGCGAATCCGTCGTCGTATTTCATTCGCAGCGTCAGCGTCTCAAACACCGAGAGGTCGTCGGCCCAGAATTCAATCCGGGACCACAGCGACCCGTTGACGCCCTCCATGTCGCCGGCGACGTCCGCGCCAATGATTTCGTCGAACTCCGGATTACCATCGCTGAAACCTATTGGGGTGAGGACGGGAACCATCCGGCCGAATGGTACGGTAAGCTCAGGATTCTCGGCGCCCGGGGTCGCGATGGTAGTGCGGATGAAGTCCGTAGCCGCATCGCCGTCTGAGTCGCCGATTCGCTTCAGCACCGCCAGCGGTCCGACCGGAGCGAGTTCCTCCAGGCGGATACCGGCAAGGGAGTAGCCCTTCGAAGCGTCGGCGGTTCCGGAACCCACGGGTATGCTGCCTGTGTACTGCCTGGAGATAATCGAGAACACGCCGTCATCACCCGGATTGATGCCGGTCCAGGCGGCAACGAATCCCTGGCCAGATGCACTGTTGTGCCCGGTCCAGATGGCTACCTGGTTCTCCGCCACCTCGCCGGGGGCTTCGGCGTGCGTGATCACACCGAGGCGGTCGACACTGTAATCGGCATTCAGGGTGAACGACTCGGCGCCGTCGATCGTAACCAGCGTCCAGCGGTTGGTGTAATTGCTCCCGCCGCGAATGGCCGTACCGACGAAGCTGTAAGTGATCTGACCGCCCGTCTCCAGGCCTGAAAAGGTGTGCGTATAGTTGTCACCAGTGCTGGTGGCGAGACTGCAGTCGTTGGCGACGGTGAAGTCGACATACCCGTTGAAAACTTCATAGGCATCGGTCTCGGCGGCGGGCCCGGAACCGGCGGTTTCGAACGTTACACCGGTTTGCGAAGTGGTCAGGGTAACCGGAGTGTCGCTTCCGTCGGTGATATCTTTCAGAACGCCCGAAGCCGTAACGTTGGCCGCGTAAGTTGTTGCATTGGCGTGTGTTGCGCCGCCGATGATGTGGTCGTTGAAGGCGACGAACCCCTCGGTAATTCCCGGGTCCGCCGTGCCCGGAGCAGCCGACGGACCGCTCCAGTCACCGCTGACGGTGATATGCGCAAAACCGCCGTAGCTTATGTCCAGAGAAGCGATCTCGGCTTCGCTGTAGCCCCAGGCCACGAAGTCCATCACGCTGCCCGAACCGTCAACGATCATCGCCCAACCGGGGCCCTCGAGGCCCCAGTCAATCTGACCGCCCCAGTAATTAATGCCGTCGCCGGCGTCGTCTGTCTTGTAGAGCACCGCCGCCGAATCGATCGTACCGGGCAGCGACCATGCGACACTGTTAACGGAGTTGATACCGCCGGACGCGTCGTTGACCAGCACGGTCCATCCGGACGCGTCTATCGCCGCATGCGAGACGTTCTGGATTTCAATGAACTTTGTTCCACCGGTGGATATCTCCGTCACGAGAAGGCCCGCCGAGCCCACTTCTACGGCATCGGTCCAGGACGAGTCGTCGTAGCTCTCTGCAGTCCACCCGGTAGGATCCTCGCCGGCCGCTGGCACGTGGTAGCGGGCGGCCGCATCGGAAGCAAGCAATACACTGGTAGTAGACGCCGCGCTGCTGCTGCCGTAAGACACGTCCCGAGTCTGTTCCGGGTAGTCCTCATACTTGTGCTCGACCGTGGTCCGGTCGTCCCTGACCAGCACGACACTCTCATGCTGATTACCGTCGTTCCTGCTCAGAGTGAAGTTCGTGTGCAGGTAATCCAGGGAGTCAACGTACGGATACACCCCGTCCTCGCCCGAGGCCATGATAACGCGATATTCTCCCGGTTCGAGCGTCGTGTCGATCCCCCCGCCGGTAGGAAACTCCCACTGGGTCAGATCGGCCATGTCGTCGGTCAGAAACCATCCAGCCACGTCGACCGGCGAATCGGTGGGATTGTACAGTTCGATCCAGTCCGACGAATTATCGTCGCCGTCCAGGAGCGTCGTGTCGTTGGAGGCCATGAACTCGGAAATCACGACCGATCCGCTGAGAAGCAACCGCGGCTCGAGCACTTCGAAAACCGGGACCGAGCAGTCCCGAGATTCGTTTGCGATGTTGCTCATTACGGAAACCTCCAGACAGACGCACGGGGCTCTCAACCATGGAATTCGCTTCCTTAACGCCAAGCGAACCCTCCGCACGAATAACAGATCGGGGTCCAGTGGCCTAGAGCACAGATCTTGAGTATACCGCAAAAACCGGTTTTCACCAAGGACAGTTTTTACGAACTTCCCGTCGACATTGCCCTCCGAGAGACCTGCATGGCAAGTATGATCCCATGCCCGTTAAACCAAACAGCGTCGCAGGCGAAGGCGCAAGCCACACCATCGCGCCTACAGTCGTCGGCGACGCCGAACGCAGCAGCGGAGCCCTCGGATACTCGTCGCCGACATATTGCTGGTGTGGTGCGAGAAACATTCTGGGCTGTATTTCGGAAGTGGCGTAGGGCTCCAGCATGATATGTATACTGCACAGTTGGCTGAATTTCGTCCTTGCCCTAGGCCAGAGCGGGGTTTATGTTGCCTGTAATCGGCTCAGGGACGGTCTCTGGGCCCCACCTAACCCATCACCCACGCGTCGCCCACGACGCCCACCAGGAATCAACTTTCCCACCAGTGAACGAACAGGACGCTGAAGAAGCTGGAAGCGAAGGACAGAACGTGAACAAGAAGCAATGGTTGCCGATATTGGCTGTGCTGGCGGTTGTGATTGGGACCTTCGCTATGATAACCCGATGCGGCGAACCGGTTCCAGACGCAGCGGACAACTCCTCACGCCCGGACCGCCCAGGGACCGGTGCGCGCAATCCGCTTTCCACTAAGTCGGTGTCCGCCGAAACAAAACCGGATAGCGGAAACTCAGGCGCCCACTCGGCGACTACCCAACCCCGAGCGGAGTATGACCAGATCGTCTTCGCCGTACGCACCATAGGCGGGGATGGTCTCCACTGGTATGCCAATTTCGGGTATTGGGCGACTAATCCCAAGAGTAAAATGTCTGGACGTAGCGGCTACTTGTGTAAGCTGAACGTTAAGACCGCAGAGGTAACCAAGCTGATAAGAGACCCCGATGGTGCGGTCCGAGACCCCAAAGTATTCTATGATGGAACAAAGATTCTCTTCTCCTGGCGCAAGGGCGGCTCGGACTACTACCATCTCTATGAAATTGGCGTTGATGGAAAGAATCTGAAGCAACTTACCAAGGGACCGTACAACGACATCGAGGCTTGCTATCTCCCCGACGGTGGGATTGTATTTGTAAGCACCCGGGCCAACCGGTGGGTCAATTGCATGCTGACCGAGGTGGCTACGATATACCGCTGCGACGCAGACGGAAGCGCCATCCGCCAGCTCTCGGCGAACATAGAGCAAGACAACACGCCCTGGGTTCTCCCCGACGGACGAATTCTATATACCCGCTGGGAATATGTGGACCGCAGCCAGGTGAGCTATCATCATCTCTGGACCATGAAGCCCGATGGAACCGAACAGATGGTCTATTACGGTAACCTGCACCCCGGGGCCGTGTATATCGACGCCAAGCCCATACCAGGTACAAACAAAGTGATAATGGTGAATTCCGGAGCGCATGGAGCACCGGGACATTCCGGCGTAATTACCAGTGTGCATGTGGATAACGGACCGGACGATCGTAGTGCGCAAACCTTTATTAGTCGAAGCGGAGGCGGTTATCGCGACCCTTATCCTCTGTCGCCTGATTCTTTTCTGGTCGCCAAAGGCGCCTCGCTCTACTCGATGAACGGCGACGGCAAGATGACTCTTGTCTACAAGTTGGCGGGCGAATTGGCCAAAGACGCCAAAGCGATGCTCCATGAACCCAGGCCCATCCGACCCCAGCGGCGGGAAACAGTCATTCCTTCGCGCGTGAACCTGCGCGAGTCCACCGGTCGCCTTGTTTTGATGGATGCATACATCGGACGCAACATGCGCGGTGTGAAACGCGGAGACATAAAGAAACTGCTGGTTCTTGAGACCCTGCCCAAGCCTATTAACTACAGTGGAGGCATGCAGCCGTTGAGTTATGGCGGCACGTTTACCATGAACCGTGTGCTGGGCGCCATTCCTGTCGAATCCGACGGGTCGGCGTACATGGAATTGCCCGCCAACCGCAGCCTCTTCTTTGTGGCCCTGGACGACAATGATCTGTCGGTAAAGCGCATGCAGAGCTTTCTGTCGGTTATGCCCGGCGAGGTGACCACCTGTATCGGCTGTCACGAGGACCGAACTATGGCCGCGCCCATCAGGCCGACGCTTAAAGCCCTGCAAAGGCCCGCAAGCAAGATAAAACGCATTCCCGGCGCGCCGGAGGTCTTCGACTATCCGCGTGACATACAGCCAATATGGAACAAGCACTGTCTGAAGAATTGCCACGATGCAGGCAAACGGGCCGGAGGTCTGGTGCTCACTGGCGACAACGGTCCGGTATATACGCACAGCTATTTTGAATTGCAGAAGCGGCTGCAGATGGCCCAGGGGCAGAACAACGTACGCAGCAATCTGTCACCGCGTAACATCGGAAGTTCCGCCAGTCCGCTCATGAATAAAATAGACAAATCACATCATGGCGTGACTTTGGATGCGAAGGACAGACGGTTGGTCAAGCTATGGATAGACGCCTCGGCGCACTTCCTTGGAACGTATGCCGGGCTGGGTAGCGGTATGATCGGAAATCATATGGGTCGCCCGGACCTGGCCTGGCCCAGCACCAAAGCCGCCGCCAAAGCCCAAAAGCGGCGTTGCGGCAAGTGCCATACGGGAAAAAAGAAGCTGCCCGCCTCAGTTTCTGACGAGCTGGCCCTGGCTCCCTGGTGGGTGGGATACGCCGGCGGTAATGGCGACATTTCTCCCTTGCCCTGGCTGGTCGGGGTCGACAATGTCCGCAGCACACCGCCGTTTTCGGGATGGCGTGCTGTTGACGGCGTCACGACCGATCGTTACCAAACTGAGTGGGTTTCCAAGGGCCAGCAGAACCCCTGGATACAACTCCACTGGAAAAAGGCGCAAACTGTAAACAGAGTGATCATTTACGATCGTCCCAATATGGCTGACCATGGCGCCGGCGGCCTGCTGACTTTCAGCGACGGAAGTAAAGTCCTCGTAACCGGTATACCCAACGACGGGTCAGGAAAGAAAGTCGCCTTTTCCAAGCGCAGCGTGACCTGGATGAAGTTTCAAGTCCAGGGAGGCGTCGGGCCAAACGTAGGCCTGGCCGAACTTCAGGTCTTTGGTCCTTCTTCAGGGGACGAGCAGGTTGATTACCCTTCTGAGCTTAGAGTATCTTCACAGCTTCATGGAAACGGCGATGTCGACATAGGAGTCAATTACGCTAAGAATGTGGGCTCCAATACCTGGATGAAGAAATACGCAGATCCCCGTCTGCAGTTTTCCCGCCACGTGGTGTACAACCTGACCCGTCCGAAACAGTCAGTACTGCTCATGGCGCCCCTGGCCAAGTCCGCCGGAGGTTACGCTGTTTGCGGAAATGTGTTCGCCAACACTTCCGACCCGGATTATCAGACTATTCTGGCCGCGATCCGGGACGCAAAGAAACACCTGGACAAGATAACCCGATTCAACATGCCGAATTTCAGGCCGGGACCCCACTATATTCGTGAAATGAAACGCTACGGCGTTCTTCCGGCCAGTTACAAGATCGGCGACCCCATAGACGTATACAAAACTGACCAGAAGTACTGGGAGTCGCTCTGGTGGACGCCAATTCCAGATGCTCCATAGAGACGCCCCTTCGATGGTATCGGCAATCATACGCCGGTCGTTATCGCTTGCCTTGGCGCCGGTGTGTGGTTAACATTTCCCTAACCCGTCTGCGGGGCGGGGGCGATTGTTGGTGGGTTTTTTATAGAGGTATGGCAATGATCTCACGGGTGCATAGCAGTATTCTTTCCGGTATCGACGCGGTTAACTGTTAAGTCGAGGCCGACGTTACCGACGCTACCGAATCGTTTACGAAGCTGGTCGGCATGGCTGATACCGCCGTCAAGGAGTCGGTCTCGCGTATTCAGGCTGCGCTTAGGAATTCGGGGTATCGCTGGCCGGGGATGAAGGTCACGATCAATCTGGCGTCGGCGGACGTTAAGAAGGACTCAGCCGCTCTAGACCTTCCGATCGCCCTGGCGTGTATGGTCGCCGGCGGGGATTTCTCGGCCGACAAGCTCGATCAGTATCTTATCGTCGGCGAGTTGGCGCTCGACGGGCGGGTTCGTCCGGTCAAGGGTATGCTGGCCACGGCGCTGCTGGCGGCGGGGGAGAACAAGTTCGGCTTCAAACAGGCGGGGTAACAAGCGGTTATGCGGTCCACAACCGCACAGCCGTGACGAACGGATTTTCTTCGCACCTTTCCGCCAGGCGGGCAAATAAGG
>CAZSLS010000158.1:0-16348 GCA_964607575.1 uncultured Planctomycetaceae bacterium | reverse complement strand
TTTTCGCCCTGGACCACTTCGCAGGTTACCGCATCGCCTTCAGACAGCGACTTGAAACCTTCGCCGGAGATATCGCTATGGTGTACGAAAGCGTCCGTACCATCTTCCATCTCGATAAATCCAAAACCTTTTTCGTCCTTAAACCACTTTACAGTACCGTTAGCCATTTGATGGCTCCTTCATAAACTAGCGCGTCGGATTTGCGTTCAGCAATAACGTCCGGATGTTACCCCAGACCTTCTCAGCGGGACGGGAAACGCTTCCACAATCAGCCCGCCAACCCATTAGCACTTATATCTATCAATTATTTACCCAAAAGCAGACAAGCGTGTCAAGAGTATTCCAAACTTAAATTAACCCGAATTTCTCAACTGACAAAACGTTGCGATCGACAAGACCCCCGCCGACCTCAATACCGTCCGCCACGTTCACACATGTCACACCGCAGGGGGGCGGGGAAGTCAAGAATCAGTTCCACCGAACGATGGCTCAGTGCGCAAGTGCCGACACGACGGTCAAGTATGGGAATTGCGGGGCTGTGTATACCGGATTGCGGGGGTAGTCACGTCGCCCGGAGCTGTGAACCATTTGTGACATGTCGGCGCGGCGGGGGGATCAGGTCAGGGCTTTGTGCAGCGCCGGTATGGTCGCCAGGTGGTCGCCGCGGATGTAGAAACTCCGCCCGCCGTCGCGGACGGTTCTGACCAGTATGGTCTTGAACGGGCGGTAGTAGTATTCGGGCGAGTCCTTGGGTGCTTCGGACCGCAGATCTCCGGTCAGGTTGACCAGGTCGAATACCGCCGAGGTGAAATCGCGGATCTCCCGTCCCTCAGCGGTCGCGACGTTCCGGGCCATCGACAGGGCCTTGAGGTATACTTCGGGCCCCATCACTGCCGTACCGAAGCAGAGCATCACGCCGCCGGAGAGGTTCTCGATGACCTTGGTGAAGATCAGGAAATCTCTGTAGCTTGACTCGCCCGCGGCGCCCGGGTCGAAGTTGGCGTGCTGGTGAAGTATGTCCTGCCCAATTGAGACATGGACGGTCGCCGGCACGCCGGCTTCCCACGCCGCCGCGAATACGGATACGTCCTTGTGCGGGAACCGGCTTTGCGAGATTGCGCGTCCTACGGACTGGCCGAAGCCGAGACCGTCTGCATTCCCCGCCGATACGATATCGTTGAGTTCGGCGGTCTCCCGCCACATACCGAACTGTCCGGCGCCGATGTTGTCGGCCACGGATTCGGAGGTCGCGCCGATTCTCGCGAGTTCGTAATCGTGTATGGCGCATGCGCCGTTGCACGCGACCACCGAGACCCACCCGCGGCGGATGAAGTCTATGAGGTATCGGCTGAGGCCCTGCTTGATGGTGTGAGCCCCGATCATCAGCACCACTGCCGCACCGCGTTTGTTTGCGTCGGTGATGGCGGCCGCGACGAGGGCCAGGTCGTCGTTGTCCAGCGGGCGGGGCGTCTCGCCGACCTGGAGAACGTCGTCGAGCGTGACGAGATTTCTGCGTTGGCCCAGCGGGAGGATGTTCAGCCTGGCGGGGTCAAATTGTTCGTATCTACCTTCCATATGGCACCAACATATCTGCGACACCCCGTGATGGGCAAGGGTGTATTGGAGTTTCCTTTCGGTCCGCGGCGCCCGGGCCGGCCCGACGGAATCGGATGCAATCAATTTCTGCAATAATCCGCGGCCCGGACCGTTCAACAAAACACGGATGGAAAATTACAGGTAGGCTCGCTTTTTCGAGCAGTTCAATTATCGCGAAGCGGACCCAATGGGTCTAGGGAGCAACGAAGATGAAGAAGTTGGTGACGCTGACTGCAATTCTGCTGGTTCTTTCAATCGCGTCTACAATGGTCATTGCGCGGGATGAAGCCTCCGCCCGTGACCGCAAAACCAGGCAGCGTCGCCCCGGCGCGGCGAAGTTGGAGAAACTCCTTGAAAGTTTCAATTTGAGCGAAGAGGAACTCGCCCGCGTAAAGCAGATATTCGACACGCGCAGGCAGGCCGATGCCAATTGGAAGAAGGAAAACTCCGAGGACTTCAAGGATATCCGCGACGCTATGGTCCAGGCGAAGAAGGATGGTGATTCGGCGGCGATGAAAGCCGCACACGAGCGGATGAAGAAGCTGATGGCCTCGCGGAAAGATGCCGCCCAAGAGGTGTTCGTCCAACTCAGCGAGGTCCTCAGCAAGGAGCAACTCGCCAAGGTCAGAGGGTCCATGAGCCCCCAGAGATCCGGGGGAGGCGGTCATTTGCTCAGGGGCAGGGTATTGAACGCGGCATTGGCGAAACTCGACCTGACCGACGTTCAGGAGGCCGAAATCAAGAAGATCCAGGACGCCCTGAACGCGGAGACGAAAAAGGCCCGCGCCGCCATGAAAGAGGCCAAGACCCGCGAAGAGAAGGCTGAGATCATGAAGGCCCTCAGCCAGACCACAAAGGAAGCGTGGGATAAGATCAAGAAAATCCTCGGCGAGGACCTTACCGCCAAGCTGCAGCAAATTGCCGGCGAAATGGCGAAGAACGCGCAGAAACGGAACGATCCGTTTGCCGGACTGAATCTGACCGCTGAGCAGCGAGAGAAGATCACCGCCATTCGGCAGTCCGTCCGCCAGAAAATGCGAGATGCCGAAGGACCGGACGCCAAACGGGCAGTCATCACTGAGATGCGCAAGGAAATCGATAACGTCTTGAGCGACCAGCAGAAAGTCCAACTCAAGGAACGGATGTTAAAGCGTCGCAAGGCCCGCGGTCAGCCGAAACGTCGGCGCGACAAGGTCGACAGATAACAAGTTTGCTCCCGGTGTCCGCTACACCGTGTATGAAGCGAGTCCGTAAGAAGGCTTCTGATCTCAGCCGCTTGCGGGCTCGTTTCTTGCGCGCCGCCGCCGGCGGCGTTGCTTCTCCGGATAGACGCATGTATTATGAAATTCATATTACCCCGGTCCCCGGGAACACACACTGACAATTGCAATCGCAAGAGGAGATGACCAATGAGCGCGAGCAAACTTTCAAGACGCGGCCTTCTCCATTCGGCATCGATCGTCGCGGCCGGGGCCGTTGGCGCCTCGGCGATGGCCCGGACGTCGACCCCCGAAATCAAACGGGTCGTCAAAAAGGGACGCATCAACCAGTCGGCCAGTCGATGGTGCTACGGTAAGCTCACCCTGGAGAAGTTATGCGCGGCGGCGGCGAAAATCGGGCTCAAGGGCATCGACTTACTCGGTCCACGCGCATTTCCGACCCTGAAGAAGCACGGACTTATCTGCACGATGACTTCAGGCGGGAGCGATCTCATCGACAAGAAAAAGCACAAGCAGGCTGTCTCCCGGATTCGCAGTTCCATCGAGGCCAATGCCGCATGCGGATATCCCAACGTGATCGCACTTGCCGGATACGGGAAAGGTATGTCTGATGACGTCGGAATAGCCAATACGGTCGAGGTCCTCAAAGCCGTTGCCTCGCTGGCGGAAAAGAAGAAGGTCAACGTCTGCATCGAATACCTCAACAGCAGGGTGGACCACAAGGGCTACATGTTCGATAACATGGCTTGGGGCGTCGAAGTCTGCAATCGCGTCGGCTCACCCAACGTCAAGATACTGTATGACATCTACCACGCCCAGATCATGGAAGGCGACATTATCCGCACCATCAAGGCGCACGCGAAGCTCATCGGACATTACCATACCGGCGGAAATCCCGGCCGAAACGAAATAGATGAGACTCAGGAGCTGTATTACCCGGCCATTATGCGAGCCATTGCCGACAGCGGTTTTACCGGTTACGTCGCCCATGAATTCGTGCCAAAGCGCGATCCGGTGGAGTCGCTCTCCCAGGCGGTCAGGATATGCGACGTTTGAACAAGCGAGATGCATGTCCCTTACAGGCTTTTGCGTCGGTAGTAGTGTACTGTGAATTTGTCATGTGAGGGATAGTAGGCCTTGAGGTCTTTCCGTCGCGTCAATGCCCATGGTTCATAGGACCGGCTTCCGCATCTGTGGAAGAAGACGTCATCGGCGATGTACACCGCCGAATGTATGAATCTCATCTGCGGGGTGAAGAGTACGATCACATCTCCCAGCCTGAGAGGATCGCTGATTCGGTAATACTTGGTCTGCAGCGCGGTGTTGACCTTCCTAATATCGCAGAAGCTGTCGTCGAGTACATCGTTGAAAAAGTTCATTGACGTCCAGTGACAATCGCGGCTGCGGAGTTCTATGTCCGAATCCGAACGTTTCGGATAAGTGTACAGCTTGCGTCGGGCGAGAGCGGGCAGAAGATGCGTGATGTTGATAGCCTGCTCGCCTCCTCGCCGCATCAGTGCTTCCAGGATCGGTCGCACTTCATGGGCTCGACCCCCGCGCCCCCAGTATTTGACCAGGGCTTCGAGGTCCGAATCGGGGGAGACCTTCAGATGAGCTATAAACGTTGCATTACGCATCAGTGTCTTCAACAGATTCGAACGTTCCGTGTGCGAAGGCAAATATCCGATGGTTCGGAAATCGCCGAAGTACATGAACTCTCCACGCCGGTAGATCAACGGTTCGACGAGCTTTCGGGTTGTCGGCGAGACCGCCGAGCCGTCGAACCATTCGTCCGTTGAATTACCGCGAAACTGAAACGGAGCATACTCACTGTTGTTCACCCGGTACGCACACAGCGCAATATAAAGTGCAGCACGATCTTCAGGAGATATGTTCAATGCGAATTGCCTGGAAGGGCGGATGCTCATACCGCGAATTGATTCGTTGGGCTCGGCCATGGAGATCAACTTCTCGCGAAGCGGCGCCGAGAGATTTATAGACTTGAAAAGGGCCGATAGTCTCGTCGAACTGGTCCCCGAGAAGTGCCATGCGATACCCTCGGAATAATACTCACTCGGTGGATCCTCTACGAATTCCAACGGCGGGGCGATGACGATAGGTGTGTATTCCAGTTGGCCCCATATTCTGGGGGCTGAAACCGGAACATTATCGGAGTTTCCGCTCGCGGAATTCGACATGCCGTTCTGCAGAATCGCCACGCACGGAATCATGGACGCCACCAGGATAATAGCAATTGCCGCCGCTCGTCTCTTGAACGTTCGCCAACTTGCGGGGGTATCCTTTTGGGGTGCGGGCATTTCCGGTTGTGCGGCTTTGCGTTTCGTCGAGTTCATCGTGTGTTCTAATCCTGCGGTTATGGCGGCGGGGGAGGTCTCCGGACGCAGTGCGCTAAAATAGAAATCGCAAGCCTGCGGACTAATACCGTGGAGACTTTTCCTCTCTGGTTCGGGTGCCTGTTCTGCTTGTCCCTTGGTTCGGTAGGTTAGCATATATTTTATTCTACCGGCTTTGATTTGTCAAGTAGGTAAACGCAGAATTGGCGGGCCGTTAAATTCCCGGAAAGCATATCAGTTCATCGGTCATTACCATACCGGGGGCAATCCCGGTCGAAACGAAACAGCATGCTGAGCAATTTGAGATTTCTCTTGATGATATCACAGTCTCATGTTATCATATTTCCTTGTGGGGTCCGCTTCGTTGTGGAGCGGCGGGTTGCGTTCGACCTTGAGCCGGTCGAATCTAAAATGAGGCAGGAGCGGTCTTGAGTTCGCGAGTTTCCTTTCCTGCGACAAAGCGTATCTTCGTATGCCATCGACGTGGGTTCCGACGTATGCGGCGAGGCGTCGACGGAGTATTGGCTGAGTCTCCAGACGGAGACACAGAAAGGATGACGGTTATGTGCAGAGCAAAGAGCCTGATGAGATTCCTACCCTCCCCGTCAAACACACCGCTGTTGCTGATCGCCATACTTGGCGTGGTGCTTAGCGTGCCGACCGGCGCGCGGGCGGCAGAGGACTACACGTTCGGCGATTGGGCGGTCGGCGCGGGCTATAGTTCCGGTGCCGCCATGCCCGCCTCGGTGAGAGCTGACTTCACTGATCCCAAGATCACCGGTCTGGACGGTATCGACAACTACACCTGGACGGCGACCACAACTCTGTCCATGCAGGGCGGTCTGGTGTCGAGCATTGACTCGGGGACCTTCAGTGCCATGGAGAATCTGGAAAACTTGTGGCTTCACTACAACAATATATCGAGCGTCGAATCGGGCGATTTCGCCGGTCTGACGAAACTGACTTACCTCGAGTTGTATGCCAACCAGGTATCGAGCATCGGATCGGGCGCCTTTTCGGAATTGTCGAGTCTGTCCCACCTGTATCTGGGCGACAATAAGATATCGAGCATCGAATCGAGCCACTTCACCGGCCTGGCGAATCTGAATGAGTTGCATCTGTACACCAACCAGATATCGAGCATTAACTCCGGGACCTTCAGCACCATGACGAGCCTGACTGGGCTGTTTCTGTACGACAACGAGATATCGAGCATCGAGTCGGGCGACTTCAGCGGTTTGTCGAATCTGAGTTATATGGAGTTGCAGAACAACCAGATATCAAGTATCGAGTCGAACGACTTCAGCGGTCTGTCGAATCTGACTTATCTGAATTTGCAAAACAACCAGATATCGAATATCGAGTCGGACGCATTCAGCGGTCTGGCGGGTCTGGCCTACCTGTATCTGGGCGATAACCCGATATCGAACATCGAATCCGGAGCCTTCAGCAACATGACGAACCTCGAGTCGTTGAGGCTGGGCGGTAACACATCTATTACAGACTTGAATCTGGACGGGGCGGATTTTTCCAGCCTGACGCGGACAAGCTTCGGCAGGGAGATCGGCTGGGATACGAGCGTCACCAGTGTCTCGTTGAAAAACGCGGTCTTGAACCAGACGTCACTGGAGGCGTTGTTGGACGGCGGAAGCAGCTCCACCGCTTTTAAGGGCATCGGTCAACTTTCGGGTATTACGGAGTTGGACCTCAGCGGTGTGGACTTCTCGCAAATCAGCAGCCTGGCGCCGCTGCACGCTATGGATGATGTGACCGATCTCCGGTTGGTGGGCGTCTCGAACATTAGTGCGGCGCAATTGGACGCGCTGCTCGATGAGATGGCGACCATGCAGGGTACTGTTACCGAGGGTATTTTGTACCTGACACAAGCCGATTACGACGTCCTCAACACCGCTGGTGGCGGAATGTTGGCCGCATGGGACGCCGAGAGTGGACACCATGTGCAGATAGCCTTTCCGACTGATACTGATATCCCCGCCGAAGCGGGCGCCGAAGGCAGTGTGGGCGGCGGATCGGGACTCACCGGTGGTGTCGACGTGGTCTTCGACAATGTATCCAGCGGCGGTACGTTCAGCGCCGAGTTTTCCGAAATCGCTGTGGGCGATCTCGATCAGGAAGCGATCGATGCCTTGACGTTCTTGCTGCCCGGCGACCCGTTCCAGAGTTGGGCGGTCAGCTTCGACGGTACGTTCGACTCTCTGGTGACGCTGACTTTCGGCTACGACGATTCGAACCTGACGATGCCCGAAGAGTCCCTCCTGATCTTGCATCACTCCGGCGGCGAGTGGGAAATGCTCCCGGTCATCGCTCGCGACATGGACGCCAATACAATCACGGTAACGACCACAGGCTTCTCGACGTTCGCGCTGGGCGCTATTCCTGAACCTGCGACGCTTTCGCTATTGGCCCTCGGCGGGTTGGCGATACTCCGCAGACGCCGTCGCGGAGCCTGAGCGGAGATTCTCCGGTCATTACACCGTCTGCCAGGCTGGGTGCTCGTGTCGACGTGGGGGGTGCGTTCGCGGAACTGTCGCCCGAAGAGTCGGGACAGTCCGGTGCGGATGTCGATGACGAGGCTGAGCATCAGGGGCACGACCAGTAGCGTGAAGACGGTCGAGATGCTCAGGCCCCCGACCACCACGCCGCCGAGACCGCGGTAGATCTCACTCCCGGACCCCGGCGCGACGACGAGGGGAAGCATACCGCAGACGCTGGTGGCGGTGGTCATCAGGATCGGGCGAATTTGCGTTCGGACGGATTCGGCGATGGCTTGTCTCGGTTCGAGCGGTTTGCGGACGGCACTGTCGGCCTCGCCCACCCCGCGCATGAAATTCAGCGCCTGGTGGACCAGCAGGATCGCATTATTGACCACGATCCCGATCAGGATAATGAAGCCCAGCATGGTCAGCGTGTCCAACTGTTGCTCGGGATGGGTCCCCCGCACCGTCATCATCTCCGGTATTGACTTCCTTTCGCCCCGTGGATAAATTCATTTCTTATCGTTCGTGTGTTATCATGTCAGCGGGTCAAAAAGAGAAAGGTGTTACGATGACAGGCAAGAGAACATTCTGGTTTTATGCTGCCGGGTTCCTTTCAACAATAATCCTGGTTTGCGGATGCGGCAAGCAGGGAGATACGGATAAGAAGGTCTTTACCGTTGGAGCACTGCATCCCGAGATGAACGCTTTCCATTCAGCGATAAAGAACAGTGTCGATAAACGGGCCGAAGAAAAAGGCTGGAAAATCATAAACTTTACCGCCGGAACCAGCGCCGAAAAACAGCTCGACCAGATGGAAAGCCTGATCGCTTTAGGGGTAGACGCGATTCTCATCTGTCCCATCGATGCTAAATCGATAGGCTCCGGTGTTAAGAAAGCGCGGGAAGCGGGAATCCCGGTTTATGGAGTAGACCGCTCGACGGTTGGAACACCGCTTAATATGACAGTTCAGGCCGATAACGAGATGGGGGGGCGCCAGGCGGCGGTGGGGGCGGTGGCTTTCTTGAAGAAAAAATATGGAGAGCCCAAGGGGGTAGTTCTGGAATTGCAGGGAGACATGGCCTCCAGTGTGGCACAGATGAGGAACAAAGGCTTTAACGAGCATATGGCCAAGTACCCCAATATCAAAGTCATATCGAAGCCTACCGAGTGGGACCAGGACAAGTTCTATAAAGGCACGCTGGATGTTCTCGGGTCCCAGCCGGTGGACGCGATTTTCAGCCACACCGACGTGATAGGGACCACCCCAATACTGTCGGCGCTGGACCAGTTGGGAAAGAAGATCAAAGTAGGTGAAAAAGGGCATATCTGGTACGGGGCCATCGACGGTAGTCCCACCGGGCTTACAGCGGTCCGCGAAGGATGGCAGGATGCGTCATACAGCCAACCATGTACGGATTGCGGTATCGTCCTGGACTTTGTGGAAAAGGAGATTATAAAAAAGGAAACCATAACAACAGGTCCTTTCATCAAAGAGGGAGCCCTCTGGTCCCCGGCGAGAATCTTCAAAGCCGATAACGGTTTGATGATGCTCCTGGCGACGACTGTCGTCACTAAAGACAATGTTGACGATAAACGCCTGTGGGGGAACCAGTAAGTCCACCGCGGGTATAGAAGAGTAAATGAACAAACGAAAAGATTATCTGAATCGCGTTCTGTTTCTTCTTCTCGATAACATAGCCTGGCTGCTTGTCGCGGTCTCCGTGATTGTTTTCTCCCTTCTTTCCGATCGGTTCCTGAGGCCTTATACGCTGTTGGGCATAATTCCACGGGTCGCGCCAATCGGGATCCTTGTTATCGGGCAGTCTTTTGTGATGCTTACCAGACACTTTGACCTTTCTTCGGAGTCGGTGCTGGGGCTGGTGGCGTTTTCGGCGGCGTTACTCATCGCTTCGCCCGAACTGGGTGGTTGGGGGACCATGCTGCCCGGCTGGATGGTGATTGTCCTTATGCTTACCGTGGGGGTCCTGATAGGCATGCTTAACGGGGTCATGATAACGAAACTCAAGCTCAACAATCTTGTCTATACCATCGCCATCCTGATAACACTTCGAGGCGTTTCTTATCTCATTTCTCCTTCCACCAGCGCCAGCGGCTTGGGGGATGGGTTCGGATGGTTGGGGGGAGGAAGCCTTTTCACCATTATGGTTGACGGAAAACCTGTAGGGGTTCCGGTAAGCCTTGTGTTCTTTTTTCTTATTTTTGCCGCCGCCCACATTATTACCCGTTACACGCGTTTTGGACGGAACATATACGCCATCGGGTCCAACCGGGCCGCTGCCGAGGCGGCAGGGATCAGGTCTGATCGCATCGTTATCGCTGTTTACACAATTTCCGGGTTCCTTGCCGCGCTTGCCGCCTGGGTGCTGGCGGGGCGAATGGACAGCGCGACGATGAGAACCGGATACAACTGGATTTTTTCCATACAGGCAGCGGCAATTATCGGTGGGATCAGCCTGCGGGGAGGGCGTGGTAATATGATTGGCGCGATGGGAGGAGTCATTCTCTGGGGGGTCCTTGACACGGGGCTTCTTATCGTCCAGGCGTCTCCATGGATAATTGACGCTATCCTCGGCGGGCTGCTTCTCCTGGCGATCCTGCTCGATGCCCTGAAGAACCGTTATCTCGCCAGGAAGACCCTGAAGCAGCAGCTCTCGCGGAGCCGGGTGGGGCTTTCGGACGACTACCTCAATATCGACAGATCACTCGCGCAAGGTGCCAAGTGAAAGACAAGATCATATTGACAATGGAAGGGATATACCAGGCCTTCCCGGGCGTTCAGGCCCTGAAAGACGTGGACCTGGAAGTATATGAAGGAGAAGTCCTGGGGCTTGTTGGAAAGAACGGCGCGGGAAAATCGACCCTGGTTCGTATCCTTATGGGCTTGCAGGCGCCCGACGCGGGGGTAATCACGATTGACGGAAAGAAGTATGAACGGATGGCTTCAAGCGCGGCGCTCCAGGCGGGTGTCGCTTATGTTCCCCAGATTGTCGACATGATGGGCAGTCTTTCTGTGGCGGAAAACATCCTTGCCGGAGACATGCCCGTCAACAGGTTTGGTTTCGTTAACTGGAAAGAGGTATACCGGGAAGCGGAAAACAGGCTCGCGAAGCTGGGGCTGAACCTGGATGTCCGAAAGCCCGCCGAAGGACTCAAGGTCGCGGAAAAAACAATGCTCGCGATTGCCAAGGCCCTGTTCGGTAACACGAAGCTTATTATCCTTGATGAGTGTACCGCCCCGCTTCCTCATACCGATATCGAACTTCTTTTCGATTTCATCAAATCCCTTGAAGACCGGGGTGTCGCTTTTATCTATATATCACATCATCTTGAAGAGGTTTTTGAGATATGTGATCGGGTGACGGTACTGAGAGATGGTCTTGGGGCGGGGACTTACCAGGTGGTTGACCTGGATATGGACAAGCTGGCTCACTTGATAGCGGGCCAAGACGTTAAGGAGTATGAACGGTCCGCTTCGACGGTCAAAGGCAAGCCCGTTCTGACAATAGAGGGGCTCTCTCGCCGCGGGTCCTATGAGAACATCGACCTGGTCTTGCATGAGGGTGAGGTTGTCGGCCTGTCCGGCCTCCAGGGATGCGGTGCTGAAGATCTCGCGGCGGGCCTGTTTGGTATGGAGCGCCGCGGCGTGGGCGCCGTTACCATCAATGGAAAGCCATTTACCGCCCGCAACCCTAAAGAGGCATTTCACCAGGGGCTGGCGCTCCTTCCCCAGGACAGGAATAAATACGGCATGGTTGGTTTGAGGTCCGTTCGGGAAAATGTCACCTATACGGTCCTGGACAGGATCAAGAACTTCCTGGGAGTGATTCGGCTTGAGGAAGAAGAAGACATTGTGGATGGATATATCGAGAGTCTGGGAATTAAAACGCCCGACCGGGAAGAGATAGTAAGACAGCTCAGCGGGGGAAATCAGCAGAAAGTAGTATTTGCCAAACTGGCAGCGGCGAGTCCCTCCGTTCTGATCCTTCACGAACCCACGACGGGGGTTGATATCAGGGCCAAGCAGGATATCTTCAAGATAGTCGATGATCTGGCGTCCAGGGGAAGCGCGATCCTTGTTATTTCCAGTAAGGCAAGAGAGCAGGCGGGAATATGCGACCGTGTCATTGTCATGTACGAGGGGCGCATAGTGAAAGAGTTTCATAGAGGGGATCGGGAAATGACCCCGGAAAATATTGTGCGTGCCATTGAGGGCGAGGCCCGCGATGAATAGGAAACCAGTGGATTACAAGAAGTTTGTTCTGGACCGTTTTATCTGGTTCATCATCATTCTTGTATTCATTTTCTTTTCGATATCCGCCCGCAATTTTCTCTCTCCCAACAACATGATCAATATTCTCCTGCACGCCAGCGTTCTGGGCCTTCTGGTCCTTGGCCAGGCCACCTGCCTCTTAAGCGGTAATTTCGATCTTTCCGCAGAGGGTACTGTCACTCTTCTGACGGTTGTTGCGGCCTGGCTTATGGGAAGCGCCAACGCGGCGGGGGGCGCCAATTCCTTTGATACCGGTAGCGGTTGGGGCGTAAACCCTGTGCTGGTGATTTTCATAATCATGTTCCTCGGGGCGGGAATCGGCTGGCTGAACGGGCAGATGATAACCCGTCTCAAGATGAACAATTTCATAGTTACCCTGGCGATGCAGTTGACCTTGAGGGGGTTGGCTTTGACTCTCTGCATGGGTCGGAATATCGCGGACATTCCAGACGCCTTCAGGTATCTGGGGACCGGTAAAGTAGGGGCGATACCCGTTCAGGT
The DNA here is from genome assembly GCA_964607575.1 of uncultured Planctomycetaceae bacterium. Classification (GTDB taxonomy): domain Bacteria; phylum Planctomycetota; class Phycisphaerae; order SM23-33; family SM23-33; genus BS750m-G57. The sequence continues at coordinate 3,888 of CAZSLS010000158.1, read as the reverse complement.
CATAGTGACACTTCTGTTTGTAGCTGTTTTCTATTACTACTACAAGGTGTCCGTTTTCGGTAGGGACCTTTACGCCACCGGCGGAAATCCTCATGCTTCTTACGCATCCGGTTTTAATCCAGGCAAGACAGTAATCAGGGCCTATATGATCAGCGGATTCCTGGCCGCCATCGCCGGATGGATGCTCCTGGGGCGGGTGGGGGAATCAACAATCTTCCTGGGATCCGGATTTACCATCGAAACCGTTGCCGCCGCGGTGATAGGGGGAATCGCTTTGTCCGGCGGGCGTGGTACGATTCTAGGCGCCTTCGCGGGAGTTTTGCTGTTGTCTGTTGTTGATAATGGATTGAATTTGATGGAGATGAATCCTAATGCCGTCAGGTCCGTCAGGGGACTTATCATTTTGATAGCCCTTATTGTTGAAGCCCAGAAAATGCGGTATAAACCGAAAGCATTGAGACAAATATGGAAGAAAAACAACTAACCGCCCTTGAGGCAAAAACGAAACAGATCAGGTTTGAACTGCTCCAGATGTTCGGTAGTGGAAAATACCATCACTTTGGAGGATCTCTGTCCTGCGTGGAGATCGTGACGGCGCTCTATTTCTACAAGATGAACTACTCCTTTGAGAATAGAAACTCTCCGACGCGGGACAGGTTCATCATGAGCAAGGGGCATTCAGTCCCTACCCAGTACGTCATCCTGTCCATGCTTGGTTTTTTTCCGCCGGAAGAACTTGGAACGATCAAACAGATGGGATCGATCCTGCAGGGCCATCCCGACATAAACAAGACCCCGGGGATCGAGGCTCCTACCGGTTCGCTGGGGCAGGGCCTGTCCTATGCCAACGGGATAGCCCTGGCCGCACGCCTTGACGGGAATAATTTCAATATCTACGTCGTGATGGGCGATGGCGAATTGCAGTCGGGCCAGGTCTGGGAAGCGGCGATGACGACAAGTCATTACCGAATCAATAACATGAGAGCCATCATTGACCTTAACGGTTATCAAAGCCAGGGATGCGTCCAGGAAAGCCTTGCCATCGAACCGCTCGAAGAGAAATGGCGAAGTTTCGGTTGGCACGCCACGCGGGTTGACGGACATGATATCCCCGAGGTCTGTCGGGCGCTGGATGAGACGGACAACATAGATAAGCCTTGCGTCATCATAGCTGAAACGGTGAAGGGGAAAGGTATATCCGCTATTGAGGGCACCTTCAGGGGGCATAATTATGCGTTGACGGAAGATGAATACAAAATCGCCTGTGAAGAACTGGCCATTCCCAATGGAGAACAAGAATGAGTACAGAAGCCACCAGGGACCGTTTTGGCGAGGCCCTGCTCCAACTGGCCAGAGAAGATAAGAACGTGATTGCTATGGACTGTGACCTCGGGCGTTCCACGAGGGCGTTTCATATCACGAAAACCGATGAGAGCCGGTTTCTCGAGATGGGAATATCAGAACAGGACATGATATCGACCGCTGCGGGGATGGCCCACGAAGGCAAAATTGTCTTCGTGAACACCTTCGCCGTATTCGCCACCGGGAGATGTTTTGACCAGATCCGTCAACAGCTCTCACTTGCGCGGTTGAACGTAAAGGTTTGCGGTTCCAGCGCGGGATTGACGCAAGGCCCGGATGGCGCTACGCATCAATCGGTACTTGATGTTTCCCTGATGAGGACCCTTCCGAACATGGTCGTTATCGTCCCCGCCGACGGACCTCAGACCGAAGCTGCGGTCAATGCGGCTTACAATCACCAGGGCCCGGTTTACTTGAGATTGTCCCGGTATGATTGCGAGAACGTTTATGAAGAAGGTTATCCCCATGATATTTACAAGGCGGTGGAACTCAAAGAAGGCAAAGACGCGGCGATAATTGTGTGCGGGCCGATCCTTCATCACGCGATCGAGGCCGCCGAGCTGCTGGAGAAAGACGGTGTTTCGGCGGGGGTAATTAATATACCCGTCGTCAAGCCGTTGGACACCGAAGCCGTGATCGCGGCGGCGGAGAAATACCGCGTCCTGGTCGTTGTGGAGGAACACAGCGTTTACGGCGGCTTGGGAAGCGCGGTTGCCGAAGTCGTAGCCGAGATGAAAGGGACCAACAAGGCAGTCGTTGCGAGGGAAGGTATCAAGGACGATTTTGGTGAATCGGGTACGGCGGATGATCTTCTCAACAAGCATGAACTGGACGCCGAAGGTATCGTGAAAAAGGTAATGCGCAACATTTAACGGTAAGGATAGACAAATGAGAATAGCGGTTGTTACAGAGATCAGTACGGTCGAAAGAAACAAGGACATTATGAAAGCCCTCGAAGCGCAGGACGGCCACGAGATTATCAATTTCGGTATGAAGGACAAAGAAGACCTCCCGCAGCTTAATTACAATGAGACAGCTTTCCTGGCGGCGCTCCTGCTTAATACGAAACGAGTCGATTTTGTCGTTGGCGGATGCAGCACTGGGCAGGGCTTCATGAATTCGGTTCTTCAGTATCCCGGAATTTCATGCGGGCATATTATGACCCCGCTGGATGGGTGGCTTTTTACCCAGATAAACGGGGGTAACTGCATTTCACTGACACTCAACCTCGGATATGGATGGGCCGCCGACGAGAACCTTTACACTATCTTTGAAAGGTTGCTTTGCGTTGAATCCGCCGCGGGCTATCCAGCACACAGAAAAGAGCCCCAACGGGTAGGGCGGGAGCAGTTTGAGGGAATTTCAAGGGCCACCCACGTTAGTTTCGCCGAAGTCCTCAGACGCCTCCCGGAAGAATTTGTCGGAAAGGTTCTTGCGATTCCGGGACTATATGAAATACTTGAGCCCGAGACACTGGAAGACAAAGACGTTGCGGGCATTCTATCTGAATTGCAGAAGAAGACAGGTTGACTAGAGGGCGAGGTTTCACCCCGCTCCACCAGAAAGGAAACAGAAATGGGCGATTCATTAGCAGGTAAAGGCGTTGTGATAGCCGGTGGCGACAGCGGGTTGGGAAAAGACATGGCCATCGCCGCCGCTAAAGAAGGGGCTCGTATTGTTGTCGGATGCTGGCATGAAGAACCGGGCCAAGCCGCCGTCGCCGAGATCCTAGAGGCTTCCGGACAGGAAGCCGTTTATGTTGTGGGAGACCTTACGGAGGTTTCCGCCAGCGAAGATCTCATTACGAAATCCCTGGACCATCTCGGAAAAATCGACGGTCTGATATATTACGCGGGAATCCTCCCGGCCGCTTCCCTCCTTGATACGGACGAAGATGTCTATAACAATGTCGCTGACCTGAACGTCAGGGGCGCCTTTTTCTGCTCGAAGTTCACGGTCAAGGCCATGCTTGAAAGCGGCGGCGGTTCGATTATTCATATCGGCTCCCCGCACGCCAGCGGAGGGCAGATCGACCGCGCCGCCTACTCGGTGTCCAAGGGCGCGCTGCGGACCCTGACCATACATATAGCCCGTAACTACGCGGAAAACCAGATAAGGTGCAACCAGATCAAGATAGGATGGATGGCCACCCCCGGCGAGATCGCCTTGCGAGAGAGCATGGGAATGAGCCTGGACGAACTGAACAAGTGGGGGGGCGAGTGTGTGCCCATGGGACGCCTGCAGGTGGGCGACGATTTTATCGGGGCATCCAATTACCTGTTGTCCGATCTGTCCAGCCAGGTGACCGGAACAATTATTAACGTTAACGGCGGTCTGAGAGACCACGCATAACACCGAAGGAGTTTTTGATATGGACATGATAGAAGCGACAAAATGGGGCGAACTGGATGACGGCCGCGAGGTAACTCTTTTCACCTTATCGGGCAGTGATGGTTTCCAGGTCAAGATAACCAATTACGGTGGAATCATTACGAGTATACTGGCGCCGGATAAGGATAAGACACC
>CAZSLS010000157.1:0-16360 GCA_964607575.1 uncultured Planctomycetaceae bacterium | reverse complement strand
ACTACCGATGCTCTAAATCGCTTCATCATGTCTCCTCTCGTCAGTCTTGTTTGGAGGATATTGATGTTACACGGTCCAATCCCTATTCGCCATGTCGTTAGCAAAACAACGCGACGGAGCCGGAATCTAACCAACCCCGCCGCGTGGTGTTGCGTTTTAGTTGGTGCTACCGCCGTCGTCGTCGTCTCAAGACGGCCAGACCGCCGAGAGCTAATAGCGTCATCGTTGCCGGTTCTGGGGCGTACTCGGCGCCGGTCAGAGTGATGGTGTAGCTGTCAAGCGAAGCCGGTACGATCGATGGGCTCCAGTCGTCGAACAGACCGGCTGCGCCCGCGCCGTCGGGCGCAAGTTCGACATCCGCGGCGCCGTTGGCGTCCCAGAGATCCAGATTACCGGCGGTCATCGGATGCGAAAAGCCCGACAGGGCCAGATGGTACACGCCCGGCGCGACGACAAACGCGTCGCTGAGCAGGGCGCCGGTGTTGTTGGCGTCCTTGTATCCGCTGATCCCGTTGCCCAATGCGTCAAACAGGTACAGGCGGTGCGGAGGGTGGGAGAACCCGCCGGTGCTTGTGGCTGAGAAGGTACTCGCGCTGGTGATCGAAATGCGATACAGGTCGACGTCTTCCGGTCCGACGAGGACGCCGGTGATCTGCGTAAGGGCCCCTGCGCCTGTCGTCACCTGGGTGGAGCCAAGCAGGTCCCCCGCGTCCCCGCCACCGTCGATGGCTTCGTCCCATGTTTGCGCCGAGGCCTCAGAAGCCGGTAGCACCAGCAGACCCAATGCCAACAGACACACCGTCAGTACCGGTAGAATTGTTAGAGTCGTTTTCATCGTGTTTGTCCTTTCTCTCGTAAATACCAGGTTTCAAATTCACGTCTCATAGACGTCTTTCAGATCGGGGTGTTATCGCCCTTGAACTCGTCTTCATAGCTCTTGGCTCCGGTCGCATACCAACGCCGAAACCGTCAGTGACGGAAACTTGGGCGATGCGGTCTGGTGCGGAAAAGAAAACGTGCGAACGAATAACACATCTGCCTCATTTCAGATTCGACCGGCTCAGGTCGAATGCAGCCTGCCGCTCCACACAGAACGGGCCAACACATCACAATCAATCATAGCGCGAGCCCCGGACATTACCAAGAGAAAACCGAGATAACCAATACTACTTTCGCGCCACAACAGTTGCCAGCCCTCGCCAGTTGCTTGTCACGACGAAGCCGCAAGGCGAAGACGGGCCATACCGGAGGCCTTTTTTCCCTTGCCCCCAGGCGATTAGCACTCGACAATCTGTTCCGCGGGGCCCGCGATGACAAAACCATGGAGTGTCGATTTGGGAATCTGGAATTTGGAATTGGGATATTGTGCCGGTTTGCGGCGGGGCAGCTTTGCAGCCGGTTGCGGGGTTATCCTGCTGTCTGCCTTCTTGTGCGGCTGTGAGTCCCCCAAGAGCGCTGATACGATCGGGAGTGGCGATCAGACCGGGGGTACTGCGACTAGAAACGCCGATGCGAAGACGGCAACGCCGACGAGCAACCCCAAGCAGTCGAATGTGCCCCAGATGCCCGCGGGGCCGAAGAATTCCCGGACTCTTGACCGTCCGTGGTACGTGCGGACCAAGGGCTTCGAGGCGCCGAAGGACGGCGAGCATCCCCGGCTGCTTTTCCGCCGCGGCGACCTGCCCGCGTTGAGGAAGAAGGCGCGGACCCCCGAGGGCAAGGCGATCCTCAAACGCCTGCGCCTCCTGCTGGACGGTAAGGACGGAGAGACCATGACTACGGTCTTCCGCCCGGCCAGGGGCGCTCCGGCTGGCAAGAACAAGGTCATCGATGCGCCCGGTATCTATACGATGGGGCACGCCGCCGGCTACGGTCTGCTCTATCAGCTCACGGGCGACAAGAAGTACGCCGAGTTCGGTCGCCAGTGCTTCGAAAAGGCGCTCGAAGGCACCCCCGACAGGGACATCCGCTACGGTTTCCGCGCGCCCGGCGGACCGCTGCGGGCCGGACCGTCGGTGGGCTGGTACGCGGTGGGATACGATCTGTGCTACGACGGCTGGGATGAGGCGGTGCGCCGGAAGTTCGGTCGGGCCATCGAGAAATACGACGAGGACAGCACCAATTCGCGGGAGAGAATCAGATCTGATCTGGAACTCCTGGCGCGCGGAGGCAGGTACCTCGACAGGGGATTCCGGCGCAATATAGGAACGCCTCCGGGCAGCAACCACTTCGGTATGCAGGTTGGCGGAGTTTCCCTGGCGCTGCTGGCGATTTCCGGGGAGAAATGGGCCGATCAGGGGCGTATAGACAAACTGCTGGCCACAGCGGAGCATAGCATGATTCGAAACCTGACCGAGGGTTTCGGGGATGGCGGGTTCTTTGCCGAGGGCGACGGGACGGGGTCCATGTCCTCGCAGATCGCCTACCTGTCTGCGATTCTTGCCTGGAAAAACGCCGCGGGAAAGGATTTCATCAACGCTCCACGTCCCAACGTGCGGATGCTCACGCTCAAGTGGATATACCAGACGGTTTTCCGCGATGGCAAGCCGGACTTTTGGCCCGTCCGCGGTTCGTACGGTGGCAACACCTGGGCGCGACGCGGTTTGAGCGGCGCGGGCTACTTCGCCATCGGCATGGGCGGGGTGTCCCGCAAGCACCAGGCCGCGATGAAATGGTGCTACGCCCGTTTCCTGGCCGAATCGGACGCCGCCGCCGATCAGCCCTTCGATACAGCCAGCGTGTATCCGCACCTGGCGGTGTGCGCGTTTGTGAACTGGCCTACCACGATAGAAGCGAAGAATCCGGCTGAAGTCCTTCCGCTGTGCTACCGCGATTCGAAGTGGGGCTTCTACGTGTGGCGCAATCGGTGGAAGGACGAAAATGACACCGTCATCTCGGTTCTTCTCAAGGCGACCCGGGGCTTTGGGGGTTACCTGTATTCCGATCCGGACCGGTCGCTGCACCTCAATACCATGGGTAAGCACATCCGGTGGGGCAGGTCCGCCAGGGGAAAGGCGAAATACTGGTGGGCCTCGCCTGAGGGTAAGAGCAGTTCGCTGACGATGTCGGACGGGACGTGCCTCGCCGTCGACTTCACCGGCGCCAGCGGCGCCGACGTCATGCTCGTGACCACCGCCAAAGCCGCCGGACAAACAGTTGATGTCGGCGGAAAAAAATTGACATTCTACTTCCCGACGACGAAGGAGCCTCCGGAGGTCAAAGTCGAAGGCGCCGCAGCCGTCGCAGGCGCCCGGCGGGTCACCATCGCCGACGGTAATCTGGTCCTGACTGCCGGCCTCTGAAGGTGAGTCTCGGCGCTATTTCATGGGGGCGACAAGACCCGTCAAGTCGTAGCAGAAGGCATGGGTGGTGTTCTTGTTGACGGCCTTGTTGTAGTAGATCCGCATCCCGTCGCGGGAAAATGACGGGTTCACGTGATGACGCCCGCCGTTGCGCCACGTCACGTGGGCGAAACGATGGGAGAAGATCTCGGCCAGCGGTTTTCTCTGTCCGCGCTTATAGAGACGGAGGACGATCTGAGGGCTGAAGTACCACGACTCGCCAACGAAGTATTCGCCATCGGCCCGCCCTGCGCCGTGGCAGCCGTGCCCGGCGAGGTGCTCGATAATCTTGCCATTCAGATCCCAGCGATACAGTTCGTGATTGCGGTGCTTTTTGAAATCCACGCCCACCACGCCTTTGTGCGCGTAACCGAAAAAGGATTTATCATCGAACCACTGGTAATGCATCGGCTTCACGCCGCCGAATACCTTCACGCCGCCGCCGTCGAGCCCCGCCAGGACCAGGTTGCTGTTGTTATTAGTGGTGAACAGGACCTTCTTTCCGTTTGGCGAATACTGCACGTGCCAGTTGATGTTGTCGTGGGGCAGGACCAGGCGCATCTTACCGGTTGCGGTGTCTAATTCGCGGAGGCCCTTGGGCTTTATGGACTCGTCGATCGGATAGACCAGGACCTTCCCGCCGCGAGAGTAATGGGCCAGGTAAAACCCCTTCCACGGCCCGAACTCAATCTTACCGGTGTTGGCGTTGATGATGGCGGTGAGGCTCTTGGTGGCGAAGATTATGCGATTGTTGTCGACCCAGCTCTGCGACAGCCCGCCGTGAACGGCGGATTTCCCCTCATACAGCTTCCGGTGGTTGCTACCGTCGGCGTTACACACCCATAGCTGGGCCGGATAGACCACATGCCGCTCCTTGCGTTTAAGGTCAATGGTCTCGGGAAAGAGCGCATAGCACAGGCGTTTGGCGTCGGGACTTTCGGGCGAGACACCGTAGTAACCCCACACGCTGGTGGCGCTGCTCAGAGGGATCTTCCGCTGGCGCTCATTGGGCTTGGGTGCAGGGGTTTGTTTTGCTTCGGCAGCGGCTCGAGACGCGGCGACAGGACTGGACCCGCTCTCCGCAGTACACGACACGCAGATCAGTGCACCCAGGACCACGGACATCATTACCGATATACTCAATCGCTTCATCATGTTAATATACTACATCCGGCAGTTTGCGGTTGGCAATTGGTTCAACGGTAACGACAACGGCGTGTGAGAAGCACCTTGGAGTGCGGAGAGTTCTCACCGCCCTTGAGACGATCAAGCCGTCGGGCTCGCCCTCAGACCCTCAGGTCTCCCGGGCATCTTTTGTCTTCGCCTTCATTCCGATTTGGAGGTCATGTTCTCCTTCACGAGGTAGATATTCCTGCCCTTCCTCGCCAGATAGTGAAACGCGTCGGGCGAGTCGAAGATGATCTTTGGTCCGGGATAGCGGAAGATGATCGTACGTGTGTGAGGCCCGGTTTCGAAGCTGTGAATCTCTTCCTGCACGCCGAAGGGATCGTACGGTCGGCCTTCTGTCGTGTCGATGACGACGATTCTGGAATTGCTCTTGTTCGCTACATATGCAACCCGGCGAGCGTCCGGGCTGAAACAGAGCGTGGCGGGATGCACGCTGTCGTATTCCGCGGCCCCTTTACCGTCGACAACGACGAATGACTTCTTTCCCCGGTTGGCGACGTACGCCACCCGCCGGCCTTTCGGGCCGAAGATGATCCGTGAGACGTCATCATGAGCCCTCAACTTCCGACCGTCGATGACCGCGAACGCAACTTTTCCCTGCTTGGTGGCGTATGCAACCCGTTTGCCGTCCGGGCCGAATACCGGCCCCCAGACAATCCTGTCGAACTCCTCGCTCTCGCGCCCATCCACGACGAGTACCACTTTGTATCTTACCCGCGTGTCGACCAAACCAATGGCAGGCCGGCTTTTTGCGTGGTCAGGCGGCAGCTTGGCTGCTACATATCCCAAACGCTTGCCGTCCGGGCTGAATGTGAGGTCCAGGATCCGGTCGTAGAGCTTTCCACGCTTCCCATTGTGCAGGACGCATTGCCTGTCTTTCGCCATGCCGACGTATGCTACTCCCTGCCCATCCGGACTGAAGATGGGGGCTCTAGCATTTGCATGTTTCTTGCCGTCGATGACGACATACGAGTCAGGTTCCCCTGCGACCCAGGCGACCCTCCTGCTGTCAGGACTGAACAGCGGTTTATCAGGCCACGTACAAGGACCGTACTTCTTACCGTCGACAACAACGTAGGATTTTCCTTTGGACCTTGCGGTATAGGCAAGACGTTTGCTGTTCGGACTGAACACCGGACGCCCAACGCTCGTATATGGTCCCTCTTCCTTTCCATCTACCACCATGAAGGCCTGTGCTCCCGATTTGGCTTCATACGCCACACGACTCCCGTCCGGGCTGAAGACCGGACCGCCATATTCGTTCATGCGGTGGGGCGTCATTCCGATATTGTCGTAGGTTTTGCCCTCTTTCCCGTCGACAACGACAGTTTGGAGACGTTTCTTGTTCTTATAGACCTCTGCCGTGTGGGCGAATCGGCGACCATCGGGACTGAATACGAGGCTCCAGGTCGTTTGGTACTTCTTACCTGGCTTGTCGTTCACAACAACATGCGTGTACCGATTCATGTAGGCTATCCGACGGCTGTCGGGGCTCACCACGATCCTCCGGAGTCGCGATCGCGCCAAATCATGGGTGTTTGTATCGTTGGGTATCCACCCTCGGTGTACGAATGTATTCCGTACCAGAGAAGGCGGGAGCGTCGCGATCAACTTCTCCGAAGCTGTCCTTGTCTCGGCGATCGCCGGGAGGCAGGTGGCTCCCACAACGACAACCATCCAACATCTCAGCACAACGCAATACCTTGGGCTCCTGCAAACCATTAGCCTTACTCCTGTCAACCGAGGCATTTATCAAAACATGAAATAGTGAGATTCCGGATTCCCTCTGTCCCATTCGCTTATGCGAGTTCAAATGAGTGTCAGGTTACCGTGTAGTATATTACACGTGGTAGTTGGCAATTGGCAATGGTTAACGGCATGGCAATTGGCGACGACAACGACAACAGCCTCGATGGCGGTTGGCTGACGGTTGCTTTTCTATAGATCGCCTGGATCGAGCTTCTTGGTCTTGGTCATGCGACTGATGTAGGCCGCGTGGGCGATGACGTTCTGTCTGAGTTGGGACTTGTCATCCCCCTGCCCCAATACCGGGAGCATGTACAGGAGTTCTCGAAAAAGGGTGTTCGCGTCGGTGTACTTGTGGTTTCGCTCCAGGGCGTAGGCGTCGCGGTATTTCTTCTGGACCAACTTCGTCAATCTCACCGAGGCATCGACGAATTGCTTTTTTTCTTCGGTATTAAACTCATGCCCGTGAGCGCGGGCGACTTTGAACCAGTAAACGGTCTTGTGAAGACCCTCGGCTTTGTTAGTACGCTCCAATTCCAGATACGCCTTTTTCAGGGCCGTGCGGGCATCGGCGGGATTACGGCGCCTTCGGAGTTCGGCGTTGAGGCATTCGTCGATTTGAGACGCTGTCAGCATTGGTGGGCGATTAAACTGGCGATTGGTCCGGCGATCGGTCCGGCGATTGGTCCGGCGATCGGGCTGCGTGGTTGACGTTGTGTCGCCCGACCGACGGCACGATACGACGAATGTGAGTAACAGCATCGCTGTGAGTGTCATTACACGTTTCATATCTCTATCCCTTTCAAACTGCGTGATCCGAATGTATTCGGATTCTATCAACGTCATGGCGAATAGCAATTGATTTGGGTGCGGCGAAACCATTTGCGGCAGGGGGCTGCTGTCGGTAAGCTTAACGGTTGGTAATTGGCGACGGCGACGACAGAGGCTGAAGGCCAAGCTCATGAAAGAGATTCAATCCAGTGCGATAGTCGCGGCGGTGCGGGATATGTGTATCCGCGGATGCACGGTGGTCGATCCGCGCGTGGTTGACGCACTGGCTGCCGGGCGGGGGGTCGAGGACAGTGAACCGGCGGCGACGATTCTGGGCCAGATCGAGGAAAATGCGCGGATCGCCGGCGGTGGCGGTGATGACAGTAAGCGGCGCCCGCTGTGTCAGGATACTGGTCTGGCGGTGTTTTTTGTGGATGTCGGGAGCGATGTGCGGATCGTCGGCGGGGGGGTGATCGATGCGATTAACCAGGGCGTTGGCGAGGGGTACCGCGACGGGTATCTGCGCAAGTCGGTGGTGGTCGATCCGGTGCGGCGGGTCAATACGGGCGATAACACTCCCGCGATCGTTCACGTGCGCCTGGTCGCCGGTGACGGCTTGCGGATTCGATATGCCGCCAAGGGCGGCGGTAGCGAGAATATGAGTCGCATCGCGATGCTCAAACCGGGCGACGGTATCGAGGGCGTGAAAGATTTCGTGGTCAAAGCGGTCGCTGAGGCGGGGGGCAACCCGTGCCCGCCGCTGGTGGTCGGCGTGGGGATCGGGGGCGACTTCGAGCAATGTGCGATACTGGCCAAGGAAGCGCTGTTCCGCCCGCTGGGCGATCCGAGCGGCGACGAATTCTACGCGGGCGTCGAGCGGGAACTTCTGACGCGGATCAATGAGTTGGGTATCGGGCCGATGGGGCTCGGCGGGGCGACTACCGCCCTGGCGGTGCATATACTTACCGCCCCCTGCCATATCGCCTCGCTACCGGTGGCGGTGAACCTGAACTGCCACTCCTCGCGTCACGAGGAGGTGCGCCTGTGAGCGACCCGCTGCGGATAGACCTTCCGCTGACTCGCGCCGCGGCGCGCTCGCTGCGGGCCGGTCAGGTGGTCGAACTTTTCGGCGAGATGTACACCGCCCGTGACGCGGCCCACCAGCGGTTGATCGAACTGATCGACAGCGGCGGCGAACTGCCGATAGACCTCGCGGACATTACGATTTACTACGTAGGCCCGACCCCCGCGCCCCCGGGCGCGCCGATCGGATCTGCCGGTCCGACGTCCAGCTACCGCATGGACCCTTACACGCCGGAGCTGATCGCCCGCGGGCAGACGGGGATGATTGGCAAGGGACCTCGCGGGGAGGGGGTTCTGGCGGCTATGCGGGAGCATGGGGCGGTTTACTTTGCTGCCGTCGGCGGGGCCGCGGCGCTGATCGCCCGGGCGATAAAGTCATACGAAATAGTCGCCTACGAGGATCTCGGCGCTGAAGCGTTGGCCCGGATCACGGTCGAGGGTTTCCCCTGCATCGTCGCCCAGGACAGCGTCGGCGGGGACCTTTACCAGCATCAGAAATAAATAACTCTGAGTGGAACTTGAGACATGGACGCCCCGTACCTTCAACGCCGCTTCCTGGTAAGCTTCGCCAGCCGGAAACTGCCCCATATCTTCACTGACGTGCTGGTGCTGGGCGCCGGGGCGGGCGGTCTGCGAGCGGCGATCCAGTCCGGCGAGACCGGTAGCGCGATCGTCCTGACCAAGGGCAAGCTCATCGAGTCCAACTCGTACCACGCCCAGGGCGGACTGGCGGCGGTGCTGGACGCGGGCGACACTATCGAATCCCACCTCCGCGACACGATCGAAGCGGGCAGGGGGATGTGCGATGAAGCGGTGATCCGGCGGGTGATCGAGTCGGCGCCGGAGCATATTCGCCAGATGTACGAGCAGGGTCTCGGCTTCGACTCGAGCGGCGATGAACTGGCGCTGGGGCGGGAAGGCGGACACAGCGCCTCGCGAATAGTCCACGCCGAGGGCGACGCGTCGGGGCGCGTGCTGGTGGATTTCCTCGCCAGGCGGGTCGCCGAGTGCGAAGAGATCAAGGTGTTCGAAGACTGTTTCGCGATCGATCTGGTGACCGATCCGCCCGAAGGCGGCGCCGGTTCGCGGTGCCTCGGCGCCCTGACGTACAATCCCCGCTACGGGCTCCAGATGATCCACGCGCGTCAGACGATTCTCGCCGCCGGCGGGAGCGGGATGTTGTGGCGCGAGACGTCGAATCCGCCGTGTGCCACTGCAGATGCGTTGGCGTTGGCGTTCCGTGCGGGTGCGAGCATATCCGACGCCGAGATGATGCAGTTTCACCCGACAACACTTTACATCGCCGGTTCGTCGCGGTCGCTGGTATCCGAGGCCGTTCGGGGCGAAGGGGCTTACCTCGTCGACCGCGACGGTGAGCGTTTCATGCCCGCCTACCACGAGATGGCCGAACTCGCCCCTCGCGATACGGTAAGTCGCGCGATACTCAACCGTATGCACGAGACCGGATCGACGCACGTTTTCCTGGACGTGCGGCACATTGGAGGCGAGGCGTTCGCCGGGCGATTCCCGCAGATAGATCGCCAGTGCAAATCGTTCGGTATAGATCCCGGTCACGACCTGGTCCCGGTTCATCCGGCGGCGCATTACATGATCGGAGGGGCGCGGGTCGACATGGAGGGTCGGACCTCCATCGAAGGTCTTCTCGCCTGCGGGGAGGCGGCGTGTACGGGGATGCACGGGGCGAACCGTTTAGCGTCTAACAGCCTTACCGAAGCACTGGTTATGGGGCAGCAGTGCGGCAGGCTGGCCGGCGAGATCGCCTCGGCGAGTTCGGGTGGTTCGGGCGATCCGATTATCGACTGGACGAACGAGAAATCCGAGCGTACGGAGCTGGACATCCCCGATATTCGCAGTTCGCTTCGTTCGGTGATGTGGCGTAATGTGGGCCTGTTCAGGCGCGGCGGGCGGCTGGAGGAAACGCTGGAGATTATCGCGTTCTGGGGCAGGTACGTTCTGGACAAGGAGTTCTACGACCCCGCCGCCTGGGAAGTCCAGAACATGCTGACCGCTTCGTACGTGATAAGCAACTTCGCGCTGCGGCGGACCGAGACGCGAGGCGTACACTGCCGCGAGGACTTCCCCCACGCGGATCCGGCGTGGGCGAGGCATCAGTCCGCCCACAGAACTACCGACGAGCTTGTTATCGAGTGATCAGGGCAGTTTGACGCCGAATCGCTCAGCCAACTCGGTATACGTTTCCAGCTTGGCGTAGTCGTATATCTCTGCCATTGCGATATTGCCCGCCGAGACTCCCGATTGTTCGACTGCGGAAAGGGGATTGAGCCCGCCTGCGAGGATCACGCCGGTGCGACCTTCGGAGACCGGGAACCCCAATACCGGACGGCTGGGCTTTCCGACTACCAGTGCGCAGCCCAGGCCCGCGGCTTCGAGCTGGTCGAGTGTCTTGGTCACCAGCGGAAGCATGCAGGTGGGGACCTCCCGAAAGCTCGCGCCGATTCGCCCTCTTCCTGTATTCCATATGTTATTGAGGGAGGTGAGGCCTCCCTTAATGAAGATTTCCAGCGGGTCCAGCGACGTGCTCTCGTAATAAATCACGTCGGTGAACCGGAGCGGCTGGTGGTTGAATATCTCGAGGATACCGCCGAATTTGGAGACCATCGGTATCCCCCGCGACAGCAGCACGCCATTGACCGTCACGCTGCAGACCGTTCCGATTGCGACCCTGCCGCCCGGTACGACGAAGTTGCCGATTTGCGTTCCCGGCTCGAAAACGCACGCGTACTTACCCATGCAGAAACGGGATGTGAAAACCGGCAGCATTGCCCGGAGTACCGGGCGGATGAGGTTCGCGTGTGTCGTCGAGACGTTCAGTACGATATCTCCCTCGCCCGTGGCGGGATCGAAAGATGTCCTGCAGGCCAGGGAGTCGATCTTCGCTGAGGCGAACCCCACGCGGTCCTGCACAAATGCGTCGCCAATCTCCGTGATACCCCGATCGGTGATCGTCCTGCCTCCACCTCGTCCGCGACGCGAGGCGGCGACCAGACCGTCGGTGGCGAGTTCCTCAAGCCGCAACCGCACCGACCGCGGTCCGAGGTCTATACCGTAAAGTTGAAGATCTTCGGCGATGCGAGCACTTCCGATCGGACCGTTTGCATCCCGCAGAACCCGTAGGATAGCCACTTTCATTTGCTGTTTCATAGTCGCGTCCCTTTATCAATGACTAAACGATTATACCGCATTTCCAAGACAGTACAAGCTATAATGGCAAAATTACCATTTAATTGTGATTTCTTCAGCAAGGCCCGAATCTGTGATGCTGGCGAGTCTGGAGGTGTAGGGTGTGATAGTAAGCAAAAAATATAAAAAGGATTTATGTTGACTTGGGTGGGAAATCCGATATATTTGGACATGCGTTACCGTAATAAGTGTTGAGACGGGAATCGGTAGCGATTGGTATCTGTCACTGGACGGATGAAAAAGGGCGCTATAACACACGCGTGAAACCCCGGAATACTTACGTAAGGAGTCCCAAAATGTCGTACACAAGCGAAGTAATGGAGTTGGTGAAAAGACGGAATCCCTCAGAGCCTGAATTCCACCAGGCCGTCAAGGAAGTGCTGGATTCTCTGGAAGTAGTTGTCCAGCGGAACCCGGTCTACCAGGATAACTGCATCCTCGAGCGGATCACGGAGCCCGAGCGGGTCCTGATGTTTCGCGTTCCCTGGCAGGATGACAATGGCAAGGTCCAGGTCAACAGAGGCTTCCGCATCGAGTTCAACAGTGCAATTGGCCCGTACAAGGGCGGACTGCGGTTCCACCCGAGCGTCTATCTTGGAATCCTCAAGTTCCTGGCGTTCGAGCAGGTCTTCAAGAATTCGCTGACCACGCTTCCGATGGGCGGTGGTAAGGGCGGTTCGGACTTCGATCCGAAGGGCAAGAGCGATTCTGAAGTCATGCGTTTCTGCCAATCCTTCATGACCGAACTGTCACGCCATATCGGTCAGGACACAGACGTTCCCGCCGGCGATATTGGTGTCGGCGGAAGGGAAATCGGCTTCATGTTCGGGCAGTACAAGCGTCTCCGCAATGAGTTCACCGGCGTGTTGACCGGTAAGGGACTCGACTGGGGCGGTTCGCTGATTCGCCCCGAAGCCACCGGTTACGGCGCCGTCTACTTTGCCCAGGAAATGCTCAAGACGCGCGACGAGAGCTTCGAAGGCAAGATCTGCACGGTTTCGGGTTCGGGCAATGTCGCGCAGTACACCGTCGAGAAGCTCAACCAGTTGGGCGCCAAGGCCGTTACGCTCTCTGACTCCAACGGTTCGATCCACGATCCGGACGGTATCTGCGAAGAGAAGCTCGCGTTCGTCATGGACCTCAAGAACGTTCGCCGCGGACGGATCAAAGAATACGTCGACAAGTTCCCCGGCGCCGAATACATTGACGGTCAGCGCCCCTGGGGCATCAAATGCGACTGCGCCTTCCCGTCGGCCACGCAGAACGAGATCTCCGGCGACGACGCCAAGACGCTCGTCGATAACGGTTGCATCCTCGTTTCCGAGGGCGCCAACATGCCCACCGAGCCCGATGGCGTTGATGTGTTCCTCGAGAACAAGACGCTTTACGGTCCCGGAAAGGCCGCCAACGCCGGCGGCGTCGCGGTTTCCGGTCTCGAGATGTGCCAGAACTCGATGCGTCTGGCGTGGACCAGAGAGGAAGTTGACTCTCGCCTCCAGGGTATCATGCAGGCTGTCCACAGCAGTGCATACGCCGCTTCGTGCGAATATGGCGACAAGGGCAACTATGTCCTGGGCGCCAATATCGCCGGCTTCGTAAAGGTCGCCGATTCGATGCTGGCACAGGGTCTGGTCTAGTTTTCAGCGAGGACGGGCGACTCGTATCAGTCGTCATTCCGATCAGTGTTGTCTTGTGGCCGCGGCGCAGCGGCCACAAGGCAACAGTTTTTTTTCAGAGTCATTTGCATAGCGAGAGACGAAGCAATCCGTAAGGAGTCGCCATTGTTCCTGTTATCCCGCCGATTCGTACAACGATGAAGCCGAGTTCCTTCTCGAATAGCTTTCAGTTTGTTCCGTATGCCCGGTGATGTCAGAAGCCTGCACGGGCAATCGCATCTAAAGTTTCTTCCGTCAGGATTTCGAGCAGCCGAAAGGCAACCGGCTCGACCGGAGGGCCGTGCTACCCTAAGGTCCGGGCGTTCCTGCCCCCTTTTTCCTGCCAACATCCGCCTTGAGCGGCGGGTTTACCCGTACGCTCCAAGGCTTGGTTCGACACTACTTCCACGTGGACTCTATCTTGGGACTAATTGTACTTCTCCCAATTCCTGATTGCCTGTTCTGCCTTCTTGAACTCGCCGGTCAGGCGTCTGACGATGTCAGGATGCTCTGATGCGATGTTCTTGGACTCTTGGATATCTTTCCTGACGTTGAACAGCAATGGTGGATCGCAGCGCATCGACGGTTCGCCCTTGCCTGTTTCGGGATCGCGTGTGCGATTACGAGTCAGGAAATGGATCTTGTAATCACCGTTTCTATAGGCCATCGGCCGGCCGCAGTAGTAAATATGCGTTGTCCTCGGGCTCTTCGCTCCTGACAGAAGTACGCCGGAAATATCATGCGAGTCAATTGCCTGTCCCTTCTTGACCGTTGAACCGGTAAGAGCGGCCAGGGTGGCGTATACATCGGTGTTGACGGTAAAAGCCCGACTCGTTCCGGGTTTGATGGTATCGGGCCGGTGAAAGATGCAGGGTACGCGGCCCCCACCTTCCCAAGTGGTCGATTTCTCGCCCCGCAGTGGTTTGGCGACACCACCGAACTCCTTGAACATCGTCCAGGGGCCGTTGTCGCTGGTGAAGATAACCAGGGTTTTCTTGCTGATACCGGTCTTCTGCAATGCCTTCAGGATCTCGCCTACCGACCAGTCAAGCTCGAACAGAACATCACCGTACACGCCGTTCTTGCTCTTGCCCTTGAAATCCTTGGAAGCGAAGATCGGCACGTGAGGCATGTTGTGGGCCAGATAGATGAAGAATGGCTTATCCTTGTTTTCGTTGATCAGACGCACCGTTTCTTTTGTGTAGCGTTGCGTGAACTGTGACTGTGGACAAACCCCCAATTTCTCTCGATTTCTATACAGGGGAGTCTTCCATGCGCTTTCCGGCGCATTCTTGAATGAGCCGTAGTTCGGACGTGGTCCATCCCAATCGTTGCTGCCCTTGGCGCCGTACCAGTAATCGAACCCCTGATCCAGAGGATGGCTCCCTTTGCCCATACCTAAATGCCACTTGCCGATCAACGCGGTGGCATAGCCGTGCGTCTTGAGCATTTCAGCAATGGTAATCCGTTCAGCCAGTTGGCCTTTCTTGTTCCCCAGCAGCCCCGGTCTGTTCGGATGACAGCCGGTCATCAGCCCGCAGCGACTCGGCGCGCACCATGCGGCAGCATGAAAGTCGGTGAACCGAACACCTTGTTTGGCCATGCGATCGATGTGTGGTGTCGAATTGAGTTTACTGCCATAGCATCCCAGGTCACCGTACCCCAGGTCATCTGCCATGATGAGAATGATGTTGGGCCGATTCTCATTACTTGCCGCCGCTGAGTGCCCCGAAACAACTAAGCCAACGCTTCCCAGCACAGTGTTTCTCAAAAACGTGCGTCTATTCATGTTCATAGTCCTGTTAAGTCGAACGTCTCGTGTCATCGGCGCCGCTGGTCCCGACGTACGTCGGGATTGCACACGCTTGTTATGCATTTAATCGGACCGCCTGGCCGCGTCAGTATCTCACGCTAGGATCGGCAGTGTCAACTGCGGGTGGTGGTTGGCGGCCTTGCGTGCCTGCCTCCTGACCACTCTCTACATTTCTACTTTCTCGCAGCAATAGACTGCCCACGGACCTCCGTAGTCAGACCAGCCACATCAGAAACACGAGTCCAAGCCCGACAAGAGCCCAGAACATTTTCAAGCCAATATGCATCCAATAAAGAACGGGCCTTTCATCTCTGGTAGCCTGCATTCCAGGTCTGCGAACGATCCCGGTAACAGATTCGCCAACAACCGCATAAGCGGCCCAAGCGACTCCGAAGAGAAATATTCCACTAACAAAAAGCCGGATATTCCACTCCTGCAATGGAAGAGAGAAGATAGCAAGACCGATCATAATCAGAAGGTTAAGCACCACATTGATAAGCGTAATAATCCAAAACACCCCAGCCGCCCATAGAATGCGACGAGGCCAGCCAGCTCGAATGTCTTCAAAAGAACGGGGCATTATTCACGTCTCATCTTCTGTTGAATCGCTTTGCATAACGTCTCGTGTCATCGGCGCCGCAGGCGTCCGTTGCACACGCTGGTTATGCGTTTTAATCGGACCACCCGGCCATGCGGTCAGTATCTCACGCAACGACGGCCCGTGTCAACTGCAGCTGATGGTTACTTCGAGGCCACCAAAGGCTTGATCTCTTTCGCCCCGGACATAGTCTCACCGTTAAGAGCTTGCTCCAGGTCAAAGGTGGCCCAACTGGGTTTCTTGGCGGCATCGATCATGAAACCAAGGCGCCCGCCTCCCTGGTCTTTGACTTCCACCCGAACCTGGGCGATATCCCACGAGTTCAGATATTCCGGATCGTTCAGGATTGAACGGATCGAGATCTCTTCCGGGGCGTATTTATGCTCGGCGATCTCCCTTACCACCAACCGTGGTATCGGAGGACCGGAATACTCACAATAGACGTCAGGCCCCGGGACCCCCGTTTCCTCCACAGCCAGCACTATGCTAATCCAACCCATACCCTGTCCCCAGGGTTTTGCGTAGCCGCAGGAATACAAAGCTATCGGAACGCCGCGGTATTCGCCTTGCCAAACACGATATCCATCGATCATCCCCGCCGATGGTATTGATGCAAAGATCAGGTCATCGTTGCTTCGCCCATAGCCATTCTTCAAGTATCTTCCCCATTGTTGCCGGAGTTCTTCGCTGTCTGGTTTCCTCGAACACGCTACTGGCGCAAACACAGCCAGACAACCCAAAGCTAGTGCTGTCAATCGCATGTGCATATCAGACCTCGTAACATTATCTTTGCGCCTTGCATACGTCTAAGTTAAGCTGCATCTTTCACGCTGCATAATCTGCAGCATTCGCTTTTGGATTCCCGTGAAAGATGTCAGCTTGAACGTCTTGTGTACGCCCGGCATGGGCGCGAACTATTGGGGTTAAAGTCCCCTGTACGGGA
>CAZSLS010000156.1:0-16425 GCA_964607575.1 uncultured Planctomycetaceae bacterium | reverse complement strand
GAGGATCGCCCCAACGGCTTCGGCGACCAGGTTGAACGGCGGCGGGCAGCCCGGGAGGTAGTAGTCCACGTCGATCACCTCATTGAGAGGTTTGACATCCTTCCAGAACGTCGGGAGTTCGAGTTCGTACCCCTCGACGCTGGTCTGTTCGGTGGGCACGATGCCCTCGGAGTTGGCGACCGTGGGCGATCGATGGTATTTGTTGGCGAAGATCTCTTGGCGATTGGTGGCGTTTGCCAATCCGGGGATTCCCCCCATGTGCGCGCACGAACCGAACGCGATGACCAGCGAACACTTCTCGCGAAGGAGTTCGACCCACTCTTTCTGTTCTGAGAGTCGGATGGCGCCGTTGATGAATGCAACGGCGACATCTCCGGGTTCCCAGGCCTCAACGTCTTTGCGTTTCATGTCGATCGCAACGGGCCAGAGGGCGATGTCGACGGCGTCGACGACCTTCAGGATATCCTCGGCGAGGTCGACGATAGTCTCCTCGCACCCGCCACACGACGCACACCAGTAAAATGCCACTTTCGGTTTTGCCATTTTCGACTCCTAAACCGTTTCGCAGTCGGCTTCGATACGTTGGTTCCAGTTCAGCGGTCCGAGTTCCTGGAGTTGCTCGGTGAATTCAGTTACCACCTCGGCGAACAGTTCGCCTTCTGAGGCGGAGACCCATTCCAGGCGGACTCGCCGGCGTTCAATGCCAAACTGCTCCAGCAGATTCGCGAGCATGGGATGCCGCCGCATCGCTTTGTAATTGCCCTCGGAGTAGTGGCAGTCGCCAGGGTGGCATCCGGCGATCAGCACGCCGTCTGCGCCATCCTTGAGCGCCTTGACCACAAACGTGGGGTCCACGCGTCCCGAGCACATCACTCGAATTCCCGCCATTGTCGGCGGGTACTCCATTCGGCTCGTGCCGGCGAGGTCTGCGCCGGTGTACGAACACCAGCGGCAGAGGAACCCGACAATCTTCGGTTCGAACTGTTGGTCAGCCATTTATTTGTTCTCCGTCTGGTTACACTTCGGATTCCATTAGGATGCCTTCGATCTCCGAGAATATCTGTTCGTCCTCGAAGTTCTTCTGGTGGGCCGCTCCGGAAGGACAACCGGCGACACACGTGCCGCATCCCTTGCAGAGTTCTTCGGTGACCACCGAGATATTCTTCTCTTTGTCGTATTCGATTGCGGCGTACGGGCAGTTTGGTACGCACAATTGACAGCCCGCGCATCGGTCCTCGATTATTTCCGCCGTGATCGGCTCGATGACGACCTTGCCCTTGTCTATAAGCGATAGAACCCCTGCCGCCGCCGCGGCGCCCTGGGCGACTGAATCTGGAATGTCCTTGGGTCCCTGGCAGGCGCCGGCGAGGAAGATACCGTCGGACATCGAATCCACCGGCGCGAGCTTTGGGTGCCTCTCGAGGAAGAACCCGCCCTGCGAGCAACCGAGCGAAAATACCCTGCCAACGTCCGCCGAGTCGGCGCTGGGCGTCAGCGCCCCGGAGAGAATAACCATGTCGACCGGAAGGCGGCGGGTGACGCCAAGGAGCGTATCCTCGGCCACCACAACGAGCTTGCCCTTCTCTTCGGGGGTTTCGGCTACGTCGGTAACGTCGGCGGCCTTCCCGCGAATGAAGTGTACGCCCTCTCCGAGTACGCGTTTGTAGAATTCTTCGTATCCCTTTCCGAACGCCCGCATGTCGATGTAGAGGTTGTAGACCTCCGCGTCTGTCTTCTCCTTGACGAGATGTGCGAACTTCAACGAGTACATGCAGCAGACGCGGGAGCAGTGTTCGTGGTAGTTTTCGTCGCGGCTTCCGATGCAATGGAGAATGGCGACGGCCTGGGGGCTTCCACCGTCCTTCATCAGTATCTTACCGCTGGTGGGCCCGCTGGCGTGGGTAATCCGCTCGAATTCCATTGCGCTCAGCACGTTGTCGAACTTACCGTATCCGTAACGTCCGATCAGCTTGCTGTCGAATAGATTGAATCCTGTGGCAACGATGACGGCTCCCACGTCGACCTCTTCGACGGAATCCTCCTGCTCGTAGTCGATGGCGCCGGCTTCGCAGAACGACTCGCACGCACCGCAGTCCCCGTTTAGAAGCCGGATACAGGTCTCCTTGTCGATAACGGGCGTGTTGGGCACGGCCTGGGCGAAGGGGACGTAAATGCTCGGTCGGGAACTCAGGCCCTCATCGAATTCCGAGGGTATCGGTCTGGGCTGGTGGGTCGTGATTTTCGACAGGTCAACGCAGTCGGCGGGGCAGACGACTTGGCATGCGCCGCAGGCTATGCACGTTTCGGAATGTCTGTCGTATGGCGGTTCGACCGTCTTGTCGGTTCCGCGATTGACGAAGTTGACCGCCCCGACGTTCATTTTTTCCCCACAGACCCTAACGCAGAGACCGCACAGGATGCAGTCCTCGTCCTTTTTCGGGAAGCGGGTATCTTCGAGTCCCATCTCCGCGGCGAGCTCTTTGACCACCGGGACCTCCGGGCAGCGTGCCAACAGGAGTTCCACCATGATTTTGCGCGTTCTCAGCACGCGATCTGAGGTCGTGTTGACGACGAGTCCTTCCTGTGCGGGAAACGTACAGGATGTCTCAAGCCACGAACCGCGTGAGCCTTCGATTTCGACAAGGCAAACGCGGCAGGCGCCGTAGGGCAACAGGGCCTTGTGGTTGCATAATGTCGGGACCTGTATCTCCAGTTTCCGGGCCGCCTGGAGAATGGTAGATCCGTCTTCTACCTCCACCACTTGACCGTCTATCGTCAAACTAATCATTCTCTGACTCCTCATCGTGGCGCCGGTTGTCACCACCAAATCCGGCTACGAGTTTTGAATCCTGCGTGTATCTGAACTGGAGGTCCAGTTCCGGTCGGGAGACGAGAATCGTCCGCAATGTCTCGGCGATGTCTCCCAGCGGTTTCATGTCGGGGTGGTTCAGTTGGAAGGCGGCTCGGACTGTCGTGCCCCGCCCTGGCTCGGAAACCAGTTCGAAGGTCCCCCCGGACTGCTTTGCAGCCTGTGCCAGCAAGGACAGGCCCAACCCCACGCGACGGGTCGTCCTTGTAGTGTAAAACGGGTCGAGGGCGTTGCTCCGCGCCTCGGCGTCCATCCCCCTGCCGTTGTCGCGTATCTCCAGCGAAAGCCGATCGTCGAGCGTGTCCTCTGCAATTGTGATCTCGATCCGGTTTGCCGAGGCCGCGAGTGAGTTTTCCATTATGTCCAGAATGTGCAGCGATAGATCTTCCATGACCGATATCCTCCGACCGGCTTGGTTTCGCAGGGCCTTGCCAATCTCATCAAGGCTTGCGGTTTCCGCGCGGAATGTCGTGTGGTTACGACCGATATCCTCCAGGCGGTGGGCATCGGACGACGCCAGGGCGGGCAGACCTGCCCACTGCCCGATTCCGGTCCCGCCAGATACCTCCACGGCGTCAAGCATGAGCCCCTCGGGTATGAAACCCAATTGCCCGATCAGGCTGAACCGCTGGCGATCGACGTGCGCCGCTATCGCCAGACCATCGCAGTCATGGATGGCCTCGACAGTGCTCTCAACGTCCAGGGAAGTGGCGCCGATCAACAGGTTCGGGTTGCTCCCGACGGGCTTGTCCCACTCGTCGACGATCGTCTGCGGGCCAAATGCTTCGGCGTCATTCCGTCCGGCGAGGTGATCGGATACCACCGCGGCGATGGATGTCAATTCCCGCTGGGACTTGAAGAGTCCGAGGATATGCACCTCTTCGCGCGAGGTTATCTCTATCCCAGGTATGACCCGGACCGATTCCCTCTCGCCGGCCCTGATCACAGCCTGGACATTCTCAACCGAATTATGGTCGCATATTGCAATCATATCTAATCCCACCGCCTTCGCCTGCCTGACGATGGCCGAGGGTACCATTTCTGCCTCCGCACAGGGCGAGAGGCACGTGTGTACATGCAGGTCTGCTTTTAGCTCCTTCATGTCGATCCGGGGTCCTGTCCACCGTCGCCGGCGCCTCGAACACCCAGACCGTAAAGTCTTCCGACAACTTCAAACGTTGGTAATTCACTTACCATGACGGTTATGCCTTCTTCCTGGGCCTTCCGGGCGGCATCTTCGTCCAACTGTCTGTTGTTCACGAGTATGATCCCGGCAAGGTCCTTCATGCTCGCCACGGCTACAACGTTCACGTGGCTTTGCAGCGTTATCCAGACATCGCCTTGTCGGCTGTTGCCTATAACGTCGCTAAGCAGATCGCTTGCATACCCTCCGGTCACCTCGTTGTTGAGGTTGCCCGGAGCGGATATTACTTTCAGACCGAGCGTGCTTATCAGGTCGCCCAGTTTCATAGCTGTCCTCGTCGGTAAAAAAGGTAGCCTTCAGAACCGTTCCGCGCCCCAGCCTCGACCAGATATCGAAGTGGTCAGCGCACTTTCGTATGTTAACCAGGCCCATCCCCGCGCCGAAACCAAGTTCTCTGACCCAGTCGGGAGCGGTGGAATAACCCGGTTGGAGCGCCTTGTCCACATCGGCGATACCGGGTCCGGAGTCTTCTACCTGGACCAGCACCTCCCCCTCCTGGATCCTGGCGCGTATCTTCCCTCCCTCCGTGAAGATCACCAGATTCATTTCGGCTTCGTAGCTGGCGATCACCACGCGCCGGACTATATCCGGATGCATACCCAGACGGTTAAGCGTTCGTTTCAGTCGGCTGGAACTCGTTCCGGCCTGTTTCAGATCCTGTCCCTTGACCGAATACTGGAAAGTGAGCGTTTTGTCGTCCGCCTCGAGATCCGTGAAAAGATGATCTGTCTGATAAGAGCGTATCTCCTTGTTCTGGTAGTCGATCTCGAGCTTCTTCAGGAGCCCTTCGATAACGTCACCCTTCGTCAAGATACCAACGAGCCGCCCGGTATCGCCATCGACGACGGGGAATCTCCCCAGCCCGCTTTTCTCGAAGCTGCCGATCGCCAGCACGAGCGGTTCGTCCTGGTACACGTATTCGACTTCTCCGGTCATCTTCTGCTGGACCAGGCAGTCGTCCTGCTTGTCGGCCAACCACTTGATGAAATCCTCGAGGCTGACCAGGCCAACGAGTCGCTCGCCGTCAAGCACGGGCAGACCGGATATCCGGTTGTCGCGGAATACGTCCCTCAGCAAACTCATACGGTCCGTTGCCTGGACCGTAATGACGTTGGTGGTCATTACGTCACCCACCTTCATCTCGTACACCATTTCCTGGGTCTTGGTTATCTTTGCTTCAGGACTCACCTGGATATCCTTTTGAAACTCATCCGATACTTTCGGAACATCCTTTCAACCCGTTACGATACAGACGACCACAACTCTCAAACATCGGCAGCTCCGTCGCGAGCAGGGGCAGATCGTTTTCTCTGGCTAGTTCGATGGTCTCTTGCGGGGGCGTCTTGCCTCGCACGAAGCAGATTCCCACGATGTCCGCCATTTCACCGGTCCGAACGACCTGCACGTTCGTTAGTCCGGTCAGGAGCAGGGCGCCCCTCTTGGCAAAGGCCAGAACGTCGCTCATCAAATCGGCACCACAGCCCATTTCCGCGACAATATCCTGGAGACCCGAGCCGACAATCACCTCGGCTTCCAGTATCTCCCGGGCTTGGTCAAGTGTCATTGGCCCGATCCTTTTCCGGACTCGTTCACGCGGTTTCCAGAGGCGGTCCACAGCAGCTCGCCTGTCGCTGGTTTTCGACTCTGGTTTCATGCCCGGGCCGCCATTTTCGCGACGGTATTGGGAACCTTCTTAACAGCATCGAAGTTGCATGCGTCGTAGCACACACCGCACGTTGTACACTTGCCCATGTCGATCGTATGAGCCACGTCTTTGGCGCCCTCGACGGCATGGTAGGGGCACTGCTTCTTGCAGAGTCCGCAGGCATTGCAGGCTTCGGCGTCAATCTGATACTGGAAGAGAGCCTCACAAACGCCTGCCGGACAACTCTTCTCTTCGATGTGGAGGCGGAATTCCTCCCTGAAATGCCGCAACGCACTCAACACGGGATTAGGCAGGCTTTGCCCCAGTCCACACAGGGAACCATCCTTTATAGCCTCCCCCAACTCCTCCAGCAGTTCGAGATCGCCTTCCTGCCCGTCACCCGCGCAAATCCTGTTAAGAATCGCCAGAAGCGCATCAGAACCGTCGCGGCATGAGGTACACTTACCGCAGGACTCGTCGCAACTGAATTCGATGAAGTACTTAGCCATGCTGACCATACAGGCATCTTCATCCACAACAACCATTCCGCCGGACCCCATCATCGCCCCGGCTTCGTCAAGGCGCTCATAGTCCACCGGAAGGTCAAGCAGACTTGTTGGAATGAATCCGCCGGACGGACCGCCGGTCTGAACGGCCTTGAACTCTTTACCGTCGGGTATACCACCGCCAATATCAAAGACGATTTCCCGCAGGGTGATGCCCATCGGGACCTCGACCAGGCCCGTGTTCCTGACCTTTCCAACGAGCGAGAACACCTTTGTCCCCTTGCTCGTTTCGGTTCCGATTCCGGCGAACCAATCCGCACCCCGGGAAATGATCTCGGGCACGGTCGCCCAGGTTTCGACGTTATTGATAACGGTAGGCCTGCCCCACAGCGCCGTACGCGGGGGACGTTGTCTCGGTTCGGGGGGGCGCCCTTCAATGGAGGAGACCAGGGCGGTTGTCTCGCCGCACACGAATGCTCCGGCGCCTCTGAATATCTCGAGATCGAAATCCAAACCGCAACCAAAAATATCCTTGCCAAGCAGACCGAATTCCCGGGCCTGCTCGATGGCGATTTCCATTCTCTTGATAGCCAGTGGATATTCCATTCTCACATACACATATCCATGGCTGGCGCCGACGGCGAAGGCTCCAATGGTCATCCCTTCGATCACGGAGTGCGGATCGGCCTCGATAATACTCCTGTCCATGAACGCGCCGGGGTCGCCTTCGTCGGCGTTGCATACCAGGTACTTGATGTCGCCGGGCATTTTCCTCCTGCTGGACCACTTTCGCCCCGTCGGGAATCCGGCGCCGCCCCGACCTCTCAGCCCCGACTCGGTCACCTGCCCTATTACCGTCTCTGGATCCATCGAGGACAGGGCCTTGGCAAGTGCCGCATATCCTCCCCGACCAATGTACTCATTGATTCTCTCGGGATCTATCAACCCGCGATTCCGCAAGGCGATGAGCCTCTGCTTACCGAAGAACCCGATATCGCTCATTACAGGCACGGGCGCCTCTTCGCCGGGTGGAGTGAACATCAATCGCTCGACAGGTCTACCCTTGAGAAAATGCTCTTCCACAAGTTGGGGGATGTCCTTCTCGGTGAGCAATTGATAGAATATCTCATCCGGTAGGACCACCATCACCGGTCCCTGCGCGCAGAACCCGTTGCAACCTGTCAGGACGACCGCAATCTCATCTTGAAGATCGTGACTGGCGAGTTCCTGTTCGAGGAGTTCCTTGATCTTGAAGGCCTTGTTCGAGACACAACCGGTCCCGCTGCAAAGCATAAGATGCATTCGATAAGACTTCACTGGAGTCTCTCCTTCATTGCCTGCCATATCACTAACCACGCCTTTCGCTACCGACGGCAAGTGCGTATTCCTCGACCACGGTTCCGGACAGGACGTGGTCCTCTAATATCCTGTTTGCCTTGGTTTCATCAAGATCGACGTACTTCACCGGCGCTTGTCCTTCAAGTTCGACCGTCATCATGGGTTCGCGGCTGCAAAGCCCCGCACAACCCGAGGCGCTCAAGATGATGTCCTTTTCCGGTCTCTCGTCCAGGGACGCCATCAGGGTACTCATGAGCTTCCTTGCGCCGGCGGCTATTCCGCACGTGCCCATGTGTACAGTGATCCTCGCGCGTGCCTCGCCATCACGCAGACTCATGGTCTTGGACATACTCTCTTGGATCTTCGCCAGGTCTTCCGGTTTGATTTTCGCCATGATTCAATCTCCGTCAGCGGCAGCAAGCTGATCGATCAGTTTGGCTACCTTGCCAGGAGTCAGTTTTCCGTAGAACTCATCACCGACCATTATCACCGGCGCGAGTCCACAGCAACCGACGCAACGAACGGCCTCCAGCGTGAACTTCATGTCGGAGGTGGTCTCCCCGACGTTGATACCGAGTTCACGTTCGAGCCTCGCGGTGATCCTCGGCGCCCCCTTCACCTCGCATGCCGTTCCCATACAAACATTGATTATGTGCTTGCCCCTCGGTTCGAGGCTGAATGAGCTGTAGAAAGTCGCTATTCTCACC
Source organism: uncultured Planctomycetaceae bacterium (assembly GCA_964607575.1). Classification (GTDB taxonomy): domain Bacteria; phylum Planctomycetota; class Phycisphaerae; order SM23-33; family SM23-33; genus BS750m-G57. The sequence goes on along the minus strand of CAZSLS010000156.1, from coordinate 8,156 downwards.
ACGTGTTCGAGGGGTACTTCCTTTACTTGCGATATCCTCATCAGGACTTCCTGCGGAAGCCAGTTCAGTTCAGCATTGATGTCCTGAAGGATGGGCACGAGCATCTCGCCGCCACCTCCGTACTTGGCGACAACTCGATCTATCAGGGCGCTCCTTGCCTCGTCGATCTCCACCTCCTGAATCACCGGAGGATCGAGGTACGCCTGGTTCCTGACCAGGCAGTTCTGGGTGCAGTCGCCGCACCCCGTACATTTCTCCTCGTCCACAAATCGGGCCCTGCGCCGAATCTTGGCCTTGAAATTACCGACGTAGCCCGAGACCTCTTCGACCTCGGAGTAGGTCATCAACTCAATGTTCGGGTGCTGTCCGACCTGCACCATCTTTGGCGTAAGAATGCAGGCCGCGCAGTCCAGCGTGGGGAAGGTCTTGTCGAACTTGGCCATATGACCGCCGATGGAAGGCTCCTTATCGACCAGATAGACCTTCTTCCCGGAATCGGCGATCTTCAAAGCCGCCTCGATCCCGGCGATACCCGCCCCGACGATAAGCGTGTTGCGGTTTACCGGCGCTTCGCGCTGTTCCAGGGACTTGTGGAAGCTGACGCGCCGAATCGCCGCGGCGACGAGGCGCTTGGCTTTGGCGGTAGCTTTGGCGCGGTCCGGATGCACCCAGGAGCACTGCTCGCGGATGTTGGACATCTGGAAGAGGAAGCGGTTCATCCCCGCATCTTCACAGGTGTTCCGGAACGTCTCCTCGTGCATCAGCGGCGAGCAGGAGGAGACGACCACTCGCGTGAGGTCGTCATCGACGATGTCCTTCTTGATCATGTCCTGACCGGGATCGGAGCACATGTACTTGTACTCCCGGACAGTGACCACGCCGGGAAGCCCGCGGGCATAGTCGGCGACATCCTTTACGTCCACGGTATGCGAGATGTTCGTCCCGCAGTGACAGACGTAAACGCCGATCCGCTCTTGTCCATTATCTTCTCTCATTATCATTAGTTATGCACCTTCTCTGTCAACAAGGCTTCAACGGGTGTCAATGAGTCCTTCAGGGCCAGGTCGCCCGGGCTCGACCCGAAAGCGACCCCCATCAGTTGCGTGAAGTAGAGAACGGGAATGCTGCAGTCGGTCCCCATCGTTTTGCTGACCGTTTGCTGGTAACCCTCAAGGTTCATCTGGCAGAGCGGACATGCGGTGATGATGCAGTCGGCGCCGCCGTCCCTGGCGTTCTGCAGGATCTTACCGGTAAGCTCCTGACCGATATCCACCTGGGTGGTCATCATCAACCCGCCGCAGCACTTGGCCTTCAGCGGAAAATGCACCGCCTCGCCACCGAGCCAACCGATCAGATCGTCCATCATCTGCGGGTCTTCGGCGTCGTCGATCTCGCCGAAAGGCCGACCGATCTGGCAACCGTAATAAGGCGCCACCTTCAACCCATCCAGTTTGCGGGATACGCACTGGCGAATGGCCTGTTCGCCAAGATCGTTGACCACCACATCAAGAAAGTGGCGAACTCCGATCGTGCCTTCGTAGCTCATGTCACCGGCGGCCAGCGCCCTGGTGACGTCTTCTTTGAGCTTCGGATTCTCGGCGATGTACTTGCTCGTCTTGCGAAGGGCCAGATAGCACCCGTTGCAAATGGCCACCAGGTCCTTGCCCGTCTTCTCGGCAATCGCCAGGTTACGCGCCGACAGGACGAACGAACGCTTCTCGTGGATCGCCACGTACGCCGTCGCGCCGCAGCAGTTCCAGTCGTCCAGCTCTTCCAGTTCGATCCCAAGTGTTCCCGCCACGCTCCGCGTCGAGATATCGTATGCTCTGTTCGCGGATCTGGTGGAACAACCGGGGTAGTACGAGAAACTTTTGTTATTGGTAGTAATCATTTCTCCCCATTCTCCTCGGCCGCAGCCATCATTTTCTGGAGACCATCGAGCCCTTTGATCGTCTTGGTGAAAACGTCCATTCTGCCCTTGAAAAACAACTTGGACGCGAGACCCATCTGTCCCAGTATCTTCCACGGACTCGTGCGCATATAGTACTTGAGGATCAGCTTCGTATCCGAGTTCCGACCATGCTTGTCGATCACCTCGCTGAAGGCATTCGCCATGGCAGCGTTCGTGGTCTTCTTGGGATAGATCCCGTACTTGACTCCCAACCGCTTGAGCTCGTACATGATGTCAGTGAAGGGAATACTGGACGGACAGCGCACCACGCATGAATAGCACGATGCGCACATCCAGACAGTGTTGGATTTGAGGACCCGGTCGATCATACCCGCACGCAGTGCGGCGATAATCTCACGCGGTCCGTACTCCATGACGCTGCTGGTAGGGCAGGACGCCGAACACGTACCGCACTGGATGCACTTGTCGATCTTCTTGCCTTGGGGCAACGCGTGGATGCGCTGGAGGAGTTCAGTCCCCAAGTCCTTTGCCGTTAACTCGGACATGATGCGTTCCTTTTTTCAGTGAAACGTCGCGCCGCTCGAGATCCCAAATGCGACCAGCCACAATCGCACGGTGAAGATCCAAACCGCACAAAAAAGTCTGCAAGTCGGTATACCTTATGCAACCAATGTGCCAATCGGCCCAAAAACCGCAAAACAGGATTAATCCAAACAGAAGACCGAAGATGCGCCCTGAAACGGCCCCCCGCAGACCATCGAAGCAACACGAGGCTTGCGAGAATCCGTCATAGTCGCGGAAATCCGTCATCCGTAATGGGATTCAGTTCAGCGAGTACGGTGGCAAACTCCACAAAACGACCGCAGCCGGAACGGGTTGGCTTGCCCGTTCCGGTCCGCGGAAAAGCTATTCGTTTTTACGACTTGCTGCTAGAACTTCCAGATCAGGTCAAACTGCATGATGAAGTTGTTCTCGTCGCGATCGCCGGTGATCGGCTGGACAAGGAATACGTTACCGCCGGCGGTCAGGAAATCGGTCAGATTGTACGCGACTTTGAATACGTGGCCTTTGACGTTAGTTGTCGCGCCGAGACCGGGACCGTCCGTAGTAAAGTCCATATCGTTCAATATGGCGGGTGTGGCGTTGAATTCAATATACTTGTACTGATAGCCCGCCGACCAATCACCCTGCTTCTTGTTCTTTCCGACTTTCACGCCAACGGCGTATCCGTCATCGGCGTTCTCGAAATCGGCTGTCTCGTCGTTATCTTGCGTGTTATGCGCCCAGTCGGCGTACACCTGCCACGGGAGTCCGCAAGCCTTGAACTTGACCTTGGCTAGAACATTCATGATCTTCATGTCTCTGTTCCAACCATTTACCACGCCACCGGCCCCCGCTATGTTAGCCGCGGCCCACTGGAAAGCGTCTTCATAGTTCTCAAAGTCATACCACGTGGCGGCAATCGTTGCATTCATGCCACCCGGCAGCGGCGATCTGAAACCGGCCTGGTAGACATTCAAGATGGTGTCGTGACCAACCGTACCGGCAGCGTTCTGCTGGTTGACCTCGTTGACCACTATGTGGGCGAAGTTACCGAACACATCAATCCCACACACTTCCCGGTGATAGGCGAGGGCGAAACCCTCTGGATTGAGGTCGCTGTCGAACATCAAGTCGGTGTGTTCCAGAATATTCGGTATCTTACCACCGATCACCGTCAAACCGGGAATCGCCTTGGGCGAGTACACGGCGTACACCTGGTCGATCCAGAGATCCTTCTTGTTGAACCCACCGGTGAATGTCTGGTCGGTGTTCCGCCCAAACACGGTGTTGTTGTCACCGCTTGCCAGGCGGAAGCCGACTTTCATCTGATCGTCCAACCAGGACTTGATGAACCCGAAACGCAGGCGGAACTGATAGCGGTTACGTTCCCTTAGTTGTATTCCGTCGGAGGAGCGATGTTCATACCGCAAACGCAAATCGCCGAAGAACGTCAGATTGTCAAGCCATTGCGGTAGAGCATCGCGCTTGCTCGCGTCCTGGCGCATCTCCGACATGATCCTGGCAATCTCTTCATGGCGTGCGTTCTGAAGGGCTTCGTCGGTGAGTTTCGATTCCAGCGTCGAAATCTTCTTGTCCTGAGCTTCCAGACGTTCGCTCAACGCCTTGATCAAGGCACTGACGTCCTGCTCGGGCTTGTCGGCGGCCGTCGCCGTCGCAGCCACAAGGACAACCGCCCCAAACATCACCAACACGACGGGTAAAACCAAACGATTCTTCATCTCCATTTCCTTTCACTGCACAAACACGGTTGATGAAACCATCTCTTGACCCTTGACCCATAAAACCCCGGATGCGATCAGCCACAATCGCACGGGAAGATCCGAACCGCACAAGAAGTCTGCGAGTCGCCATGCTTTATGCAACCAATGTGCCAATCGGTCGAAAAGCCGAAAACTGGGATTAATCCAAACAGAAGCCCGGAAATACCCCCGAAACATCCGACTATCGCCAGTATCCACCGTCTGAAATAACGGGATGCCTGCGGGAATCCGTCAGAGGCGCGGGAATCCGTCAGGACTGCCGGGGCGCGGGAATCCGTCAGAACTGCCGGGGCGCGGGGGCGCGGGAGACTCAAGACCGCCTCCACCGGCGCGGGCAATATCGTTGCGCCAAAATCTGTGGCATGGTCGGATGGTTTAGGGTATTCTATACCCGCGTGCGGAGTTACCATGTGGTTGGTTGAGAGAATCGTATGACCCGTGCTTCCCCCATTTTATCGAACAGGGCGCAGTGGTTGGTCAAGCTCAGGTGGATCGCCTGCGCCGGTGTCGTGGCGGTTGTGTACGTAACCTCTTCAATTCTCGGGATTCTGTTGAATCCCATACCACTGTATCTGATCGCAGTGTCGATGTTGATCTACAACTCGCTGTTCGGATTCCTCGAGTGGCGGCGAGGCCCGGGCGACAGCGGACTGGACCACGATATCTTCGTCCAAATCGCCCTGGACCAGATCGCTATGACGCTGCTGCTTTATTTCTCCGGTATCTCGCACAATCCGTTCGTGTTCTATTTCTTGTTCCACATCATCATTGCAACGCTGCTGCTGAGAGGTTGGACTCCGTATTTCCTCGCTGTTATGGCGACCTGCCTGGTCGGCGGAGTTCTGTGCATGCAGCATCTCCGCTGGCTCCCGGTGATAAGCCTATCGCTACCGCACTTGCGGGATGCAGCGGAAACCAGTTCCCATGCGTTGGACGAGATGCAAACGGTAGGGATAGTTACCGCCCTCGGAAGCACGTTGTGGATTACAGTGTACTTAACTTCGTCCGTCCAACGATACATGCATCGCGTCAGGGCGGAAGTGAGGCAGAAAGAGAAGATGCTCGGTATCGGACAACTCGTCGCGGGCATCTCGCACCAGATCAGCAATCCGCTCGACGGTATCCAGAACTGCCTTCGGACGATCAGCGAGCGGGTCGCCGACGATACGCAGCTTACGAACTACATCCGTATGATGACCGAAGCACTCGGTCGGATCGAATCTACCGCCAAACGGGTGCAGGCCTTCGCCCGCCCGCACGGATTGAAACTCCAGAACACAGACGTCAACCAGGCCATCAAAGCGACCATTGCGATACTCGGCGAAGGCCACGCCCACGGGGTCGAAATTGTCGTTGACGAAGGCGACGTGCCTCCTGTCCGCGGCGATCCATACACCCTGCAGGAGGTGATCTTCAACTTGTGTACAAATGCCCTGGCCGCAATGCCCGATGGCGGGAGACTCTCGATTCACAGTTTTCGCCTGGACCCCCAGAGCTTCAGCAGAAACGAACGCGTCGCCATTGAGGTCACCGACACGGGAGTGGGTATACCAGAGAACCAACTGGACCGCGTATTTGAACCGTTCTTCACTACTCGGGCCGATTCGGGGGGCACGGGCCTGGGACTGGGACTCTGCCGCATGCTCTTGTCGGAAATGGACGGCTCGATCGACGTACGAAGCAAGCTCGCTCACGGAACAACCTTCCAAATCGCACTGACCGCAGTGGGCGGTGAAGGAAAAAAGGATCAGCAATGAGAATATTGGTCGTTGATGACGAAGAGATCAAGCGGGTCTCTCTGGTGGACGATCTGACCGCGGCGGATCACGACGCCACTCCCGCCGTCAATGGGCAAGAGGCCCTCGATCTGCTCATTGGCGAGCGGTTCGACGTTGTCCTGACCGACTTGCGCATGCCGGATATCGACGGAATGGCACTGCTGCGACAGATCAAAGACAGCGACGGGCCGCATCCCGCGGTAATACTCATGACCGCATATGGAAGCATTCCAATTGCCGTGGAGGCCATGAAAATGGGCGCCTATGATTTCGTGACCAAACCGTTTCGGAATCAGGCGATCCTGCCTATCCTGTCGCGGATTGAAGACACGCTCAGCGCGACACTTCAAGGCGAAACTCCCGAAGACGAAAACCGCAGCGTGACCGAACAACGCATTGTCGGGACCGCCGCGGCGATGCAAGCCGTTCGCAAAATGGTCCTGCTGTGTTCCAGAACTGATGCGACGGTGCTGCTTACCGGCGAGACGGGGGTAGGCAAGGATCTGGTCGCCGATACGATTCACAACCTGTCGTCGCGACGGGCGCGCCCGTTCGTAAAGGTCAACTGCGCGGTCTTTCCCCAGCACCTCATCGAAAGCGAACTCTACGGTCACGAGAAAGGCGCCTTCACAGGGGCTGACCAACTGAAAAAGGGAAAGGTAGACCTCGCGCAAGGCGGAACGCTATACCTCGACGACGTCGATGACATCCCCCCGACGCTCCAGATCAAACTGCTCAGCTTGATCGAAGAGAAATTCTTCGAACGGGTGGGGGGTTCCAAACGCCTGCAAGCCGATGTGCGAATCATCGCGTCCACCAAACAGGACCTTCTGGCCAAAACTGCCGATGGAACCTTTCGCAGCGATTTGTACTACCGCCTGAACGTGATGCGGATAGATATACCGCCTCTGCGAGACCGCCTCGACGACTTGCCACCTCTGGCGGAACACCTGCTGGGACGCGGCGAAAACGGGAGCGAAATCCCTCTCGACCGCGACGCGCTGAGACTGCTCGCCTCACACTCCTGGCCGGGAAACGTTCGCGAGTTGGCCCATGCGCTGGGGCGGGCCTCACTGCTTGGCGACGGGGCGGTAACCGCCGAGGCGCTTTCGGCGGACCTGACACCGCAGCAACAAGTAACCGCCAACGGAGGGGGCGATTTCCACGACACCATCCTGCGGACCGAGCAGGAATTGCTCGCCGGCGCACTTCGAGAAGCCGGAGGAAACAGAAGCGCCGCCGCTCGCACACTGGGAATGAAGCTCTCAACGTTTCGGGACAAATTGACCAAACACGGTCTGGACTGACCCCGTCGCACGCGACCGTCAGGCAGTCCGCAGCGTCACATTTGGTTCACAGGTTCCGGGGCGGTCGCTTTTCGGTGAACTGCTCGTCGCGTCTGGCAATCTGTAATCACGACCCCCTATCGTCCTGCGTGCTAAATGGTTACAATCGTATTCGGTTTTGTTGATTCGTGTTGGTTGTCGTTATCGCGGGTGTCACATGCGTGAGCGTTGTGTACCTTCGGTCAGGACGCCAGGTGCTTGCGACCGACCCCTCTTGTACGCTAACATCTTTATATTCCAACGCTTACAGAAGCCGGCCTGCCCGCGGCGTTGTCTCCTGCCCTATGTCACAGGCGATTGCCTGGCCGTAATACCCTGGCTTCCATGACATTACGTTGGTGCTTGAGATTTGTCGTTTTGCGTTGAGATGTCGGCTATTTCCGACTTGACTTTTCGGTGCCTGCTGTGATATTATAGCACCTGTAATTGGAGTTGGTCCGGCGGCATATAGAGGCGTCTGGGACGTGAGGATATATGTGGTCTAAGGAGTAGTACGTCTCGCTTTCGCTGGACAAAGCAGTGACATTAGTCTGGTATCGAGTTGTCTGGCATTTCATATCTGTCGGGCGGTTTGAGCCGAACAGGAGCGGTATATTGACAGAGCTCCACAACCTATCGGGGTCACCCGTAAGGCCGTATTCGCGGCAATCCGTACCCGTACAACCATCGCGTGCAGGAGTCTTATCATGCAAAGACGTAATCGTCTAACAATTATTCTGGCGGTCGCAATTGCGATCGCGACGCCCGCCTCGGCGCAGGTCGACGCGACGTGGGACGGTAATTCCGGAACTGACCT
>CAZSLS010000155.1:0-16513 GCA_964607575.1 uncultured Planctomycetaceae bacterium | reverse complement strand
TAAGGCCAGCATACATAGTGATTTAAAAAGCGCCAGAAAAAATTCTCACACCCATGTTTTTGAACTGCCGCGGCGAGTCTTTTGCCATATTCCCTTGGAGTATAAATACCTGTTCTGCCGATAACTGATGATGATTGTGTCCGTTGGCGGGCGGTTGCCCGCGTCGGACGACCTATAGCATGGAAATGGATTTTTCGCCGCCGGTTTCGATACATAAAACGCCGGTGAGTTTGCAAGGAGCGCAGAGATGAAACGGGCCAACTCGTTCACAAAGCATGGAATACTCATCTGTCTGGCGTTGGTGGCTCTGACCGGGGAAGCTGCCGGTCAAGCGACTACTCGTCCCGCGGGCGATCAGCCCACGACCGCCCCGACGACACAACCGGCTCCAAAGACCGGTAGTTCCAGCGTGGGTAACGTTTCCTCCGACGGTACGTTCACCGGGTACTACCAGGATACGGACCTTCGCGTCGTGTTGCGGCAGTTGAGCATGCTGTTCCGCACGAATATCGTGGCGTCCAAGGACGTCAGCGGGCGAGTGACGGTCACCCTGTACGACGTGACTTTTGAACAAGCCCTGGACTCCGTACTCAAGTCGAGCGGTTTGGGGTACGTCAAGAAGGACAAGTTCATCTACATCCACACGCTCGAGGAGTTGGCTGAAATCGCCAAAGCCGCGCTGAAGGTGAAAGTGCAGACGTTTCAGTTGGATTACATAACGGCTGCAGACGCCCAGGCGCTTATCAAACCGGCTATGTCGGAATCGGCGTCTATTGCAGTTACTCCCGCACCTGCGACGGGCATCGCGGCCAGTGCCACCGAAGCCGGCGACAACAGCCACGCCACCAACGGTGTGCTTGTAGTCAGCGATTACCCCGAGAATCTTGCCCGGATTGCCGAGATCATCCGTGAAATTGACATAAGACCACAGCAGGTGCTGATCGAAGCGACGATCCTCAGTGCCACGCTGACCGAGAGAAACAACCTCGGTGTCAATTTCAACGTTATGGCCAATACGGACTTCACCACGGAGGGTTCGATCGAGGGCGGTCTTACTACTGTCACCGAGGGTACACTGAGAAACATTCCCGGCGCGGGCATCAGCAACGTATCGTCTGTCCGCACGGACTTCGCCCCGGTAACCGGCGGAATCACTTTTGGATTCCTTACCGACAGCGTTTCGATTTTCCTGCGTGCCCTCGAGCAGGTTACGGATCTGACAGTGCTAGCCAATCCCAAGCTCCTGGTTGTCAACAGGCAGAAGGGCGAGGTAATTGTCGGTCGCAAGGATGGTTACGTTACCACGGTAGTCAGCGACGGTGTTGCTACTCAGTCGATCGAGTTCCTGGAAAGTGGTACGAGCCTGGTGGTTCGCCCGTACATTGGACGCGATGATTACATCCGGATGATGATTCACCCTGAAGACTCCGATGGTAGCGTGCAGGTTACCGACACCTTCACGATTCCCTCGGAGACCACGACTGAAGTGACGTCCAACGTGCTGGTCCGCGACGGTCAGACGATTGTCATCGGCGGTCTGTTTCGCGAGAGCACCACAAACGGACGTTCACAAGTGCCTATCGTAGGCAGTCTCCCGTATGTGGGTACTCTGTTTGGCTCGACACTTGACGTTACCGAACGCCGTGAAGTAATGGTTCTCATGACGCCGCACATCGTCAAACAGAAGGAGTTTGAAGCCGCCAGCAAGAACATGAAGGATGATGTCGAACGTTTCCGGGTCGGGTCGAGAAAGGGCATGCAATGGTGGGCGGCAGACCGACTGGCACGATCGCACATGGACTGGGCTCGCAAGCACCTGAAGAACGGGCGGCTCAACAGGGCGCGATGGGATCTCGACATGGCCCTTGCCAGACGTCCAGGTTTGCCCGAAGCGATCGAGATGCGTGAAAACCTTACCGACAAGGCTTACTGGGCCGAAGAGGCCAGGCAGTCTACTGTCCGAGACGCCATCGATAGAATCCTGATGTTCAAGATGGGCAAGGACTTCCGCAAGACAGTAACTCCCGCCAAGCCTCGCGACTATATCCTTCCGACCAGGGAGAGTGCAAAACCCATCGGGAAGAAGATCTCGCCAAAGGGGCCCACTACCCGCCCGGCGGGCAAGGCAGGGAATACGAAAGCATCGAAACAGTAATAACTTACGCGAGGATTGGTCCTCGGCGGCTACCATGGATGGAGCCCGATCATGATCAAATGGATTGGATTGACGGTGTTGGCGATGGCGATGGTTGGATGTGGTCAAAAGCCCCTCTCTGAAGCGCGGGCGGATTCTTTCGACCGTTGGTGCAAGGCGCGTGCGAGGATTTTCTGCGGGATGGCGGAGCAGGCCCTGCAAGCCGGAAGACTTGCTGACGCCAGAAAGAAAGCCGACCAAGCCGTTGAACTTGCCCCCAGATTCGTCGATGCCCGCATGGTGCTCGGGCGGATCAGGATGGAGCAGAACGCCTATGTGTCAGCCGTAACGGAACTCAGGGAGGCCTGTAAACTCGATGGGGAATCCTCGCAGGCACAGTACCTCCTTGGTATAGCGTTGGAGAAGGCCGGACACATACAAGAGGCTGTCGACGCCTACAAGAAGGCATATGAACTGGATGACAGGAACGTTGATGCGATAATGGCCGTTGGAGAAGTTCTCGCAATTAACGGGCGATCCGGTGAAGGCAGCAAGTACGTTGAAGAGTATCTTGCCCACGCCAAAGGTACCCCTCCGATGCTCGAACTCGCCGGGCGCCTTGCCATGTGCTCCGGGCAGTACGAACTTTCCGCGGGGCATTATGCGACGTTGACCAAGCGAAACGGTGATAATGAGCATTGGCAGGAGGAGTTGTCCAGGGCGCGGTTCGCCGGCGGGCAATACGCCCGGGCGATAGATGCCCTCGAGGCTCGCACGACGATCAAGGGCAAGAAGCCCCCTGTGTGGGTCTATGCGATGCTGGGCGACTGCTATATGGCGGTTTCTCGTCCGAATCGCGCAAGGCTCGTCTATGCAGAAGCGCTGGCCAGGAAACCCTCATCGCCGGAATTGATGGTAAAGATGGCGCACGCATATCTCGAGGTGGGAGATACCAGTACGGCAAGCAGCATTGCCCGTAAAGCACTGAAAGTCGCCCCCGGCGGGCTCGAGGCCACCCTGGTCCTGGGGTATTCCCTTCTGAGCGCGAAGAAGCCGCACGAGGCCGAACGTGTACTCGGTCCGGCAGTAATGCTGTATCCCAAGAGCGTGACCCTGCTGTGCCTTCTGGGGCGCTGCCATGCCGCCGCCGGCGACAGCGACGAGGCGAAAAGGTGTTATCGCGAGGCGATCAAAGTGGATCCAGAGTGCGAACTCGCCAAGAAGTTATTCAGCCAACTAGAAGAGCAGGTTTCATCGGCTGCTTCGGGTTAGTCACGGTAGTAGCAGGGGGGAAGTGTTCTCAGGGCGTCTGCGATACCGTTACGCTTCCGGTAGCTGCGTGCAGGGTTAACACCACATCCGAAGGCATCGACGAGTGGCTCAGTGTTATCGTACCGCCCGTACTGGGTGTACCCAACGCGTCGAATACCACTTTCGTCGAACCGCCGAAGTCAGCGGTCATGGTCAACTGCGAAATGTCGGGGTCGTCCTGATAATTGACCGAGTAAGGCTTGCGGTTGATCGGATGCGTCAGGACCGTGCCCCAGATATCCTGCAGGCTGTATTCATACCCCGAAGGGATCGACAGGGTTATCGGCGACTGGGTGGTTACGGCGAGATCCTGTGCGTACTGGATATCCTGCGAGATGCTTCTGGCTGCCGTTTGGGCGTACTGTGTGGTATTCCCGCTGAACTGGGGTATTGCTACCGCACTTGCGACACCCACCAGGACAACTACGGTGAGCATCTCGGTCATCGTGAAACCGTTTGTTCCGCGTTGTATGTTTGTTTTGCGGAACATCGTCCTGCCTCATTCCGTTGTGAGAAACAACAAACCCGGTCGGGGGTGCCTTGCAGGCGTCCCCCGACCGGGGCGTAATGTTGCGACTGTGTACAGCTAATCGTCCACGTCCAGGCCGGGGCCCCGTTGCTACAGGGCAGTGTGTCCGGTGCTGAAGGCGGTGAATACCCCTGTTGCAGGGACGTATTTCCAACCTGCACCGGATGATCCGTCGGTCTTGACAGCATCGGCGGCGGTGTCAATAAACGGATTTGCCGGGAACTGCTGCATGTACGGACCGTATGCGCCCGAGGCGTCGACCGTGCCATCTGACTTGGTCTTCTTGGTCAGTGCACTGGTCACGTCCGTGGGGGGGTATGACCCGTTGTGATGCAGACGGTACAGTTCCAACTGAGCGCGAACCGATTGCAGGTTCGTCGTCAGGTTTGAGAGCTTCGCATCAGATGAAGCCTCGGTGAACTGCGGGACCACGATGGCCGCCAAGATGCCAAGAATGATCACGACGATCAGGATCTCGACTAACGTAAAACCTTTTCTACTTCTGTTCATTGTTCTTCCTCCAGCTTGCCAGTTATTTGGCGTGGTTTGTTTGCGTCCAAGCGCAGTTAGAATTACTCTGTGAAACACTATTAAGTTTTGGTGTACTACTCGGGAACCACCTGTCGAGCCCTGGTGCGTTTGTCGCCTTCCTCTCCTTTCAGCAGCCGAACCCGGCTGCGGTAAACCTCACTTCCGCACGAAGGGTCTATCGGGACAAGATTGCTGTTTTGGTTCCCTGCAGGCTTCTCACATAATGTTTATCGGCAAGAAACGGGGTCGATAAAACTAGTGAGAATATTTTTTTTGAAGGGTTCGGCGCCTCGAGTGCGCATCGCCGATAGGCAATAGCAGAACCTGCTGTTGCCGTAGGGTATAATAGGAAACAAATCTGCCTGGGGCAAATTCCCCCGCGAAAATCTTCAAATATTCCGCCCTTTTCGCGCCCGCCGCGTAAAGATCCGCAAAACATCGTGTTATGGAATGGCGGTATCGAGAGGTGTGTCCGCTTCGGTCGGAATGTCCGACGGGAGTAAGCGCAGGTTTCGCCTGCGGGTGACGATCCGCAGGAGACATCGCCACCGCTGGTGCGGGGCGGGGTACTATCGCATGGGCCTGTCATCAGTATTGGGTGCCCCTTAAAGCCACCGCCGAAGAGAAATCAAACTGTCTGCCTCCGACATTCAGCGTGAACTGGACCTTGGTGTTCGCCGTGGCGGACCCCTCGCTGACCGTCGTGACATCGAAAGATTCCACCTCGACGTCCTCTTCCTCGCCCAGCATCGCCAGGGTCGGTGTAGTGAGACCCTGACCCTGCTCCTGATAATAGTAGTAGAGCTTACCGCCTAAGGTGCTGCCCATGGGGATGCGATGGACGTACTGGACCTGCTGCAGATAGCTACTGTCATTGGGGCTGGTGATCACCAGCGTCGTGACGTCCATGGTTACCTGCTGGCCTTCGTAGATACCGGGCTCTGAAGTTTGTGTAAAGGCTGCACTCTCGGCCGTGCGGATTTGTCGCGTAAGGCGTTCGAGTGTGGACCGGGCTCCCTGCATGGCCCGTGTGACCTTGTCGTTTTCGTCATAGCCCTGCATCGAAACTTTCATTGCGGTAGCGGCCGCCACCATCAGCACTGCCGTGATCGATAGCGACAGCATGACCTCCGCCAGCGTGAAGGCGCCTCGGCTACCGGGCGCCAGGGTGTTTCGGCTGTGTATTGCGCGTATCATTGTGCTACCTCCGAGGTGACCAACCACCCTGCCTGAAGGATGGATTGGCCCTTGTAGAGGATGTCGGCCTGCACGTACTTCACGTTGGACGTATCGGTGCTATCGATGGATTCCAGGTCGTCGTCCAGGCGGCGGGATATGGTGATCTTCTGCTGCCATTCGCTACTACCGTCAAAGCTTATAGCATCGCCTTGCCCGTCAATACATTGGGAATAAGTTGTGCTTACGAGATCGTCAAACGGGATGGCGAAGGAATACTCGCGGATCTCTCTAATCAGAAAACCGGCCCGGGTAAGGTCGTAACCGCCTTGTGTAGCCCGAGTTCCGGATGATAGAGAGGCCAGCATTCCAGCCATCCCCAATCCAACAAAAATGGTCGCCACCGTGGCCTCTGTGAGTGTGAATCCGCCTCGGTTGCTTCGGGTCGCTGCATGTTTCATCTCATCGTTGAGTCTCCATTACTTACTTCACCAGGCTGGACATCTTGAAGATCGGAAGAATTATGCTCATCGCGATGAATCCAACCACGAACCCCATTAGTATTATCATTATCGGTTCGATCATGCCTGTTACGGCTTTGATTGTACCTCTGAGTTCCTTCTGGTAGTATTCGGCCACTTCAGTCAGTACATGTCCCAGCTTTCCGGATTCCTCTCCGGCGGAAACCATCTGGATGACGTTTTTCGGCAGGATACCGATTTTGTTAAGCGTGACCGAGAGTCTGTCACCCTGCTGGACCGCATCGCGGACGTCCAACCACATTTTCTTGTAGACCGCATTGCCCGATACCGCTGCTGTGATCTCGAGCGTACCGAGCATGTCGACTCCCGCGGTGAGCAGTTCGCCCATGGTGTGGACGCTGCGAGAGATATAGAGGGCTTTGAACATGCGTTTCATGATCGGTACGTGTAGTTTGAAGCGGTCCAGGGCGACCTTGCCCCGCTCGGTCTGCAAAACCGCCACCAGCACCCCGATCAGCAGCATTAGAACACCCACGACGATATACCACTGGTTTCGCATGAACGAACTCATCGCCATCAGCATTATGGTGGGCTTGGGCAGCAGTGCTTCCTTTCCGGCGAAGAGCTTTGTGAACTGCGGAAGCACGAATACCAGCAGGAACACCGTGGTGACTACTGCCATCGTGCCAAGTATCACCGGATATATCAT
Organism: uncultured Planctomycetaceae bacterium; assembly: GCA_964607575.1. Classification (GTDB taxonomy): domain Bacteria; phylum Planctomycetota; class Phycisphaerae; order SM23-33; family SM23-33; genus BS750m-G57. Next base: position 9,641 of record CAZSLS010000155.1, on the reverse strand, counting down.
GGCCCCTCGCACCATGGATCTGGTCTCGATCTGGTTGGTCAGATGCTCGGAGATGCGTCCGAGCATTTTCGACAGGCTGCCCGACATTTCCGAGGCGTGGACCATGTTGACGTAGAGTGAGCTGAACACTTTTGGGTGTTTTGCGAGTGCATCTGACAGCGGTAGCCCGGATTCAACGTCGCGGCGGACCTCTCGCAGGACGCTCTGGAAGCGGAGATTGGGGACCTGGTCGGCGATAGCGTCGATAGCGTCGCGGATGTTGATTCCGGCCTTGAGCATCACCGCCAATTGGGTGGTAAACGCCTGGACGTCCTTGAGGTTCGGGCCTAATTCGACACGAAACGAGTTTACCTTGGACATCAGGCTGCCCTTGGTTTTCGATGCGGTCTTACCGAAAGTCGGTCTCGTCGGTGCGTTGATTGTCTTTGGTATGGATCCCATAGGCTAGACCCTGGATGCCAGCAGGTTGTTCAGGTATTCCGGTCGGGCGGCGCCGGCGAGTCCCTGGTCGCGTGTAATATAACCGCCTAGGACCAGATCCTTCAGGGCGTCATCAAAGAGGCACATTCCGTGCTGCTTGTTGGTCGTGATTATGTTCGGTATTTCGTGAATCCGATTCTCGCGGATGCAGTTCCTGATAGCGGGATTGCAGAGCATTACTTCACAGGCGGGTATCATGCCCGTGCGATCGGCGCGTTTGAACAGCGCCATCGACAGAACCGCCTGCAGGGTAGTCGAAAGCATCGATTGAATCTGTGCCTGCTGGGAGGGCGGGTAGATGTCGATTATTCGCTCGATGGTCTGGGCGGCGCTCTGGGTGTGCAGCGTGCTGAGTACCAGGTGCCCGGTTTCCGCCGCGGAAATCGCCGCCGCTGTCGTTTCCAGATCGCGCATTTCCCCGACCAGTATGATATCGGGGTCCTGTCGGAGTGCGTGCCTCAGGCCCGAGGCGAATGTCGTGACGTCGTTTCCGACTTCACGCTGTTCGACAACGCATTTCCTGGGACGAATCTCGTACTCGATGGGGTCTTCCAGCGTTATCACGTGATGTGAATACGATCGGTTTATGGCGTCTACCATTGACGCCAGGGCGGTGGATTTTCCGCTACCCGTCGGACCGGTCACCAGCACCAGGCCCCGCGGGCAGGATACCAGTGATTGAGCCACCGCGGGGAGATTCAGATCCTCCAACGCCGGGACACTGCTGGAAATCGCGCGAAATGCGATGCCCACCGTGTTCCGCTGGAAGTGGGCGTTGACGCGGAACCTGCCCATGCCCGGTAGTTCGGCCGAGAAGTCCAGGTCGCGATTGGTCAGGAGATCTTTGTAGCGTTCTTCGGAGACCAGTTGCTTTACGAAAGCTTCGGTATTCTCGGGTGTCAGTACGTCGAAATCTTCAACCGGCGCCAACACCGTGTGAATGCGAAGCAATGGTCTCAGTCCGGCAACCAGGTGAACGTCGCTGGCGCCGCGTTTGAGTGACATTTTCAGTATGCTCTGTAGTTCGTTCAAAACTTCCGTCCGTTCGGTGTTGCTCAGCTTTCAGTAATTCGAATGAGTTCTTCGACGGTGGTCATACCCTGGAAAGCTTTCCGCAGCCCGTCGTCCCGCAGGGATCTCATGCCTTGCTTCTTTGCGGCGGCCTTGAGGTCGCCCAGGGAGGGATTGTGCGTTATGATGTCTCGAAGTTCCTCGTTCAGCACCAGCAGTTCGTAAATCCCGATCCGCCCCTTGTACCCGGTGTTGTGGCAGGTTTCGCATCCTGTCCCGCAATAGAGCTGCCCGGTCTGATCACTGTGCTTTTCGAGATAAGCGGCGATGGATTCCGGTATGACCGTCAGTGGTTCCTTGCAATTCTCGCAGATCCGTCGCAGGAGCCTCTGGGCCAACGCGCCGTTCACCGCGGCGCTGATCAGGTAGGGTTCGATCCCGATATCCACCAGGCGGGTCATGCTCGAAGGCGCATCGTTTGTGTGCAGCGTACTGAGGACCATGTGACCGGTCAGTGCGGCCTGGACCGCCACACGGGCGGTTTCCTCGTCGCGGATTTCGCCAACCATAATGGTATCGGGGTCCTGGCGCAGCAGACTGCGGAGTGCGACGGCGAAGGTCATTCCGATATTCTCATGCACCGCCACCTGGTTTACCGATTCCAGGTCGTATTCAACGGGATCTTCCACGGTGCAGATGTTTAACGCCGCGCCGTCCATTACCTGCAAAGCCGAATACAGCGTCGTGGACTTCCCGCTTCCGGTAGGTCCGGTCACCAGTACTATACCGTGCGGTTGGAGTATTTCAGAGCGGAAGGCGTCGAGGGTATCTTCGGCCATACCGAGTTGCTCCAGACCGACCGAAATTGCGCGGCTGTCCAGAATTCGGATGACGCACTTCTCTCCATGTGAGATCGGGAGCATCGAGATTCGCAGGTCGATCTGCTTTCCGCTGACATTGGCCCGGATGCGTCCGTCCTGCGGTAGGCGGCGTTCGGAGATGTCCAGGTTCGCCAGGATCTTCAGGCGTGATATTATCGCCGGGTGCATCTTGATCGGCGGGGCGGGTATGTTGAAGAGTATTCCGTCTATTCGGAGGCGAACGTGGAGTTTCTTCTCGCGGGGTTCTATGTGGATGTCGCTGGCGCCTTCGTTGACGGCTTGGGCGATTGTTGAATCGACGAAGTTGATAACGGGTTCGCTTCTGGCCGGGCGCCACGCGGATACGGTTCCCTGATGTGCTTGACCAGAGGCCTGCTGGGCTGGGGCCTGCTTCGCTGAGGAATCGGGCGCAGGTGATTCCTGCTCCAGGGAGTCCTTGGGGTGGTCCTGGTGGTCATCAACTTGAACCGATGGGTCGGTAACCCACCGGAAACCTTTGTCAAACGATTTCGGCAATAGACTCTCCTCCGCGTGTGTCTCGACACGGCTGGGGTTCGCTATTCGCTGTGCGGTATTACTGCTTTATTCTAAGTACGTATGTCAGGTCTCCTTGCTTCAGGATGACCTGACCAATTCCGATTTCCTGCACGCGCCATCCGGCGATTTCCTGCCCGACAGTAAGTAGTCGGTCTGAGATAATGGCCAGAGAGCGGTCATTGGCTCTCACAATCGACTGCAACCGCAGGGCTTCGGCTTGCTGTACGGCTGTTGCACCGGGCGTCAAGCCGACTGGTTTCGCTTTCTTGGGCGTCTTGGGCTCGGTCCGCTTACCGCGGGCGAGCACAAACGGATTGTCCTTGAGTTCCTTGAGCGGGACCTGTCTCTTGGCGGTCCCGGTAATCATCTCGCGCGCGAGTTCAACCGGGTTTTCGTCCGGTTTGTCGGCGTTGGAGCTATCGCCGGTCATACTGCCCGGGTCGGTCTGGAACTGCTTGACGGCGTGGTCAACTATCGTTTCGCGGGCCACTTCCATGGGGTCCGCCTTGGTCGTCTCGTCATGCATCGACATGAAGTAGACCAACCCCATGCCCGCCAGGAACAAAACGGCGAGGACGATATTGGCGCGTTTTTGCGCGTTTGCGGATTCTTCGGCGGATGACGAGCCGCCGGCAGGGCTTTCTGAGTGGTTCGTCTGCTGCGCTTCGACCGGGGCGGTGGGCTCGCTCTCGGCGAGGAAATCACCGGCCAGACCCGCTTGTCTCATATCTTGGTTGTCCATTGGGTTTCCCCTTTCTTGCGCTCAAAGAAGATCGAGAACTCTATTGTGGCTGAGACCTGGCCATTTTCGGTTTTTTCCGGTTTCTTGAGTGTCATCTGCCTGACGCGCATGATCCGCGACTGGCTTTCCATATCGAGCATGAATGAGTACAGTCCGGTAAATTTGCCTTCGAGTTGGATCAGTAAAGGCTGCTCACCGTGCGGTCCGCCTGCGTTTGTGAACTGCCTGCCTGCTCTCGGAGGGACGGTTCGCACCGATGTCGGCGAGAGTTTGTTGGCCTTGGCCAGACGCCAGACTTCCCTGACGATCTGGTCGATGTCCTTCTCGTCGGGAAGGCGGGATCGGAAGATGGCAACGGCCTCCTTGCCTTTGGCGATCTGACTCCTGAGATCTCCAATGGCGCCGGACAACTGCTTCTTCTCGAACAACTTGTCGATCTTGACCTGCTTGGCGGCGATCTGCTTTTTGAGTTCTGCCTGTCGCCGGTTGCGAGGGGCGAACTCGAGTTGCCATGCGGCCATCGGAATGGCCAGCAAAACGAGTGCAAAAACTAGTTCGCGCGGGCTTGGCTTCATTTTTGTGTTCCTGGAACGTTTCGGACCGGTTTGCCCCGAGGGTCTTTGTTGGCGTGCGGTGTGAGGTTGATCGAAAGGGCCTGGCGCTCAGTGTTTCGCCAGCGATCGGCCATGCTCGTTGCGTCTATCTTTTTGTTCAGACGGCATTTCAGGCGAAACTCACGCAAGCCCTGCAGGTGCTTGGGGATCCCCTCGCTACCCTGACCGCTGGGCTCGTAGTCCTGCGTGTAGGACAAATCCACCGATTGGGTCAGACCGCTGTCGGTGAGATTGGCCAGGTAGTGGGCAACCTGGAGATCCGTCTGAGCCAAACCGATAATCTCCACGGTGACCTTCGGTTCGCTGCGCCGTGGAGGCACGGCGGCGGTTTGGTCTTTGGTCGTGTTGACAGTTGGGTTCCTGGTGGCGGAATCGGGCGGGTCGAAGCGAGAACCCAACTTCACGTGGAGCAGCGAAACCCCGTCCGGGCGGGCGTTTGTCAGGACGGCAAGGACTATGCTCTTGGGCACGGGGTCCTGAAGAGATTCGATCTTCCGCCGCTTATCGAGTATCGTCTGTTTCTGGCCCCTGAGGGTCTGCATCTGGGAGATTGTCTGGGCCGCCTGGCTGTACGAGCGGTTGAGGTTGTCCATTATCGCCTGGGTCTGGCTGGCGTTGTAACGCGAGACCATTGAGGCACTGACGATACACCCCATAACCACCACGAACAGGACCACGCACATGACATTTGTGCGCACGCCCTGACGGCGTTGGTAATAGTCTTGCGGAAGTAGGTTTATCAGGCTCATGGTACTCTCTTATGCAGCCGTCTCGACCGAAGCGCCCACGCTCAATCCTACCGCCACCGCCCAGTCGGGGCAGCGGAGCATACCGGGCTTGGTCTGGTTTACCGTTGTTTCAGTAATCTCCTTGGGCAGCGAAGCAAGATTGACGTCCTTTATACCAAGCAGAGGATTACCAACCTGCCCCGACAAACCAAGGCGTACCGACAATTCGTTGCAGGCCCCCTTGTTGTATGCACCCCCGCCGGTGAATACGACGCGGTCGATCTCGCGGCTACCGCCGACCGATTCACAATAATCCAGGCACTGATTGATTTCAGCAACCAGGCCGGCGAGGCAATCGACCTGCTGGTCGGCTTCGCTTTCAAAGACCACCGTGGAAGGCTGATCGGCGTCTACGGAAACCTCAACGGGCGGGCCGTCGGGCTCCTGGTCCTCGTGGTCGTCCTCCGCCGATACGGGGAACGTAGAGAGCAAGTTGCGGGCGAAGACCATGTTCGGACCGCGGGAAATTACCACCTGCGTGCTGGTTACGCCGAGATCGATGAACATGTACGACTTGTCCATGTCGGCCGAACGACGAAGCAGCCTGGAAAAACATTCGAGCACCGCGCAGGATTCCACGTTCAATCCGATGATCTTGATCTTTGCGTCACGCGCCATTTTCAGGTATTGAGAAGTTATATCACGCGAAACGCCGAACGTGATCACCTCCTCCTTCGACAGCCCGTCTTCGTATATCTCGTTTCCGGTCATGATGTACTGAACGACCGTTGCATCGATGTCGATCGGATGCCCGAAGAACATCTCGCCCTTGTCCCGGAGTTCCCACTCGATTGCGGTCTTGATCTCCTGGGGGTTCTCGATGCATTCTCTCGGGACGCTGAGGGGTTGTACGAAGCAGTCGCGCGCCGGTAGGGCGAGGATGCACTTTCGCCCCGTGAAGTGGTTGTGCGAGAGTATTTCCTGGACCTCGGCGAACCGCCGGCGGCGGTCAGCCTGCCGAGCAGAAGGACCCGATGTAATATTTTCTTCAAAACCGGGTGTTTTTGCAGTGGCCGCCGCGATCAATCTGAAATCGCGGGCCGCCCGATCAACCAGGCGCACCTGTGCCAACGTAACGCTCGCCGATCCGAGATCGACTCCAATAGGCAAGTACGCGGACCTTGCCAAATGTCCCGCTCCTAACGACATAAGCGATGCTCCTTACGGTTCCTCCGAATCGCTCCATCCGAAGAGATATCCCAATGATCGCTTGGGCTGGAATTGCCCAATGAAGCATACGATACTCACCTTATGTCGGCGAATTCCGGGCGCGTATTCATTTGCGCGTGAGATTCAATGCTTAATTCATTGGAAAGTTCACGACCAGGCGATCCGGACGAAGAATTGCCGGCCAACTATTATTCTTTCAACTGCGAGTTGGTTCACAATTGGTTCACACCCATGAAGAGTGAGAAGTATCGAGAACCGCCGGAATCGATCTGGTCGATCGGCAACAAGGCAACAGAACATCTGATGCAGTAATGTGTTAGGTCTTGCTATGCCTGCTGGGTCTCGCGTGTGGTGTGGAGAAATGATGGTTCACAGGCGGGGGGTGTGTGTACCTCCTGCGTGCATGTCATTCGCACCTGCGGGGAATCTCTGAAACGGTGTAATCCCAATTGCCTGGAGGTGGTATAATTCGGGGCGAATCATGTTTGATATCAAAGGTGGTGAGTATGTGCCCGGCGAAAAGATTGACGCTCGCTATTCTATCGACAGCATTTGTACTCGCATTTTGCGGGGGAATCGCCCTGGCGGACGCCGCCGGCGACTTCGAGACGCTGTTCGGCGAGGAGGCCCGGAAGGTCGCCGCCAGCAGGACCAAAACTGACGATGTGGAGTTTGCCGCCAGGCTGCTCCAGACCGCCAAAGACGTCTCCGATTCGCCGAACACACAGATTCTCCTGTACGAGAAGGCGGTTCAGTTCGCCTCGGGCTCGGTATCCGGCTGCGATATCGCGTTGGAAGCCCTGGCGCTGCTCGAACAAGCGGTCCCCGCAAGGAAGGAGAAGTGGCGTCAGCGGAAGTTCGAGATCGTCAAGTTCCGCTTCGGCAAGAGTTACGGTTCAGCGAAGAAGACCGCGGGCAAACCGTACATGGAGATGCTTGAGGCCCGCGCGGACGCCCGCGCGCTTAAAGGCGACCTCTCAGAGGCCAAATTGCTCTACAAGCGAGCGGTCGCGATCGCAACTTACATCAAGTCGCCTTCGGTAGTGACAATCCTCGCCAAGATGAAACGCGCCGGTGCCCTGGTCGTCCGGGAAGCCAAGCTCAAATCGCTGCACGCCAGGCTCAAAGCCAATACCCGCAACACATCCGTCCGCGAGGAATTGATTCTCCTGTACGTTGTCGCCTTCGACAAGCCCGCTTCAAGCAGCTTCCAGGACTATCTATCCAACTGGCACCGCCGGGCGCCCGCCGGACACAAGAAGATTGTGGCCGACATCATCAGGGTGTTCGAACTGAAGGTCCCCCGGCGTGAATGACATGGGGTCTATGGGGTCAGAGCGTGAATAGTTAATAAGACGTGGGGCAGATCACGTTATTAAGTACTCACGCTCTGACCCCATACAGACACAAAGTTCATGCTTGTTATGATGGAGGCAAGGTTCTATAAACAAGGGGACGTGATTATGAGGAACTGGGCGTTGGTGCGTTTGGCCAGGAGATTTGCTCCAAAGGTATACTGGATCCTCCCCCAGTGCCCGTGGGCTTGAATGAATTGTTGGCTTACGGAGATTGAAAATGAAAGTGACTAGCCCCTTGTGCATTGTATTGTGTGCTCTGCTATCTGGTTCGGTGTTCGCAACGGATAACAAGCAAGATGCAAAAGCGTGGGAGATTCCTTCATCAAAAGAGAACTTTCATGTGTTCCTCCTAATGGGGCAATCGAATATGTCCGGATACGCCATGATGTTGGCTGAAGATCGGAAACCGGTTCCCTATGTGGTGAAACTGCCCACTAAGGCCAAGGGGAAGCTCAGATGGAGACCGGCCGCCCATCCGCTTCATAACAGACTCAGGTCAGATCGCTTCGGGCTGGGCATTCCCTTTGCGATAGAGTACCTGAAAGATAAGCCCGGCGTTACCGTCGGGTTGATACCCGTCGCCTGGGGGGGAGCTGGAATTGATAAACTGAAAAAAGGAACTCCAACCTACTCCAATGCAATCAAGAAAGCCCAACACGCTATGACGCGAGGTACTATAAAGGGGGTGCTGTGGCACCAGGGAGAATCAGACACCGTCAGCCAGGCGAAAGCCGATTCCTACGAACAAAAACTGCAGCAACTTATAGCAGATGTGCGGAAAGATCTGGCCAATGACAAGCTGCCTTTCATTGTGGGAAACCTCGCTGAATTCTACGGTACGGGCAAAGATCACCGCAAACCGGATCGGGTGAAAAGAATAGATAAAGTGCGCGGAGTTCTTCGCTCATTGCCAAAGAAAGTGAAACACACAGGATTTGCTGAGTCAACGGACTGTTCGTCGCCAGACCGTCATATGGTCCATTTCGATAGGAAGTCCTATATCATGCTTGGGAAAAGGTACGCGAAGGTGTATGCCGAAACAGTAAAAACAAGCCAACAAAACGTTCCAGCGGATCCCGATGTACATCGGGACCGCTGAGCTTAGACGTTGCTGCAGTGGGGCTCCGACCGCAAAGGTCGGTAGGGGGGCAGGGGAATCGATTATCAGGTAAACACTTTGCTTCTTTTCAGGTCAAGAGTTAAATGCAAGACGATCTGAGAATCCCCTTGGCGATATCCGAGTTTCATGGTACAATACGGTTTGCTCAAGCTCGCTCACGCGCTCATGCTCAAGGAACAGTTTAGCCAGTTGGCTCCCGTGGTGAGAAGGATGCCCTCACGCCTTTCTTCGCGAAGCCGCATTGGCCAAACCCTCCTGTGCAATCGACTTCACTACGTATTATTTAGGAATTCTGGAGGTAGCCATGAAAAAGTTTACAGCTCTATTAATTGGGATGTCATTGTTCTTGGGAATGTCGGGCATAGCGGATGCAGCCCTTTTGGGCATGATCTATGATAACGACCTTGATCTTTGGTGGCTTAATGACGCCAACTATGCCAAGACATCAGGCTGGGATGCGGACGGCCTGATGACATGGAATGAAGCTCAGACCTGGGTTGATCACCTGAACAGCACGGAGCTCCTTGGCTTTAATGACTGGCGTCTGCCCACATCTGTTAATAGTGATGGGAGCGGTCCAAACCAGGGCGCTAACATAATCGGCAGTGAGATGGGGCATCTCTATTATACGGAACTGGGAAATACCAGCGGTTCCGGCGGATTCACCAATAGTGGACCATTCCTTAACATAGGATATCGGTACTGGTCATCGCCAATGGTGCCTGACGGGTGGGGACACAATCCATCGCAAGATGGAGCATATTACTTCAAATTCAACGATACTATTTACGATTACTCTGATGGGGAACAGTGGTTCTTACCCACTACGGAGGAGATGGGCGTCTGGGTTGTGAGTGAGGGCACGCCGGAACCCACCACCATCCTTCTGACCTGCCCCCATTTTCTGTACCACTGTGAATGAGAGTCAGGTTACCGCTTT
>CAZSLS010000154.1:13582-16567 GCA_964607575.1 uncultured Planctomycetaceae bacterium | reverse complement strand
AAGTCTACTCGAAACTCTCATAACACCTGGATCAAATTTCGGGGTGCAAGCCAGGGCCATCACGGAGGGCCTGGGAGGCCTCCGCCTAAGCTGACCCATCAGAGCATCTTCTATCAGTTGCCGGGTGCTACTGTGATCTGGCTCCTCGCATCAAAACCCCGTGAAGAGTCTGATGACCAGTACGTTCTAAGGATTATCGGATTGGGAGAAGAGGGGAAGGCAGATAAGTTCAAGTTCGGTATGGCAGGGCCATCACCGAGCAAACTACTGAAATACTATCCCAAAGCGCTGACAGTATCGAAAGAAGGTCTGGTCGAGGTCGTACCACGGGATACGGACCGCGTGACCGGACAATCCGATTAAACAGCATAACAAGCGTGTGCAACGGACGCCTGCGGCGCCGATGACACGAAACGTTATGGGGAAAACGAAATGATGAACCGATTGACCATCTATGGCGGCGTGTTGGTTCTGTTGGCGTACTCTGCGGGATGCGTGGACCGCTCCCAGGGCGTTGCCTGTAGGTCCAACAAGTTGGAGAAGGCCCGCCGGGAGGCTGCTTCAATATACATCCCGGATCTAGACAATAGGAATCATGATATCCTGATGACTTCTTTGGGAGGCGCGCGTCATGATTTCCGCTGGCCAGAGAAGTCGGGCGGCAAGATTGAATCATGCCGTCTGACCGTGCTTGTACGTTGTGACGAACGGACCGCTCTGTTCCTGGCAAGGGTTCTGTCGGAGGCGTGTGAGGCATCGACCGAACTTTTCCCGGACTCCGCGAGCGCCCACCGTGATTCATCGCCCCTCAAAATCTGCGTGGGGGGGCGGAGCATTCAGGGGCACATTGCCGGGAATGTGATACGGTTCTTTCGCGGTCTGCTCCGGGAGTTTCGCCTTGTTTCAGGCGAAGGGATTGCCGAAGCCATGCAGCTTGCCCACAGGGCCGAAAGGCTGGCTGTTGCGGGGGACAAACCCGGCGCCATCTTGATGTACGAGGACGCCGTGGATAGATTCGTTTTGTGGGTGGAAGAAGACTACGCGGATATGCTTTCCGCAAGAATAGTGTTTGAGTTCGTCGGTGATTACGCGTACGGGGCAAATGAGCGTGGATTTGTGCTTCCGAAAGACCCTTTGAAGATGCATCGTTTAGCTTTCCAGCGGTTGATGAAGGAGTTCCTCGTTGACCCCGGAGATCTTAGCGCCCCTGTCATAGTGGCCATCCCCAGACATCCGGACCGAGAGTCGTCTAGGTATGAGAAGCATCCGTCCGAGAGCTTCCCCCCCGATGCGCGGAAATTCCTCATGGAGTACCGACGCAAGAGACAGGGGACATCACGAACTAATGGGCAATAGTTGATAAAGCGAAGGAACGCGGATTAAATACCATAACCAGCGTGTGCAACGGACGCCTGCGGCGCCGATGACACGAAACGTTAGCCTCAGGAGATTAGAAGATGAAAAAGATTGCCATGCTCATTTTGTTCATACCGATTCTTTGCGTTGCCGCAGTTGAGGCGGGAGGGGGAGACGCCAAGGCCCAGTACGACCTCGGGATGAAGTACGAAAACGGTGACGGCGTGCCGAAGGACCAGGCCCAGGCGGTAAAGTGGTTTCGCAAGGCCGCCGAACAGGGACTCGCCAAAGCCCAATACTACCTCGGAGTCAAGCACCTTCTGGGCCAGGGGACACCGCAGAGTTTTGCTGAGGCCCGGAAGTGGTGGCGCAAGGCGGCGGAACAGGGTTTAGCCGACGCACAATCCAACCTCGGTGCGATGTACGACCGCGGCGACGGTGTGAAGAAGGATTTTGCCGAAGCCGTGAAATGGTATCGGCGGGCCGCGAAACAGGGAGACGCCACGGCCCAACTCAACCTCGGTACGATGTACTACCGCGGCAACGGTGTGAAGAAGGATTTTGCCGAGGCCGTGAAATGGTATCGGCCGGCCGCGAAACAGGGACTCGCCGCGGCCCAAGACAACCTCGGAATGATGTACGAAAACGGTGAAGGCGTGCCGAAGGACCAGGCCCTTGCCGTAAAATGGTTTCGGCGGGCCGCGGAACAGGGGTTCGCCCAGGCGCAGTACAACCTTGCCCGCAGTTACGACCTTGCCCGCATTTACGCCAAAGGCAAGGGCGTGCCGAAGGACCAGGCCCTGGCCGTGAAGTGGTTTCGCAGGGCGGCCGAACAGGGACACGCCGAAGCCCAGTTCCTCCTTGGATCCATTTACGACTTGGGAAAGGGCGTACCGAGGGATATCGCCGAGGCTGTGAAATGGTACCGCAGAGCCGCGAAGCAGGAACACGCCGAGGCTCAGAAAGCACTCAAGCCCGCCGAGCAGGAACACGCCAAGATCCAGAAAGCACTCAAGGCCAAAGCAGAGAAGTTTCGCAAGGCAGCGGAGAAGGGAGACGCCAAGGCCCAGTACGACCTCGCCAGTGCGTACGCCAACGGCAAGGGCGTGCAGAAGGACTATGCCCAGGCCGTGAAGTGGTTTCGCAAGGCGGCCGAACAGGGACACGCTAAGGCCCAATGCGACCTCGGAATCATGTACATCCGGGGCGCCGGCGTGCCGAGGGACTATGCCCAGGCCGCTAAGTGGCACCGCAAGGCCGCTGAGCAGGGGAACGCCCAGGCCCAGTACAACCTTGCATACGCGTACCTCCAGGGCCAGGGAGTGAAGAAAGACTCCGCCGAGGCCCAGAAGTGGTGGCGCAAGGCGGCGGAACAGAAACACGCTAGGGCCCTGTACATGCTCGGATACATGCACCTCCGGGGCGACGGCGTGCCGAGGGACTATGCCCAGGCCGCTAAGTGGTTTCGCAAGGCGGCCGAGCAGGGAGACGCCAGGGCTCAATTTATCCTGGGGGGGATGTATATGAACGGCGACGGCCTGGCGAAGGACGCTACCGAAGCCGTCAAGTGGTTCCGCAAGGCGGCGGAGCAGGGCTTCGTCGTCGCTCAGAGCAGGCTCGGAACCATGT
>CAZSLS010000154.1:0-13482 GCA_964607575.1 uncultured Planctomycetaceae bacterium | reverse complement strand
CGCAAGGCGGCGGAGCAGGGCTTCGTCGTCGCTCAGAGCAGGCTCGGAACCATGTACGCCAGGGGCCAGGGCGTGCCGAAGGATTACTCCGAGGGCCTGAAGTGGTTTCGCAAGGCGGCTGAGCAGGGGGACGCCGACGCCCAGTTGGGCCTGGCAGCCATGTACTCCCAGGGCAAGGGCGTGCCAGAGGATGATGACGAGGCCATTAAGTGGTTACGCAAGGCCGCGGCGCAGGGAAATGCCCAAGCCGTGAGGGCGTTGCAGAAGCACACCGCGGCGCAGGGGCGTGCCGCTGCTAAGGCCGTGCTCAAGATGCTGGATTTGGGCCAGTGAGCAGCAACGATAGCCCGTCCAGCAAGGATCCGTGCCTACTGATTTCCCCAGATGATGCACGGCCTGTAAGGTAGCAAGCATCGGTGAATATGCAACTGACCGGAACAGCAAGATGAGAGAGTACCAAATCGTTGACACGGATGCCGAAAACATTGGCGGGTGCGGCTTCTGCGGCTACAAAGACGCCAATAACCTGGGGCATCGTCGGAAGACGGATTGGCTCAAGGAGCGCTACGCGGAAGGCCTGAGGTTCAAAGTACTCCGCTCACGGGAATTCGGTGATATTGGGATGATCGAGTACGCCTTGGGCAGTCACGCGTGGAGACCGGTGAAGGCGGAGGGCTACCTTGTCATCCATTGCTTGATGGTCAACGGCAAGCACAAGGGGAAAGGGCTTGGCGCCCTCCTGGTGGATAGTTGTCTCAGGGATGCGAAGAAGAGCAAGTGCCGAGGGGTCGCCGTTGTGACCAGTTCCGATAGTTTCATGGCAGGAAGTGATTTCTTCATCAAAGCGGGTTTTGCCTCGGTGGAGACCTCCCCTCCCTACGAGCTACTCGTCAAGAAGATGAAGAAAGCGGGCCCTGCCCCTCGTTTCATCGTTGAAAGGGAGCGACTGCTGAAAAGGTACAAGAAGGGCCTCACGATCCTGGCTGCCGATCAGTGTCCGATGGTCCCAAAGTGGGTGGAGGAGATTGCGGAGGTGGCCAGAACTCTGGGGCTGGACCCGAACGTGGTTCGAATCAGGAGCGCCAAGGCGTCAAGGGAACTCCCGACGCCCTATGGCATGTTCAGCATCATCTACGATGGAAAGCTGATCGCCGACCGTCCGGTCGGCGCAACGAGATTCTCAAGCATGATGCGTAAGGATGCAGAACAATCTCCTGCAGGCGACGTCCTAAAGGCCGCGCCTGAGGAGTAACGTTAGGCTGAAAAAGGGTGCAGGAACGTGCGGGCCTCAGGTTCCTGCTACGCCCTCCGGGCTACTCGGGACGGATGGCTCAGGCCTCCGACCCGGGTTAGTTGTCTTTTACCTGGTCGAAATCCTGACAAGAGAGATTTTAGATGCGATTGCCCCGCGCGTCGAGTTTCAGTTCCTCTATTTTCCTGCCCTTGCCTGTGACGAGGATTCTCGGCAGGGAGGTCGCTGTTTTGCGGGGCATGATGATCATCGACTGGACTCCGGCGTGCTTCAGTATCATGCCTTGTTCACCGCCGAGCCCGGTGATTTTGGCGGGCGGTGGGGCGGGGGTGTCTTTCTGCATTGCGCGGAGTACTACCAGTGTCCGCGCGGCGGTGGGGATCTCGATCCGCCACGAACCGTGCTCGGGGTCGGGTTTTTTCTTCGGTGGATAGTTCTTCCCCGCCACGGATGATTCGCTTCCGGGCCCGCCGACGAGTTCGATTTTCGCGTCGAGCGGCCAGGCGATATCGCCGACAAGCTTCCCGCCCCCGGAAGTCACAACGAACCGGCGCCCGGTTACGACGGGCTTGTCGATGCTGTGCATTATCCATTTGGGCTTGAGGGCGGATTTGGTGGTGACAACGTGATCGTAGATGATGAACGTATCGATCGAGCGGGCGGCTTTGGGGTCACTGCGGAGATGGTAGAACGCCCGAACCGCCCGGCGGACCTTCTTCGGCGAGTAGGATTTCGTGGCATCGCCGACGCAACCGGCGACATATCTTCCGGTGCGGAAGTCCAGTATCCGACCGATGTCGGACGGGCCGCCCGGTTTGTATTGTCCGACGCGCGACAGCGACCGGCCGCGCATCTGCCCGCCATCGTTGCTGCCGCTGGTATCATCGCCGGCGGACCAGGTGCGCCCGCTGAATTTCTCGTCCGGATCGAACACGACAATCCCGTTGTGGGCGATGGTCCGCGCGTAATAGTTGCCCCGGTGCGACGTGTAATCGTTGGTTCCCGCATCGATTGCCAGCGACCCTCCGCGGTGAATCACGAACGTATTATTGTCCAGGTGCTGGTGGCCGGCGTAGAACGGTCCGCACTGGAACATTGCAAACGCAGCGGTCTTGCCCGACCACGATGAGCGGAAGTAAACGTGCCCGAGTTTCTCGAAACAGCCCGCAAGCGGCAGGGAGACCTCGCCCGGCGATTTGGGCTTGACCTTCGGATCCCGCCAGAGTATCTCCTGCCAGCTTTTTTGCACGTATTTCCACTGGTGCTTCCGCGCCAACCACTCGGCCAGAGGATCGTCAAGCCGCGTCGCCAGCAGGTGCATGAGCGTCTTGAGATTGCTTCCGGGCTTGTGGCTGGAAGTGCAATCTTCGCTCCTGGCGAACGTGCCGCGCGGTCGCAGCGCGTATGCGTGCCAAACGCTCTGTCCGCGGAAAAACGATGAACCCGCAAACAGATCCTGCCCCGTGGCCGTCCGCCACATTTCACAGGTCAGCGCCAGCGGGCGGGCGTATCCCCAATCGTTATAGCTGAAGCCCTCTGCCTGACCACCCACGAAAAACGCCCCGATACGCTTGGGGTCGGAGGGTTGAGCAAGGTACTGCATGTAGGGCAGGGGCCTGTACCATTCCTGTCGGTTCAACGGACCGGCGATCTCGTCGGCAGCGGGCAGGGCGTGTTTCAGCAGGTAATCTTTCCCGATCGCCAGCAGTTTGGCCGTCTGCTGCGGTTCGATGTTCTCCCCGTCGAGCAGGACGCCTACGTAGAGTACCGACAAATGCTCGCCGACGAAGTGGTTGTTGTAATCGCTGTGACGCCAGATCTTCGTCAGAACCCATTGGGCCAGCGAGACCAGCCCCTGGCCATAACGCTTGCGCTCGGCGGGGGTCAGGTCGTTCCATATCCAGTCGGCGGCCACGCACGCGGCGCGAAGGAACTCCGGGCTGAGATACTGGTTGCGAGGTGGGCGGCGGATCAGCGCGTCGAGGAACTCTTTGGTCTTGGCCAGATATTTGCGCTCTCCGGTAACGAGGTACATGAACGCCGGGTAGCCCATGTTCGTGCAGTCGCTCCAGTCGACCTTGGCGGGGCGTTTCATGATCCACGACGCCTTCCGCATAGACGCGAACGTATCCTTCATCGGACCCTTACATCGAGCCCTGATCGCCGCGAGTGTCTTGGGTGTAACGTAGATACGCGGATGCGATTTGGCGATTGCGCCTTGGGTCTCGCAGGCGGCGAGCGTCAGGAGTGCGGTGGCGAGAAGACAGCCCGCGGACATCGCGATACGCTTTGAGTGCATTTGATCACCTTTGGCGCGACGTGAGTATGTGCTTACTTTGTGCAGCGGTACACGAACGCCGGCGGTAAGTTCCGCCAGACCGTCGGCGATTTTTCTACCTGCGAAAACAAGTGTGCGAGTTTCTTCTTGAACCGTTTGCCCGCGGGCAGCAGCAGGCCCTGGAGGTAGGCGAACGTCGCGAACTTCCCGCCCGGGCGTAGTGAAGCGAGCGTCGCGGTCAGCAGGCTGTCCTGGAGCGGTTCATCAAACGCCGCCCAGGGCAGGCCGCAAACTATCGAGTCGATCTGCTCCTGCCCGACCTCGGCGAGCATGCTAGCGACGTTTTCGGCGGAATCTTCAAACAGGCGGGTATCGGGGAACTTGCGGCGGAAATTCTTCGCCAGCCTGGGACTGTGCTCGATGGCGAAAAAACAGGCCTCGGGCTTCTTCACGCGG
The DNA here is from genome assembly GCA_964607575.1 of uncultured Planctomycetaceae bacterium. GTDB lineage: Bacteria > Planctomycetota > Phycisphaerae > SM23-33 > SM23-33 > BS750m-G57. Next base: position 9,496 of record CAZSLS010000154.1, on the reverse strand, counting down.
AGTATCTCTTCGGTGAAAACGCCCGTGCCCGCACCGTATTCCACGATGACAGACGCCGAATCAACTCCTATCTCGGAGCAGATCATCCTCGCCAGCCTGCGCGAACTGGTCGCGATCGCCCCGGTACGTTTCGGATTCTTCAGGAATTCCCAGAGTATACTCATCGCCTTGCCTCACGCAGCCCCAGAAGATACACAAATCCCCCGTCCAATGCAAAGGCGCCTGGCGCCTTGCGGTCGCAATTGCCCCCCTGCCGCCCGCATGGTATTATGCAAACCGCGCAAGATACATTGTCGGGAACAGGAAGGAAGACGGTATGAGCGATACTGACGACATTATCGATTCTGGTGATCCATTCAACTTGAATCGCTTTACAAAAGCGCAAGAAAGCGTCTATGACCGTGCCATGGCGGAATTGGCAGGCGGTCAGAAGCGAAGTCACTGGATGTGGTTCATATTTCCCCAGATTGAAGGTTTGGGGCACAGTTCAATTTCAAGACAATATGCCATAAAGAGCATAGAAGAAGCTCGGGAATACTTGAAACATCCTCTGCTGGGAGCAAGGCTGTCAGATTGTGCAGAAGCGGTCTTGGGCATAGATGGGCGTTCAGCGTCGGAAGTATTTGGCTTTCCCGATGATCTGAAGTTGAGATCTTCAATGACACTGTTTGCAACCATCTCGGAACGTGGTTCTGCGTTTGCTCTTGTCCTGGATAAGTTCTTCAATGGCGATCAAGACGAAAGAACGCTTCAACTGTTGCGGGGCGAACAGGGCGAATAAGGTATTCTGTTGACGGAGGCCTTGTCAGCGGCGCCCGCCGCCGGCGACGAGTTTCAGTATGCTCGCCGAGGGGACGCATTGTTTGAAGACCATCTGCAGGTTCTGCTGCTTGCCCTTGGTCTGCGTGTAGTAGACCGAAGAGGTGCTGGCCACCATCGCCGCCACGTTCCCACGGTCATCGAAAACGGGGCCTCCGCTGGAGCCTCGTGCGAAGTCGGCGGTAATGGCCACCATGTTAGTCGTCCCGCGCTTGGTTCGCCGCCTGCAGTAACGCGAAACCACGCCTGCACTGAGACTGTAGAAGCGACGGTTCGGGTGGCTGATGACGGTAACGTCGGTGCCTATCGGCGTGTTCGGCGCCAGGGACAACGGTTTGAGCTTTGCGCCGCCCATATCCAGTTGGAGGATAACTACATCGTCAGCCCTGTTGGCGGCGAGAACTTCCTTGACTCCATAGGTCTTCCCGTCGCGTGTCATGGCGATGAAGGCCTTCTTGTCTTTGCTCTCGAAGAGATGGTAGTTTGTGGCGATGGCGCCGGTTGACGTCAGCGCGAATCCGCTTGCCGGACTGATGTGCCACTTGACGCATTTCTTGCATTTGTAGACCCCGGCGACGATCAGGACACCGTCGAGGTTCCTGCGGTGGATATCCTGGCGGGTCAGTTTCCTCGTCAGACGTGCCGGGAGCGACAGTTTGCACTGCTTCCTGTTGAGTTGTTTGACCAGCGAGGAGGTCGGCACGGCTTTTTTGCTGTCGGCGAGTTTTGTGGCCTTGATAGTGAGGTCTCGCATGCGGGCGTGATCGTCGAGCATGATGTGCTGCGCGTGCGTATCGTGCGGATCGGCTGCAACCTGATATGACCGCGAGCCGGTCGTGCAGTCGGGCGACTGGACACAACCCGCCGTCAAAAAGACCGCTGCCGCGACAAACGCGGCTGCAAGAAATATTCTCGCTCTTCGCTGAATAATCATTCGATCGCACTCCTGTGGGGCTGTTTGCTCCAGACTACAATACTCTCAAGAGCCCATCGAAATCAAGGCGCTCACATTTCTCATCAGAATCTCAATTACATTTGCCCGCATTCGATCTGAATCATAGGTTCCGTTTGGTGGCTGATGACCGGACGTCGGGTTTGGCATCAGGACGTTTGTTATGCGACAGGGAACCACCGGCCTGGTCGATTGCTTCCAGTCCCGAGAGGACGGGGAGGAGGAAAAGCCAATGACTAAGATCACCTTCAGAAACGCGGCGGTGTTGGGGACAATTGTGCTGTTGACTATCTCCGTCCAGCCGGTGAGCGCCGCGATTGTTCTCGATGGTGTTTACGGCCCCTCAGACACATACAGCAATTCCAAGGAAGTCGACTGGTTCAACGGACACAAGACCGACGAGAGCATCTATGGCAATCAGTCCAAGACGACAATTTACTATGGGGAGGACAACGGTTATTCCTTCCTGTACGTCGAGGTGCCGCTCTATGCGAAGAACATGATTTGGCAGAACTTGGATTGGAAGAACAATAATTCCCTTTCCAACACGGTTTCTACCACAGGGTTCACGGAAGCGGACGTCGCATCATATCGAATACATCATGAAACGCACCACAAACCGGGCGGTATGAAACTGGATTTCGGTGGGGCCACCGGCAGCGAGAAGATGGAGCTTTTCGACAGCAATGGTAACGTGATATTCACGGCCGACCTCGCAGGTGACGCCGATAACAAATTCGGTTTGGTCCAAGATGGCTTCAAGGACTCGGTAGACTATCTTTTTGACAACGGCCTGGCTACAGAGGACCTTTCGCTTAATCGTGACACGAAGATGTCCTTTGAATTCAAATTCGCGGGACCGGCATACAATGAGTTGCTGGATCATATCGGAGATCCCAACGGCAGCCTCAGCGTCGCGTTCCACCTTTCCCCGGAACGGGGTATGCCCGTTCCCGAGCCGGCCACGATGCTCCTGCTTGCCGCGGGTATCCCCCTGTTCATCAAGCGAAGGCGGAGACAGACCGGGCTGTAGCGCCGGAATATATAGCAGTATGCGTAAAACCTTTCGGGCGGACCGTACTCAAGTGCGGTCCGCCCTTATTGTGCGCAAATAATTCCGGGGGTAATGGAACTTCACTTCGGCGATGCGTCCCCTATAATTCCGGGACAGCCCCATCGGTCCTATGGCGATATACCCCGAAAGGAAGAAGAGATGAAGCGACGAGATTTCCTCAGGACAGTCGGAACCGGCGCCGCGGCTATGGCGTTGGGCCCCGGGGGCCTGCATGCGGTAGACAAATCATCAAAGCCCAACATACTTTTCATCTTTGCCGACGACCAGACTTACGAATCGATCTGCGCGCTGGGTTACGATGAAGTCCAGACACCCAACCTCGACAAACTCGTCAAGGGCGGTGTCACTTTCACCCATGCCTACAACCAGGGCTCATGGTCCGGCGCGGTGTGCATCGCCAGCCGATGCATGCTCAATACAGGGCGCTTCCTGTGGCACGCGCAGAAGGTTCACGGTTCGGCGGAGAAGGAACGCGCCGCCGGACGCTTCTGGTCGGAGTACATGAAGACCGCCGGATACAAGACATACATGACGGGCAAGTGGCACGTGAAGGCCAACCCGAACAAAGCCTTCGACGTATGCAAAGACCCTCGACCCGGTATGCCCAAGCAGACCAGGCAGGGATATAACCGCCCGATCGAAGGCAAGAAGGACCTCTGGAGCCCGTACGATACGAAGTTCGGGGGATTCTGGGCCGGCGGTAAGCACTGGTCGGAAGTTGTCGGCGATCACGGCGTGTCATTCCTCAAGCAGGCGTCCAAGAGCGACGATCCGTTCTTCATGTACCTGGCGTTCAACGCCCCGCACGATCCGCGCCAGAGCCCGAAGGAGTACGTCGACAAGTACCCGCTGGACAAGGTCAAGGTGCCGAAAAACTTTCTGCCCGAGTATCCTTATAAGGATGCGATCGGATGCAGTAAGGGTCTGCGGGACGAGAAACTCGCTCCATTCCCGCGCACGAAATACTCCATCAAGGTCAATCGCCAGGAATACTACGCGATCATCACCCACATGGACGCCCAGATCGGACGAATACTCGACGCGCTGAAAAAATCCGGTAAGTCCGACAACACGTATATCTTCTTCACAGCCGACCACGGGCTGTCGGTGGGGCATCACGGGCTGGTCGGAAAGCAGAATCTCTTCGATCACTCGGTGCGCGTACCGCTGATGGTCACCGGACCGGGCATCGCAGCGGGCAAGACATTCGACACCCCGGTCTACCTCCAGGACATCATGCCCTCGACGCTGGAAATCGCCGGCGTGCCCAAACCCGATCACGTGGAGTTCCGCAGCCTCATGCCCATCATTAGCGGAAAGCGCCCCAGCAGCTACGATGCGATATACGGCGGGTATCTCTCTGTCCAGCGGATGGTGACGATGGACGGGTACAAGCTGCTGCTGTATCCCAAGTGCAAGAAGGCCCTGCTGTTTGACCTGAAAAAAGATCCCGACGAAATGGTCGACCTCGCCGGTAAGCCGCAAAGCAAACCGATCATCAGGAAACTTCTCGCCAGACTCCTGGAACTCCAGGCCTCCACCGGCGACAAACTGAATATCAAACGCGTCTTTGGGGAGTTATTGGAGTTGTAGTTGTCCCTCTCGCCGGTGCAAGTTGGTATGGAAGATTTCAATACGATTGCGATAAGGTTATATCCGACCAGAAAACGAGGATTTCCGGGCAAATCCAAAAAACTGAAAACAAGAGGTCATCCTGTTACGTAGAAAGAAGATAGACGCACTGCATCGGGGTCGGACGTATGTGCGTGGAACTGGATAAAGTTGCACACAGATTCCTTGAATGCTGTATAATAGTATTCTATCGTGTAGGGGACGGGCGCCTGGGTGGAGCGGCCAGACAGACGAGCTTAGGAGAAACGCGTGAGACAGACGGTGTTGCGATATAGAGTTTTGGTCGGCGTGATCGTCGGTATGGGATTATCGTTTGGTTTGTTTCTGGCCGTCGTGCCCGCCAAAGATTCCTCCGCCGCGGACAGCGCAAACGACTGGCGTGCGGTTGCGATGACCCTGGCGATCAACGGTCGGTTCGACAGTTCGCTGGAACGCTTCCGCGAGGCGGCGAAGTTAGATTCCGATGATGCTTCACTTGCCGCTTCGGTAAAGTTGCTGAAAAGCTACCTTGATGTTCGTGCCCGCATGGATGAGGGCAGGACCGAAGAGTACGATCGGGCCGTCTCCAGGGTGCAGCGATGCCTGCTGGCCACCGATTCGGAGAAAATGCTCGCCAAGGGCGATCTCAGCAAGAAATTGCGGGAGAAGCTTGACGAGGCGATATCGGCGTACGATGCGGGGGGGGCTGTCAGCGACCTCTCGGACGTATCGACGGAGAAAGCATCGGAACTCCGCGACAAGACATTGAAGGATATCGACGAACTGAACAAGGCCGTCAAGGACACCGGCGAACTGCTAAAAGACAACAAGAGCGACTTTGCCCAAACCTTCCGAGGATTGATTGCGACGTTCGGGCGGGAGTGTACGGTATATCGCAAGGCATGGGGCGAGGTGAAGCTGGATTCGAGTGCGGTTCGAAGCCGGGCGATCAAGATGCTCTGGCCGCTGCAATACAACCAGGCCGTGGCGCTGGGGGACGTCGAGGCGATGACCACCGAGAAGCCCTGGCGGACCGCGATTACCCAGATCCGTCTGGCTAAACAACTTGCCCCGGAAGATGGTCCCGACATTTCCACCAGGAAGTGGTATACCCGGGTTGTTGACATGGTTACCGAAAAAGGTCGCAAGGCACTGGACAGAGAGGACTGGCACGAGTCGCTCAGTGCATTCTGGAGCCTGTCGGAACTGGACAGGAGCGATGAGAAACTGCGCAAGAAGGTCAAGACCATTCGCCGTCACGTCAGGGTTCTGAACATGTACGGTAAGAAGAAGGAAGATGACGACAAAAAGAAACCCGACAAAGAACCTACCGATGAAGAAAACGGGGTGACGTGGCAGGAGATGGTAGCCGGCGCCGACGCGAACCTCGTCGAAAAGGCCATCGAAAAGCTTTCCAGGTACGTATCGAGAGTAGACTATCGAAAAGTAGCCGACGGAGCGCTGGAAAGCATCAAAGTCCTTGCCCGTACCACCAAGATCGCCTCCAGCTTCCCAAAACTCAAGAATGAGAAGCTGCGTAAGCAGTTCATCGAGGCCCTCGATTCCATGGGGCGGGACATTGCCGCCCGAGATCGCGTTTCGCAGATGGATATCCAGTTGGCCCTTAATGGGGTACTCCGCGCTTCGGAGAAAAGTGTCGAGATACCCACGTCCGTACTCGTCGTGGAATTTGCCGACGGTATGCTCGAACGCCTCGACAAGTTCAGTTCGATGATCTGGCCCCACGATGTCTCGGAGTTCCAGAAACAGATTCGAGGCAGCTTCGTCGGGGCCGGTATCCAGATAACCAAAGAGCCAAGAGAGCCCCTTAAAGTCGTGACGCCGATAGACGATGCGCCCGCCTTCCGGGCGGGGATCAAGCGGGGCGACTATATCCTGGCCGTTGACGGACGCGAAACGAAGAATCTCCACATCAGCAAGCTGGTCAAGATGATAACCGGACAGCGAGGCACGAAGGTCGTGCTGAGGATCAAGCGGGACGGGCGCGCAAATCCGTTCGACGTTACCATAGTACGCCAACCCATCGAGATCAGGACCGTCAAGGGATGGCGGAGGAACAGTGACGGAAAATGGGACCACGTTCTCGACAAGGCCGCAGGCGTGGGTTACATCCGAGTGACCCAGTTCGCCGACAGGACAGCCTCGGACATCAAGGGTGTTCTGGCCTCGCTGAAAGAGGGCGGCGCCAAGTTGATCATTCTGGATCTGCGGTTCAATCCCGGAGGTCGGCTGGATTCGGCCATCCGGATCGCTGATGAGTTCCTCGCCGACGGACCGATCGTTTCGACCAAAGGCGTCAACTCCGCCGAAGCTGTCGTCCGGGCCTCGAGCAAGGGAAGGGGCAAGGGACAATTCGAGAGCGGCGAACTGGCGGTGCTCGTAAACGCACAGAGTGCTTCGGCTTCGGAGATTGTCTCGGGCGCCTTGCAGGACTTGCACAGGGGCGTGATTCTCGGGCGGCGAACTTACGGGAAGGGCAGCGTCCAGAAGGTCTACTCGCTGCGATGGGACCCGCTGGCACAGAGGCCTGTGGCTCAGATGAAACTCACGACCGCTTACTACTACCTGCCGTCCAAACGCCTTCTGCACCGCAAACCGGGCGCAAAAGTGTGGGGAGTAACTCCCGACATCAAAGTGCCCCTGACTCCGAGACAGATTCGATATTGGTTGGATATCCGCTACAACACCGATCTCCTGCAAGAGGTTGAACCAGCCCAGCTCACATCTGAGCTTAAGGAGCAGCTTCACGCCGACCTGCAGTTGAATACGGCCCTGATGCTGCTGAAACTCAAACAGTTGAACGTGCGGAAACCAGCCAAAGGTATCGTCCGTAAGGCTTCGTAAACCCGCTCGGTTTGCAGTTGGCGGAGGTCCCCCGGCGCCCGCCTGTTCCGGGCGAGCGTCCTTGACGCTATCGGAAGGTATTTGTTCTTGATTCTCGATCGGGCGAAATGTACAGTATATTGCCATGCGATATTTTCGCGGACTGATATGTTTGTGGTTGATTGCCTCTGCGCCCCTGCTTGGTATGACGGGGTTTGAGCAGGGTGCGTACCTGTGTTGGGGCGACGGCGGGCATGTCGGTATCGAGACCGGATCCTGCGAACCTCATCACGAGTCATCGTTTTCTTCGTCGGATCACGAGGAGTCTTCGGCTCACGCTGACTCCGAGGACCATGATTCCTGCGGGGCCTGCATAGACATTCCTCTACCGTCGGTAGGGGCGACCCAATGCCTCATTCGTTCCGGCAGCGGGTCCGGGTCGCCAGGCGTACCGGTCTGCGTGGCACATCCCGCCGAACCAATCGTCGCCGGTCCCCAGGCTGCCAGGGAGTATTCTCGCTACCCGCGGCTTGGCGGGGGCGATGAGGCAATTGCATCTCTCCGAACCGTAGTTCTGCTAATCTGAACACGTCTACGCATTTAGGTTCGTGACTATCCTGCATCTCTGATCGCTTTCGTCTATCGCGATCTTGATCCATGCTGGTGATGTATATCCGATTAGTCCGGTCATGTAATAAACAAGGAATCTCCAATGATGCTGTCAAAACTTAACTCGTCAGTCATCCTGGCCGTCGCGTTGGCGATCGCCGGATGCCAACTGCCCCAGTGGGGCGAGTCCCTGCCCCCCCGACGCCCACTCGGCGCCGAATTCGAGGTCTACCAACCGTCAGGCGGCGACACCGCTGCGCTGTTTGAGATGGCGCCCGGAAAAGGCAAGGTTGACCTGAGCGAGCCGACCGGCGAGTTGAGCCTCCGCAGGGCATTGTCGCTGGCGCTGGCGAAGAGCCCGAAGCTGGCGAGTTTTGCCTGGGGCGTCCGAGAAGCAGAGGCCGAGCAACTACAGGCCGCTCTCCTTCCGAATCCCGAACTGGAGACAGAGTTCGAGAACTTCGGCGGTTCGGGAGAGTTCCGGTCTACACGCTCGCTGGAGACGACTGTCGCTTTGAGCCAGTTGATCGAACTTGGCGGCAAGCGGGCCAAGAGGATCAAACTCGCCCAGGCCGACACCAAACTTGCCGGATGGGAATACGAGAGCAAACGCCTCAGCGTCCTGACCGACGTGACCCAGCGGTTCATTTCCGCCCTGGCGATACAGAAAAAGTTGGAACTGGCGGAGGAGGACCTCAAGCTCGCCTCGGCGGGGCTCGATGCGGTGACCAAGGAGATGGCCGCCGGTAAGGTTACGCTGGTGGCGAAGACCAAGGCCTCGGTCGAGGTAGCCACAAGCAAGATCCGCGCCGCTCGCATCAGGCGTGCGATGACGAGCGCCAGGAGCGAGTTGGCCGCCGGTTGGGGCAGCACGCGGCCTGGGTTTACCAAGCTGCTTGGCGACCTGGGAGACATAGCGGTGATTCCACCGTCCGAGAAATTGACCGCCCATCTCGCCCGGAATCCGGGGTTGGCGAGTTGGGCTGCGGAGTTGCAGCAGCGCCAGGCGGCGTTGGACCTGGCCAGGGCAAACGCGATACCGGACGTCACCGCGGGCGTCGGTTACAGGCATACCCGCGAGACCGATGACAATGACCATGCAATCGTCGCGGGCGTATCGATACCGCTGCCCCTGTTCGACAGGAACCAGGGCGAGATACGCAAAGCTCGATACAGCCTCGCCCGCGCAAAGGCACAGCGGCGGGCGGTGGAGGTAGGGCTCCACACGGAATTCGAGAAGGCTTATCAGACTCTGGCGTCGGCACACTCCGAAGCCGTTGCGCTGAGGGATGAGGTTTTGCCCGCCGCACGGAGTTCGCACGAGGCGTCGGGTAAATCTTTCGAGCAGGGCAAGGCCGGCTACATGGACGTCCTTGACGCCCAGAGAACACTCGTCGAAGTCAGAGAGCAATATCTCGAGGCACTGGAGGCATATCACAGTGCGGTAACCAGCGTGGAAGGGATTATCGCCCAGCCACTGAAATCGATTGGAAAAGCGACGCCGAAAGCAAAGGATACTAACAATGAAAAATGTAACCGTTCAGGCGGGGCCTCAGACGCTCAGTTGACCTCGCCAGGCTCTGTTG
>CAZSLS010000153.1:0-16639 GCA_964607575.1 uncultured Planctomycetaceae bacterium | reverse complement strand
AACCCACTGCGGGCGGCCCAACCCGCACGGGTTTCTGTTCCGCTCGTGTGCGTGGGGGCGCTCATTAAAACCGCTTGCGGTTTCGCACGCCGTTGGGACACACGCATCAAGACTGCTATATCTCAAATGCTTCGGTAAGGTGCGCTCTTCCGTTCACCCCGCGAATCTGGTATCCTGTCGCGTCTTATGTTTGAATCCCTGACAGAGAAATTCAGTGACGTCTTCCGCAAGATGTCCGGACGAGGGCGTATTTCCGAGCAAAACGTCCGCGATTCCATGCGCGACGTCCGCACCGCACTGCTCGAAGCCGACGTGAACTACAAGGTCGTCAAGCAGTTTTGCGACGAGGTGACGAAGAAAGCCGTTGGCGCCGAGGTCATCAAATCTCTCCATCCCGGGCAGTTGATGGTCAAGATCGTTCAGGACGAACTGACCGACCTGATGGGTCCGGTTGATTCGCGGATATACTACGTCAGCCCGCCGCCGACAATAATCCTGATGGCCGGTCTGCAGGGTGCGGGCAAAACCACCACCTGCGGAAAACTCGCGCAGCATCTCGTTAAGCAGGGCAAGCACCCTGTCGTGGTCGCCTGCGACTTGCAGAGACCCGCGGCCGTAGAGCAGTTGTCGATCGTCGCCGAGCAGGTTGGTATTCCGTCGTTCAAGGTCGAAGGGTCCAAGAATCCCGTCGGCGTGGCGCGACAGAGCATCGCATGGGCCGGTGAGAACGAATGCGACGTGGTCATAATCGATACCGCCGGACGTCTGCACATCGACGAAGAGATGATGAAGCAGGTCCAGGATATTTCCTCGGCGGTCAATCCCCACCAGATTTACCTCGTAGTCGACGCGATGACCGGTCAGGACGCGGTCAACTCGGCCCACGAGTTCAACGAACGCCTGGAACTCGACGGCGTGATCCTCACGAAGTTCGATTCCGACGCCCGCGGCGGGGCGGCGCTGAGCGTAAAAGCCGTCACCGGTAAACCGATCAAATTCATCGGCGTCGGCGAGAAACTCGGCGATCTCGAAGAGTTTCATCCCGACCGGATGGCCGGGCGCATCCTGGGCATGGGTGATATCGTCTCGCTCGTCGAGAAAGCCCAGGGCGAATTTGACGCCGATCAGGCCGCCGCCATGCAGGAGAAGATGGCAAAGGGGCGGTTCACGCTTACCGACTTTCTCGGGCAGATGAAGCAGATGCAGAAGCTCGGGTCGATGAAGCAGATCCTCAAGATGATCCCGGGCATGGGCGGTCAGGTCGACGCGATGCAGATGGATGGCGACGAGATGCGGCACATGGAGGCGATCATCCTTTCGATGACTCCATCCGAACGCGAGGAACCGGGCGTTATCGAGGCCTCGCGCCGCCGCAGAATCGCCAAAGGTGCGGGCCAGGAAACCCAGGACGTATCAGGCCTCATCAAGAGCTTCACCCAGGCTGCCGGTATGATGAAGCAGATGGCGGGTATGGGCACGCGCGATCGCATGAAAATGGCCCAGAGCATGGGGCAGATGGGCATGGGCGGCGGGTTCCCGGGCAAAGTCAAAAAACGCTCCAAACGCCTGACTGCAAAACAACGAGCAAATCGAAAAAAGAAGAAGAAGAAGCGGAAAAAGTAACGGCCTGGCAATTGGCAGTTGGCAGTTGGCGACGACTTAACGGCGGGCGAACCCTATTGGGATTCTTGATAAACACCGAGGAGTGTCAATATGACTTCTATGACTCGCAGAAAGTTTTTGGCCCGCGGCGCTCTTGTCACCGGTGGGGCGATACTTTCCCGGTCGGGCCTGGCGAAAGCACCCGCAGCAGAAAAGCCCAATATCCTCTGGATAACCAGCGAGGACAACGGGATTTCATGGGTTAGCTGTTACGGTGGTACGAACGCCAAGACTCCCGCCATCGACAAACTGGCGTCAGAGGGTTTTCGCTACACCCACTGCTTCGACAATGCGGCCGTCTGCGCGCCCACCCGCTCGTGCTGGATCACCGGAATGTACGCGATCTCCAATGGCACCCAACCAATGCGAAGCCGCAACAACATCCCGCACGATAAGATCAAATACTACCCCGACCTGTTGAAGCAGGCGGGATACCACGTGACCAACGGGGGCAAAACCGACTACAACATCGGCGGACGCGGCGATAAGGACTGCTGGGGCCAGAAGGGCGGTAAGAAGAGGGAAAGATACGGGTGGCGAGGGCGAAAGGGTAACCAACCGTTCTTCGCCATTGTGAACATCGGCGACAGTCACGAGAGTCGCGCCCACGGACGCGGTAAAGGAACAAAGGATCCGGCCGGGATGAAGCTCTTCTCGTACCATCCGGACCTTCCGGTGATCCGCGAGAACTACGCCAAATACGCGACCGCCGTCGAAAGGATGGACTCCGTAGTCAAGCGATGCATCGACGCGCTGAAAGCCGACGGACTCTACGAAGATACCATTATTGTCTACAATTCCGATCACGGCGGCGTGATGGCCCGCAGCAAGCGTTTCGTTTACTCGAGCGGTATCCACTGCCCGCTGGTCGTCCGCATTCCGGAGAAGTGGAAGCAGTTCTATCCCGCCGCCAAGCCAGGCATGACGGTCGACCGGATCGTCAGCTTTATCGACATGCCCAAGACCTGGGTGAGCCTCGCCGGAGCAGATATCCCCGATACCTTCCAGGGAACCGTATTCCTCGGTAAGGGCACGGAGCCCGAGCCGAAATATCACCTCGGCTTCCGCGAACGGGCCGACGAACGTTACGACTCGGTACGCATGATCCGAGACAAGAAGTATGCGTACTACAAGAACTACATGCCTTACGCCCCGGCCGGTCAGTATCTCGCGTACCTTTGGCGAGCACCCGCAACGCCCGCATGGGAGAAGCACCACAAGAATGGCAAGACCGACGCGGTCACCGGGCGATTCTTCCGCCCGCGCGTATCGGAAGAGTTCTACGACACCGTCGACGACTTCGATAACGTAAAGAACCTGATTGACGACCCGAAGCACCAGGCGAAGATCGCCGAACTCCGAGCCGCCCTGCGCGAAAAGCAGCTCGAACTTTTCGATTCCGGACTGATTCCCGAGACTATGCGAGTACGCCGCGCAAGTGCCAATAAGACAACCATTTACGAAATGGTGCGCAACGAAAAACTTTACCCGCTGGCCAAATACCTTGACGCAGCCGACCTGGCGCTGGTTCGCGAGAAAAAGAACCTCGCCACATTCGTCAAGGGCTTGGGTGACACCGATGAGTGCATGCGTTACTGGTCGATCGTCGGCCTGCTCCTGCTCGACAAAAACGCCGCCGACGCCAGAGCCGCAATCGCCAAAGCGACGGGCGACGAAGCCGACGAAGTCAAAATGCTGGCCGCCTGGACTCTTGTGAAAATCGGCAAAACGGACGAAGGTCTGGCCTGTCTTCGCAAGATGCTCTTTGGCCGCACACAATGCACCCAACTCCTTCACAACACAATAGACTGGATGGGTGAGCCCGCATTCCCGCTGGTAAAAGAACTCAAGAAAGCCGGAACCGGAAAAAGAGGCAAGTACGGAACCGGAATCCTCGCCCACACAGCGAAAGTGAACGGGCTCTAACAGTTTCTATCAGGTAGCGGCGTGAATGGGCATTCGGGTCCCAATGCTCCCGCAGTCAAATGAAAGCAGTTACGAGTACACTGTTGCTGGTCCTCCTTGTTGGCTGCGGTGGCGATTCGGACTCCCGAACGGAGAGCAAGCGCGGTCGGCCGGACTCCGGAACCCAGAGCAGGCGTATCGCTCCGCCAGTGGTCGACACGCGGAAAACTGAAAGAACAATCCACGTTTTCGTCGCCCTGTGCGACAACAAGAGCCAGGGAATCGTGCCTGTCTCGAAAGTGCTGGGCAACGGGGACGACCCCCGGAACAATCTCTACTGGGGCGCAATGTACGGTACGAAGACGTTCCTGAAGAGGAGCGGGTCCTGGGACGTGGTTATTGCGGTTGAGGATGTGACCGACTCGGTGCTGGAGCGGGTAGTGCTGAAGCATCGCTCGACGGGGGCGTATCTGGTGGCAGACGCGTATCGGGGCAATAGGATCAAGGACGCGGTGGAAGCTTTCCTCGATGCCGCCGCCGGAAACAAGCCTGTTGTCCTGGAAGTCGACGGAGTCGCGATTGGAACACACGGGAGGGCGAACCTGGTGGCTTACGTCGGGCACAACGGACTGATGGACTTCGACGTGCCTCGCCCCCGGCGGCGGCGGGATTCCACCTCCGGTCCAGCCGCGATCGTATTGGCGTGCAAGTCCAAACCGTACTTCCAGGCGACATTGACGAAACTTGGATGCAGGCCTATGCTACTGACTACAGGCTTGATGGCCCCTGAGGCATACACTCTCGCCGCCGCGCTGGAGGCCTGGCTTTTGGGCAAAGATGCTTCGGGCTTGAGAGACAGCGCCGCCAAAGCCTACCACAAGTATCAGAAATGCGGCATGAGAGGGGCGAGGCGTCTGTTCCACGCGGAATGATGAGCGAGAGGTTCTCAACGACTGGATGGACCTGATTCGTAACCGACGGGGCGGTCATGGTTTACTTTTCCGCGATTTTCTTTCCGTTAAGGTACAGGATGCGTTTCCCGGTTTTAGCATCTACGGTAGCCGCCACGTGGCTCCATTTCCCCGGGCCGATGGCGGCTCGAGCCGTCAACGCCGGTTCCCCGGCGAACAGGCGCAGGGCTTTTCCCTGGGGATAGGTGTCAAACAGATATCCTTTGCCTACTCCCGCCTGAGATTTATCGAGCAGCCGCATACCGTTTCCAGGAATAGGCCCGGTTGGATTGATCCAGGCAGTGAGGGTGATCCCCTTGTCGCCTCTCAAGGATGGATGATCCGGAATCTCAAGCCAGCTCTTGCCATCGAATTCAAATACAGCTTCAGGCTTCCGGCCGCCGGGAAGTTGGATATTCATGTTTCCCTTAAGGATGATCGGACGCTTGGGATCGCCCAGATTGGCAACGGTGGTGTCGGTTGCCCTCTTTGTGCCCGGAACGACGAGGCCTTTTGGCAGATCTGCAGGGCGGGTCTGCTTTTGGGCAAGCCGGCTGATTTCTGTTGGGCTCAGCGGGCGACCATAGACCCCGATATCCATCATAGAGCCTTTGAAGGCATTTTGACCGTTGCTGTCGGCGCCGATACGAAGGGGCAGTCCGCTGTCGGCAAGCCCGCCCCAGGGCTTGGGGGGAATAAGGGGCTGTTTGGCTTCTTTGGGCTCCGGTGGGATCGCGGTTGGTTTTTCAAGTGTCGCTTTGATGACATCGCCCTTCTTGGCGTTGATGACGAAATCCTCGCGGTCGCTACGGATGTTCTTGCGGTTCCAGCGGATCTTCCGCCCGCTGAAATTATTGCGAATCCGGAGATCGCCATCCTTACCGGCGGTAATCTTGAACTCGGTTGTCGCGTTGTTCTCCCAGCGGGCGGAAACCACGTGGGCGCCCTCGGTATGGAAATCTCTAAAGCTCGCTTCGTGCCATTTCCAGGGCATGGCCGGGAAGAACCGCAGAGTATCGCCCCAACTCTGCAGGCACATTTCCTGGACGGCCAGCGCATGACCGAAGTTGGCGTCGAGGGTAAATGGGCGATATCGGAAACCGGAATATCCCTTCCCGCTCTGGTCGCCATTGAGATTGAATCCATTGGGCGAGACAAACGCTTCGGCAAAGATGGACAGATACTTCTCGGCCAGATCGCCCCGACCGGCCCGGGCTTCAAGACCCGCCGCCCACGGGAAACTGAATCCAACCCAGGCCCGGGTTCCCAGTTGGCGCAGGTTGTCGAGGGAATTGAAAATGATCTCTCTTTCGGCTTTTCCGCCTTCAATGGTTATTACTTCCAGAGGTTGGATGGCCATCAGATGGGCATGGTGACGATGGGATCCCCGCAACCGCTGAACCGGATCGAGCATCAGGACCTTGCTCTTCGGGTCGACCGCCAAAGGCTCGAACCCGGCAAGAATCGCTCGAAAACGCTTGGCGTCGGCGGTCTTGCCCAGGACGTCAGCCTGTTGAGCCAGAGCGTTGAAGAACCAGATCAGGGTGGCCAGGTCGCTATTGGTGTTCGGGGTCAGCCACGCGCCAAGGGAGTTGTTATGAATCTCGGGCGACGTGGAAAGCGGCAACTTGAGTTTACCATTCGCATCTTTAGTCAGCAGCGCCTCGACGGACCGGGCCATCTCCCTGCCATACGGATAAATGGTCGACGCCAGCAGCTCCTTGTCCCGGGTATATCGCCAGTGCCAGTCGAAATTCTGAAACAGCCACGGTCCCATGGTCGGCGAGAGCGCATACTGGGCCCACCCTCCCAGCGGCTTGCCGTCAAAGCTCATTACCCCGGGCACCATCAATCCGTCAACACCGAAAAACTCCTTCGAGAATTTTCGATGCACGCTGCTGAGATCCACCATGAAATCAAGCAGCGACTCGCCGGCCTTGAAGTGTCCGGCGGCGTAGTAGGCGCAGTAGATCACCTGCGTGTTCATATCGTGGTGATAATCGCCTTTCCAGGGAGGCAGCCCGCCCTGGTCGGCGGTCCATACGCCCTGAAGGGGCAGGGGCGGGCAGCCCTTGCGGGACCCGGCACCGTAATAGTACATCGCCAAGTCGTATTGTTTTTGGATTGCGGCGTCAGGGACCTTGACGTCGGAGACCGCCCAGAAATCTTTCCACCATTTATCATTGGCCTTCTTCGAGGGATCCCAGCCGGCGGTCAGCCCGCGGCGGCAGAGGGTTTCCACGGTGGCTGCGGAGTTTTCGCCATTCTGACGGGATTCCATAGCCGCCGCCAGCTCGATACCGTCAGACGTCTTGCGCCAGACGACACCGATGGCGTAGGAGAAACCTTTCAGCCCCGGTTGGGTCAATAAGGCCGAATCTTTGGTTTTGGCGATTTTTGCGGCGGGGTATCCCAGCCGTCTGACCGCAGTGTTTGGAACCAGGGTGATATCCTTGACCTCTGCCGGAATCCGCACCATCATCACCGGTTTGCCCGGAATCCAGAATGCTTCGACCTGACGGCCTGACTGCAAGGCGACCTGTCCGGTTCCGGTATCGAGGTTGAGGCTGAACGCCTTGATGGCGGGGTCTTTCAGTGTAATGACAATCCGGGCCCCGGGGAGTTTGGTGGGTACCTTCTGGTTGTAGATGTTGTCGAACAGGCGGTTGATTTCCCGCTGGTTCTTTTTCTTTACCAGCTTCTGGATATTGGCGAACGTGAAACCGGGCTCGGAAAGTTCCTTGGGTGACCGGAGATCCCAGAGATCGCCCCGGTCCATGGAGAAGCGGATTTGATCTTTTCCGCCCCAGAGCAGGCTGCCCGTCATTCCGTTGCCTAAAGGAACGGCCTCATCCCAGCGGTCGATTTGTTTTCCCAGATCAACCTGCCGAGCCAAAGCCGTATGCCCGCAACCCGCCAGCAATAGCGCAATGGTGAAGAGTTTTGTCCTCATACACAATCCTTTCAGCCGCAATTGTCCGGAATTTTGCGGATAGTCTCCGCCCGAGAACCGCCGACGACCTTTCTGACAATCTTATCGCGGACCGCGAGATCAGCAAGCCCCTTTTCTGCCCGACAGTTTTCACCAATCGGGCCGCTTGCCCTGAGCGGAACCGAACGGGGGGGGGAGCGGCGCGCAGCGTGACCCTGACGTATTGGTACTACAAAAGACAAAATTGCTCTGCCCCGTTTTACCTTCATCGTCTCTTCACTGTTTGCTTGGCTCAAACACCACAAACCGGGCGGAGTCCGCAGGGACCGCAACGTCAACGGCCTCTCCAGGCTTTCTTTTTCCCACTTTCCGGATCTTGCCTGTTTCGGGATCCCAGACCGAAACGCCGCCCCCGAAAGCGCAGGCCAGCTTGCCCTGAACAGCCGCAGCGCTGGGGTTGGCGACCAGAATAATCTCGCGTCCCGACTCGCGCTGATGGGCCAGGCGTACTGCTTTTTGCCCGTTCCAGCGAATCACCGGCGGCAGCTGCTCTGCCATCCATTTCACGGTCTGGCCGAAACGACTTTCGGTCTTAACGAATCGCGTACGCTCGCTGTGCGATGCCATCAGCGCCTCGGCTCGTTTGCGCATGGTCGCATCTTCGCCCTTTGCGGGACTCATGGAAGGCAGCGACCCGGTAAAGATCACACGCCCGCCGGAAGCGGCAAAGGATTCGATTTTCTTGATGGAGGCCTCGCTCAGCATCCGGGCCTCGGGAAGCACCAGAAATGCAAATCGCTGACCGGCCAACTCAAGCCGCCCCTTGTTTATTTTGGCTTTGCCCAGCAGTTCCTCGGTTAACACTTCGAAATCGCGTTGATTGGTCAGCAACTGGTGACAGGTCTCGCGGAAACCGTCATCGATCTGCATCACTTCGCGATTACACTCGAAATAGCGCTTGTAGGTTCCGCCGCTGGGAGGATTGTAAAACGCCCAGACCGAAGCTTCGGGCGCCAGAACGGCGACGTCGCTGACCGGTTTGCCCCGGCGACAAAGCAGCGCCAATCGTCCGACAAAATCAGCAACCCCCCCATACGCTTCGGCGGAAAGTTTGTATTGAAGTGCGTAGGTGGCCATATGGGTGACACCGCATGCAAACTGCCAGGCGGCTATCCCCTTGGCACGCCGCGCCAGATTGGGCGCCCTGGCGCGCTCGGCGAGCGCATAGCTCTCGGAAAAGACACCATGCTTGCCGGTGAGCGCGGCGATCGAGGCGGCCATCTTGACGCTGAAATCTTCATTCACGCGGATACCGCTGCCCCACCTGTTCCAGCCCCCCATCGTTTTATAGCGTGGTAGAATAAGTTGATCGACGCCCGGTAGATCCTGCCGCGCCCAGTTCTTGGTCAGGCTGCCGTTGAACATCGGACCGAAGAGCAGCGACTCCTCCAGCAGCAGGTGTCCACTGGAATGAACCCTATGTTTGCGACACCAGTCCTGAATCTGCCCGAAATAGTTTTCGGCTATCAGATCGCTGTAGACGTCATAGAAGTCATGGCGATAGCGGGCGGTGGACGGTCCGGTATTGTGAAACAGCGCCGCAAGCGCATCAACTAACGGGTAGCCTTTTTTCCGTTTAAAAGCAACGGGCAGCTCTTTGCACCACTGCACGGCCGGTAAGGCCTTCATTAGCGCCCCATAACCCCACGGTTCGTTGCAGCTGAGGTGGGGCTCATCGGTAAAAAAGAGTACAACGTCGTCGAGCAGCGGTCCAAGTTCCTTTGCATATCGCTCGTGGGTCAGCTTGATGAAACGGGCAACCGCCTTGCGATCCATAATGTTGATGTGGCGGCGGATCTTGAGCCGCTTCCAGTAATCCGGCGTGAAGTGCTCAAACAGGCAGACCGTCCAGCTTCCCGCAGGCGGTTTCCATGTAAACGCACCCGCGCGAGCCTTTACCGTCAGGTCAACCGCTGACTCCAAATCCAGTGCGCCGCCGCGACGCGGGAAAGCCCGACAGGCAACCAACTTCTTGCCCGGGGAAGCGATTCTCAAGGGCTGGCCGGATGTTTTCAGAGTGCGGCAGCGCACGGCCTGGGCGGCATATTCCGGGTGGCCGTCCAGTACCCGTCCTCCGGCGCTTCCGCTGGGAAAGTACAGTTCGTCGTAGATCCAGACCTTCTTGTCATTGGCCTTCAGACGGGTCATCAAGTCGCGCAGTTGTTTAAAGGCGACCGGATCGTCCATATACGTCGGGTCGATGTGTGGTTCGCGCCCTTTTTTGCGCCCTCTTCCGGGCATGGCGAGCACCACGCCGCCGGCGTGGCGATCGGAAAGCCAGTCCACGAATTTCGGATTGGACAGATGCCCATTGTGGCTGATGGGAAGCGCGCGGTACTCCGAAGGCGGGGCGGCGAACTTCTTCTTCAGCGAGACAACTGGTTCTGCGGCTCTGGTATTCTCAGCCAACCCGCCACAGGACACCACTACGCTTGCCGTCACGATGACCAGAGGAATTGCCGCAATCCTAAGCATATTTCTTCATTCCTTCTTAACCGGGCTTTCACAGCGCGTCGCCTCGCGGACCGCTCAACCGCCGCCTGGCCAATTGCTGCATATCCTCAACCGGGTCGGTCTCATCCACAATTTCCACGCCAAGCAATGTTTCCAACACGTCCTCGAGTGTCACAATGCCCGCACTGCCGCCGTACTCGTCGACGACCAGGAATATCTGCTCCCGGCGTTCGATGAACTCTTCGAGAATCGCCGGCAGCCTGCTCAACTCCGGAACGGCGTGCAGCGGCCGGACCAACTCCTCTATCGTTGCTTCGGACCGACCCTCGCTTAACGCGACAAACAACTCTTGGCGATGCACCACCCCTTTGGCTTCGTCAAGCGAGGCGCCGACGACCGGAATGCGGGCGAATCGAAGCGGCTCGCCTTCGGTCGCTTCGCCCACCGTCTGATCGGCCCGAAGCGTAAACACAACCGTCCGCGGCGTCATTATTTCCTTAACGGCAATATCACGCAGCGCAATAAGGTTGCGGATCACATGAGCCTCTTGGCGGTCGATAGCGCCTTGGTCCGAGGCAAACCGGATGAGGCTGCTGACCTCGTTGCGGCTGATCTTTCGCTCCGCATGGCCGCTTGGCGACAACCGTTTTGAAATCCAGTCGCATGCGGCCACCAGCGGCCGCAATATCAGGATCATGCCCCCGATGGTCCCCGCTACAAAGGGCGCCAGAGCTTTGGCATGCACCACCCCGAGGGTCTTGGGAATGATCTCCGAGACAATCAGGATCAGGATCGTTACGACAAACCCGACCACCCCTACCCACGCGTCTCCCCACAGATACGCCGCCTGGGCCCCCACGCCCGCTGCGCCCAACGTGTGGCCAAACGTGTTCAAGGTCAGGATGGCTGATAGCGGTCGGTCCATGTTGTCTTTCATCCGCTGGAGCCGTTCGCCCGCCGGACGGCCTTGCTCGGCGAGCAGCACGATGTGGGATCGCGGCATGCTCAGCAACGCCGCCTCCAGTAAGGAGCAGAGAAAAGAAACCGCCAAGGCCACAAATAGGTACGTCAGGAGAAGAATCATGGGCAGTTGTCTCCAAAGGAACACGCCGAGGACGATCCGCCACAGCCGGTGCGCCGCAATTCGAAAACTTCGCCATCAACCGGGATTTCGCTTCACGGCTCCTGCGGTGTCCCGGATGGCGTTGCACCCGTCCCGATGCACATCGGGATCGCGGGGCTTTCACAGTGATTGTATCCGATGCGGTGCGTTGGGCAAACCGAATCTGGACAACAGGACAATTGGGGACGCTTCCATATTGTTGAGGGTTGACGGGCGCGCGAGGGGAGGCTAGTCTTTCGTCATGTCTCGCCTGACACGCGCGCGACACCTGAAACTGCCAGGCGAATACGCCGAGAAGCAGGGAGAAATATGAATACAAACAGACGTGAATTTATGAAGGCCGCTGGTGTTGCAATGGTCATGGCGGGACTCTTGACCGGATGTGCGAACGTTGCCCTGAGTCCTGTCGAGGACAATTTGTCCGGGTGGGCCTGCTATCTTGAAGATCCCAACGCCAGGCGGCAGGACACGTGGACGATGAAAGACGGTATACTGAAATGTACAGGCAACCCAAAGGGGTATCTCTATACAGAAAAGTCGTATAAGGATTTTGTTCTGACGCTTCAATGGCGATGGCCCGATGCAAACAGCGCGGGCAAAGGCGGAGTCCTGATCGACACAACCGGTCCCAACAAGATCTGGCCCAAGAGCCTGGAAGCCCAGATAAATGCAACTGGCGCAGGCGATTTCTGGGCTTTGAACGGCTATGAACTGTCCGGGGCGCCTGAGCGCACAAAGTCCTTTGACAACAAACAATTCGGCAAGCTGACACATATCGCCAAGACCGAAGCCGCCGAGAAGCCCGCAGGGCAATGGAACTCATACAAGATCATCGCAGAGGGTCCGGCGGTGACCCTGATCGTCAACGACCGCATCGTAAACAAGGCTACGCGATCTGCCACAGCCAGTGGGAAAATCTGCATCACATCCGAAGGCACACCCATCTACCTCAAGAACATCAGGATTACCCGAACAGACTAGGGGCGGTCCCAATTGACCAGCTTGTCACCTGGTCACCTGCCGCAGGTCCGCCTCGGGCGGGATCTACCCCTCACCTTTCTCGCGCAGCGCGGCGGGCCTCAAGGTGACTTTGGCTTCGGCGCCTGTCTGAATGCTCTCTTCAGTGCTCGTCCGGCCGATTCGCGTGCGTTCTTGTCCGGATCATTGGAATGCATGGCGACCAGCGGTTGGCGAAGGGGGGCGAGCGCTTCTTTGTCCTTCACTTTGTGCGCGAACAGCATCACGGCGTGCGCGGCATACCTGCGGGACTTGATGTCCCTGGCTTTCAGAGCCTTGGCCATTGGCCCGATGATTGACGTCAATGCCGCCTGATCATCGACCTTGTCCAGCACTTGCTTCAATGCCGAGTACGCCAGGCCGCTCGCTCCCAGCCCTTTTGTCTCCGAATCCTCCGCTCGCAGGGACGCAGCGGTCAGGGGGCTCACCATACGCGCCAGCAGGGCCTTGTCCTTAACCTTGACTGCGTTCTCATGCAGCGTGTGGGCGTAGAAGAGGCGCATGGTCCTGTTCTTGTGCTCCAGCCCGGCGACCGAGGAGTGTATGACGGGGATGATTTCCGCCTGATCGTCCGTTCTTCTGAGCACACTCCTGAGTGCAAAGCCTGCGAAATCACGCGCCTTCATGCTGGAGGCCTTATCCGTGGCGGTATTCAAGGGCTGGATCATGCTCTTGAGTATTGCTCCATCCTTGATCTTCCTCAGGCACTCTGACAATCCGTGAGTGCAGAACCCGCGGATCGTCTGATCCTTGTGTGTCAAACCACCGACTAAGATGTGCACGACAGGGATCAAGACCTTCTGGTCTTTGATTCTTCTCAGTACATTTCGCTGGGCGAATCCGGGGAAATCCGGGGCGTCCATACTTGTGGATTCCAGTGTGGCGGCCGTCAAGGGCCCCGCCAGGCGGGCCAGCGTCGCCTTGTCCTCGATCTTGCTGACAACTCTCGAAAGATCGTGAGCGTAATGGGCACGCACCTTGGGATCGCTATGCTTCAACCCTGTCAGATACCGCCGCGTGACGGAAGCCAGGACCGCTTGATCATCGACCCTGCTCATCACATCTCTCAAGGCCATGCGTGCGGCTTGGCGCACTTTTGTACTGGAGTCATTCATCGCCGCCGCGGTCAAGGGCGGTATGACTTGCTTGAGTTCGGCCTGGTTCTTGACCTGCCTGAGAGCCTCCCGCAGCGCCGCGGCGGCTTGCTCGCGCACCTCCGGTTTGCTGTCTTTCAACCGGGCGATCAGGACCCGCCAATTCTCCACTTTCTTTGGTTGCTTGTTGGCGTCCCGGCGTGCGGCAGGCGGTTTGCCCGACTTGGGCGCGGGTTTGTCTCTTGCCGGCTCGGCGGAGGGTCCCTGCTTCTTCAGCATGTCTTGAACGTCGCGCATCGCTTGTCCGGCGTATTGGCGGACTTCCTTATCGACGTCTTTGGTGGCGGCGGATGTGATTCGACCGAGCCACGATTTCAGTTTGCCCGGATCCTTGATCTCCCCAATCAATTCGGACAGGATTACCGCCGAATAGCGGCGGTCCACCGGGTCTTTGCTGCTTAACTTGGCGACCATCCGCTCAATGAAGGGCTCCAGCGCGGCGGGGGCTTTGACATTTTCGCCAGATCCCTGAGATTGCTTGACGCTCGCCCCATTGGCGACGGCTCCGGCCGCCAGGAGCCCGATCAGAAGGAGGAGGATCAGTCGGTTCGTGTTCATGGTCTGTCCTCGTAGTTTCTTTCCAGATGAACTCGCGTCCACGGCCATCATGGAGCTTATCCAGTATATCATACATGATCCTGAGGATCAGGTCACTTTTCTGCCCCCTTTCCCCCCCCCCCCGGGGCTGACCCCAATTCCCCCCTGCTGTAAGCCACGTCGTAGTCTATAAGACGAAGACGGGACCCCGCTTCCGTTCCTGTGGTATAATAAAGACATGCACAAGCAACCGTAACCGTTATTCAGCTATTGGCTGGAGTCGACACACGGAGAATGCGCAGAATGCTCAGAATACTCATAAGTCTATTTAGTGTTTTTGATACCTGTAGGAAGGTAGTTGGTATGAGTGAGCCCAAAGACCACCTATACAAGTATGTGTGTGACTCCTGTAAAGAGGAATGGCGTGGATGCTGGAAATTACGCTGCCCAGGGTGCGGCAGTCCGGTTCGCAAGTTGCGATACTGAATCAGAATTCCAGTCGAAGAAATGGGATATTCTTTCAAGGCCATAAAGGAAAGGGGAAAAGGGTCAGAACTATTGTATCTGCCGCTGTACTAAGTAGCTAGCGGCATTTCTTGCTTATGTAAAGCGGCGGCGTTCTCTCCCAAAATGCCCATAACACCTTGATAATACACAAGATAAAATAGTTCTGACCCGTTTTTCGTTGACAAAGAACTTTACGGGCAACGTTGGCAAGTCGAGACGGTGTTCTCAATGATCAAACGTAACCTGGGCAGCGCCCTGCACGGGCGAAGCTACTGGTCGCAGTGCAGAGAATTGATGCTTCTGGCGATCACACACAATATAATGATCATCATGCCTGTGGAGCTTTTCTACAGAGCAGTTCTGACCCCCTTTCCCCCAATGAACAAGGGCGGTCCGGGAGGGACCGCCCTTGCATTCAATTCGGTAAGAATCGCCGGTTTACGCTCGCCTGCGACGTCGCACGAGGGCCAAGGCGCCCAAACCCAGCAAGCTCATCGTCGCCGGTTCGGGAATCAGGTCGTAACCGATCACGTCAAGGGCCTGCAAGTCCAGATCCGAAATGACCAGAGTCTCGCCAAGCGCGGCGGTTGGATCCAGGATGCCCAGACCGACGTTGTGCTTCCAGTGGCTGCACTCCCGACCGTCACCGTTATACGAACCGGTCGAGAACGTTCCCAGGTTGGTCGCTCCCGCATCGATGGAGAAGAACGGCGTGTCGCCGTAGGCCAGATCCAGAACGGCGCCGTTGGCAGGCTGCCCGTCGGCGGTCAGGCTATCATCGGAGTAGCGGTAGAGATCCAGAACGCTGAACACGCGGAAGTTGTTGAGGTTTACCGGGGCAAACGGGCCGGCGCCGCCGACGAGGTCGACAATGTTGACACCGCTGACAAAGCCCATGATGTGACCTATCTCGTGAGCGGCCACGCCCACGAAGTCGAACTTACCGGCGTCGATTCCGTCGGAGGAGTCGAAGTCCCACGAAGACCCGCTGGAGAGGGTAATCGCCCCGTCTTCGGCCGGGTCGTTAGCCGCGCGAATGCCCAGGGCCTTGAGGTTCCCCCGCGGTACGTCAAGGGCCCAGTTGTTGGCCGAGCCGTTGTTGTCACGAATTCTCGGGGCCGCCGGAATGCCGGTGTCATTCATGATGAAGTCCAGTGAATTGCCCGGCTGGAGGTTCGCAATCGCCGTATTATCGTTGGCGGTGGTAGCGTCGCCAATAAGGGCGGGCTTGATGTTTGCGAAGTTCGCCTGTTCGGTGTTGTTGCTCGCCGAATTTATGGTGCCCGCAGGCAGTCCAGTGTAATCAACGGACACGTTAATCGTGATATTATCGTTGAACCATGCCGACCAAAGATTGCCCGCCGCTGTAAATCCACCTGTGACTTGCGCAGCCAATCCCGGGTCTGAACCTTGTAGCGCGGTAATGCCCGGACCGTAGGTGAGATTGAACTGCAGGTTCGTTCCCGCTCCCCCACCCGCACCAGCCGGGGGAACCGCCGGTCCGGGAGGACCGGTGTCCTCGGTCACGGTAGCCCCGGCCGGCATCGCCGTGAAAGAGAGCAGAATTACCACCATCCACACTATGCCCTTGCAAAACGTGCCGTGATTCCATACATGATACGTCCCTCGCCCTCTAATCGATCCCATTGCTCCATCTCCCTTCTTTGCGGCGGATCATGTCCCATGCCCACATAACGGACCATGCCACCGAATTATCAGTTGCCCCATGCCCGATGCCCGATGCACCCCGCACGACACAACGGCTCTAGTCTGGTCGAGCCCGGCGCCGCAGCGCCAAACTCACGCCTTCACACTCACGGTATGCAAGCACACCGCGAGCGATACGACTGAGCAATACGTCGAGAGATGAGCGATCCCTTATCGCAAAAACTTTCCGGCCTCGCGGCCGATCCTCTAAACAGGCTCTTGTTTTTGTCTGCCTCCAACTGGTACGTTCACAGATATTAAAGCATATTGGTGATATAATCAAGCACAAAATCAGTATTATAGAGGAACAATGCGATCTAGTTGCCCCGAGGCAGATTATAGTTCACAATACATAATTACAGTCTTGCAGGGTTGAGTATGGTTGTTAAGGCGTTATTAAGACTGTAAGTTAGCGAATTCACCATAGTTTAGTATTGATGTCTCCGGAATTCCGTCTTGGTCCCGATCTATCGGGGTACCTCTTTCCCGTGTGAGGTGTTCCCTGGCCGGATTGTGAAGCGGTTCTCTCCTTTCCTGATATTCTGGAAAGGACCGGAAAAATAAAAGGGGTCAGAACTGCTCTGTAGAAAAGCTCAATATTCTCCAATATTTTGTTCAATAAAGACTTGCG
>CAZSLS010000152.1:0-16648 GCA_964607575.1 uncultured Planctomycetaceae bacterium | reverse complement strand
ATAAGCATGCGTCTTGCAAGGGAGGCTTTGAAGACCGAGATTCCATACGTTCACATAATTCCACAATTTCGGCAGATTAAGGATGGAGATAAGTACTGTCTTGATGGTCAAGGAATTGTCGCTACTCTTGCATCGTGGCAGCATCCCCAAATTGGCAAGGACCGCTTAATGGCTCGGTTTCAGAAGATTCGGGAATTGCTGCGGAAGCTACTACACATGCCAACCGTAAACATCGAAGTACAGCACGACAACAGCCAAATCATCGTAGAGAGAGATGGATTACGGCTCCCTCTTGAGTCGTATGGCACAGGTGTGCATGAGCTTATCATTCTAGCCATAGCGGTTTACTCGCAGGACAACGTTCTGTTCTGCATCGAAGAACCAGAGATTCATTTGCACCCCCGCCTTCAGAAGGAATTCTTGAGTTTTCTAATTGAGTCGACGAGTAACAAATATGTGCTGACCACGCACTCAAATGCCTTCTTGATCCCCTCAAAAGAGGTGCAAGTGTCGCACCTCTGGCTCCAAGATGAAGCCACCCGCAGTAGAACCATCGAGACGCCTGAACACGCGCTGTCCGTGCTATCTGATCTGGGTATCAAGGCCAGTGATATATTGCAAGCGAACAGTGTGATTTGGGTTGAGGGGCCAAGTGACCGGATCTACATTAACCATTGGTTGGGACTTCTTGAACCTGATCTTCGTGAAGGCATCGACTACTCAATTATGTTCTATGGCGGGAGTCTGCTATCACATCTTTCTATGGGTCGGACCGCCGCAGAGACAGCGGATGAACTCATTGAGTTGCTGAGGATCAACCAGAATTCGATGGTTGTTATCGATAGTGACAATAAAAATGAGAAATCCAATATTAACACCACTAAACAGCGAGTGCGAAGAGAATGCAGACAGAATGGTCTCGCCTACTGGATCACATGGGGAAGAGAGATAGAGAATTACATTTCGGCCAAATGCATTGCAACAGCTTATGGAGAGATTACGGGTACAACTCCTGACGGTCTTAGCTTCGGAAAATTCGACAAGCTTGAGAAATGCCTGACTGCTGCGTACGGTAAGAAGTGGAAACCCTCGTGGTCCTACAATGACGCAAAGCCAGCCCGCGCCAGAGAACTTGTGAAGTGTATTACCAAAGAGGACCTAGACAAACCACTGCTAAAGAATATCAAGCCGCTGATCGACGCAATCATATTGGCCACCCGAGACCCTGAATCATCTGGATAGTTAAGCGGAGATTCGGAGCGTAGTCGGAGTCAGGCCGGCGCTTCGCGAGATAGGTGAGATGTTGAGCCCGCCGGGGGCGGACCTGCGGCAGGTTGTCCCGCCTTCCTACTTCGCTCTTCGGGGCAGTCGGGGTCAGGCTTTAAGGGGCCGTCGATTTAGTAATGAGACATTGACAATGCCCGAATTCCTGATAAAATCGTCGCGAAGGTTTGCGATGCTCCCGCCGTGGCGGATCTTCGACATGGGCAAGAACACATATGGTAAATTCCAGGTAAGGAGTCAGGGCATGGGAACGAGACACTGTCTTATGAAGTATCTGAGCATCGCCGCACTGCTAATCGCGTTTGTTACGGTCCTCGGTGGCTGTGGTAACAGGGTCCCTGAGGATCATTACCTGCGCGGCCACGGTGGGATCATACAGGGGGACGCCCCCCCTCCGGGGTCGGAAGAGCTGCCGCCCATGCCGCCTGATTCCGGCGGCGGCGGTGAGACGCCCCCCACGGGGTCCGCCGGCGGTGGCGGTGAGATGCCTCCCAACTGGAGAAACAGCCTGCCTCGGGCGGTCGCCCAGCCGGTGCGCAATCAGGGCCTCGTTGGCGACTGGTGGAATTCGAAAGGCACTATAGCGGCACTACGGTTCACCTCGAATCGTGGCTGGTACAGCGGAATTCTACTCAGCGTTTCGGCGAGGTCGCGTGCAAAAGGATTCAGTAAGGGCGATGTGGCCTACAGGGTGCAGAGGGTGTCGCAATGGGTCTACGAGGGACAGGTCTTGAGCCGGTTCGATGACGGGCGCCAGCCCCATTGGAGGCAGCGAATCCGTTTCATCATCTCGTCGCAGAATCCCAACACGATGAAAGGCTACGGGAAATACGGAGCCAAGACCCAGGTAGTCGCATACTCACGGCGTACTCGATAGCCCTGGTCGGCAGTAATCGGTGATCAGTAATCAGTGGTCAGACAAACGCCCCTGCGATGGTCCCGCCGGCGGACTGCGTTATATACGATACATTCATTATTTGCCTCTCTGTCCTTGTAACGTTGTTGTTGCCGCTTGCGGCTTAGCATCCTTTAGTAAGTTTACACACGGAAGCTCGGGCGCTGCGCAAGACCGTTGAGGTGTTGAACCCAGATGTTCTTCGGGACAGGCGTTGTGAGGAGAAAAACCAGTTATTCCGCTTGCGACGAGCCCGCTGCTGATAAGCCAATTAACTCCCTGGCGTGATTGACATACTTACTAGTCCATGATGAAGTTAGTAATGTCGTCTGTGGGCGTTATGTTCTTTTTCTTGGTATTGCTGAACAGGCCCCATTTACCGTTGGCACTGGGTGACATGAGGATGTAGTCTCGCCGGTAGAACTTACCGGAAGCGTCCGTGGCGTATGCTGCGATGTCGGCGATGGTGACGCCGGCTTCGGCGTCCATATTATCGAATTCGGCGTCCACATATCCCGCCTTTGCTGGGTCGGCTGAATCGTTGAAGGGGCAGTACCAGATGGGTTGGCCAAAACCGTCCAGGAAGAATACCCGATTCTTACCATCGTAATCGCCGGTTCGTTTCAGTTTGTCAACTCCGTTCCATGGCCCGTAGACAGTGCCCCGCGGCTCGAGTCGATAGCCCGGTCCCGGCTGGTAGTCATCCACTTCTTTACCGTCTGTCTCGAACATCAGGCCGATCAGCTGTGAGGGCATTGATTCTTTGTCAGGGTATTTCCCGTGCATTGAGTGGTACATGCGAATGGCGTTGTCGATGACGTTGATGGCCACCTGCGTCTCGCGGATCTTCCGACCTCGCCCTGAATCAATACGAAAGCACCCTGCCCCGACGGCCAGCAGTACGCCAACCGCGACGAACATTACCACCAGTAGTTCGACCAGCGTGAACCCGCTGGATCGTGCGACGCGTTTTCTTATGTTCCTTGGGGATGCTCCCGGCGTGATTGACATACTCACTCGTCCTCGATGAAATTCCCAAAGGTGTAAAGGAAAAAGCGTCAGAGTTTAATGGCAAATAAGATAAGCGATTTCACATCATAAAAGTAGGCATGCCTGGGATTGAACCGGGGCAATTACATCTAACGGTGTCGGATATCGGGCGGTTTTGATTTCCACACAGAGACACAGAGGCTCAGAGAACGGCAACGACAAAGGCTTTGCTAACGACACCAACCAGAAACGACAGAGAGAAACAGAGAACGACAAAACAAGATTGCCCTGCTTTTTGCCGTTCTCTGTTTCTCTCTGCCGTTTCTGTTGTCGTAACAAAAGAAAGACTTTGTCGTTCTCTGAACCTCTGAGTCTCTGTGTCGCAAACCGATTTGTGGCAAGGCTCCAGATGCGGCGTCTTTCTCTGCAATGCGGGCGGGGGAAAAGCGTTTGTTGATATTGTGCTAACGCCCGGCGTGCAAATCGCTTGATGAAGTCGTGCGCCGGTGAGATAATAGGAATTGCCCAATAAGATGCCTCGGGGGGACAGACCAGGAGATCGATATGCCTTACAGGACGATAATCGCGGTGTTGTTTCCCGTACTGATAGTTGCGTTTTCGGGCTTGCCCGCCGCGGACGCTAAAGCGAAGCGACCGAAAATGGTCGTTACCGCCTCTTCGGTGCATGCGGGAAACTATCCGGCGAGGTACGCCTTCGACGGGAACCCGCGCACGCGATGGGCCTCGCGGACACCTCTGAGTCGCGGCGGCGAGTGGCTGCAGATCGACCTGGGCAAATCGGTCGCGATCGACGAGATATCGATACGCTGGGAAGCCGCCCACGCGACGCAATACAAGATCCTCGCCTCGGACGACGGTAAAGCGTTCAAGGTGATCCACAGGCAGACGGCGGGTAAAGGCGGTATCGAGAAGATCAAGGGGCTGAAGGCTAAGGGGCGATTCGTTCGCATGCTGGCGACAAAAGCCAGCAGTCACAATCTCGCGTCGATCTGGGAGTTCAGCATCGCCGGTGTCAAGATCGCCAAGACGACCACGCCGGCGCCCAAGCCCGCCCCGCCGGTGGACGCCTCGGCGCTGACCAAACTAGGCGTAAAAGAGATCGTATTCGCCGCGCGTGAAGGCGGAGCTGACGGACACTGGTACGCGAACTTCGGTTACTACTCCTACAACGCCAAGAGCAAGCTCTATCGCAAGCAGGGGCGCCTGGCCAAGCTCGAGGTCGCCACGGGCAAAATCACCATGCTCATCGAAGATCCCGAAGGGACGGTCCGCGACCCGGCGGTTCATTACGACGCAAAAAAACTCATCTTCTCGTGGCGTAAGAAGGGGATGGACCAGTTCCATCTCTACGAGATAAATGTAGACGGCAGCGGTCTCAAGCAGCTTACCAACGGCCTGTACGACGACATCGAACCGACGTACTTGCCCGACGGGAAGATCATGTTCGTCTCGAGCCGCGTGAAGCGATGGGTGCAATGCTGGTTGACGTCTGTGGCGGTGCTGCACCACTGCGACGCCGACGGTAAGAACGTCCGCCAGATATCGGCTAACGTCGAGCAGGACAACACTCCCTGGCCGCTGCCCGACGGGCGGGTCCTCTACATGCGATGGGAGTACGTGGACCGCTCGCAGGTCGACTACCATCACCTCTGGACAACCAATCCCGACGGGACGGGGCAGATGGTGTTCTTCGGAAACATGCATCCCAGCGCCGTGTTCATCGACGCCAAGCCCATACCGGGCACGAGCGAGATACTCCTGATCAATTCACCCGGACACGGCGGGCACGAGCACGCCGGGGCGGTGGCGATTGTCAGCGATAAGAACGGCCCCGACGACAGAGGCTCGATGCGGAACATCAGCCGAGGCGGATATCGCGACCCGTATCCGGTGTCGGCTGACACGTTCATCGTCGCCCGCGGGAAGAGCCTGGTACTCATGAACCCCAAAGGCAAGACCACCACGCTGTACACGCTCGGCGCCCGGTTCGGCGGACGCACCATGCTGCAGGAGCCCCGCCCGATAGTCAAACGGAAACGCGAACGGATCCATCCCTCGCGGGTAGATCCGTCCAAGGCAACGGGCCAACTGATGCTCATGGACGTCTATAACGGGCGGAACATGAAGGGTGTCAAGAAAGGCGATATCAAGAAGCTGCTGATCCTCGAATCGCTGCCCAAACCGATCAACTTCACCGGCGGTATGGACCCGATGAGCTACGGCGGAACGTTCACGCTGGAACGCGTGCTCGGGACCGTTCCGGTCGAAGAAGACGGATCGGCGAACTTCCTCCTGCCGGCAAAACGGGCGTTCTTCTTCGTGGCGCTGGATGCCCAAAACAACTCGGTCAAGCGGATGCACAGCTTCGTAAGCGTGATGCCCGGCGAGATGACCAGTTGCGTCGGCTGCCACGAAGAGCGCAAGAAGATCGCCGGCAACAGGCCCGTCGGCGGGCGCCCCCACGCGATGAAACGCCCGCCCAGCACGATCACTCCCAACAAGGGCGTACGGGACATATTCGACTTCCCACGCGACATCCAGCCAATACTCGACAAACACTGCATCAAATGCCACAACACCAAGAAGTACAATAACGGCGTAATCCTGACCGGCGGGCGAGGTCCGATCTTCTCCAACAGCTACTTCACGCTCACCTGGAAGAAACAGTTTACCGACGGACGGAATATCGCCGTCGGAAATCGCGCGCCGCGGACCGTCGGTTCCGGCTCGAGCCCGATCATGAAGAAACTCAGCGGAGATCACAACAAGGTCAAGCTCTCCCAGACCGAGCAGGACACGATCCGCTACTGGATCGAAGCCGGGGCGCCTTATCCGGGCACCTACGCGGCGCTCGGATGCGGGGCGATCGCCGGATACCAGCAGAACCGCCAGGTGAACACCGACCGCGGATGGGCGGAACTCAAGCCATATCAGGCGGCGATCAAACGGAAATGCGCCTCGTGCCACAAAGGCGCCAAAAGGCTCCCCGGAAGCATCGGCGACGAGTTGGGAATGTCGTTCTGGCGGTTTAACAACAAAGATTCGCGTCTCCAGTACAGCCGCCACCGCCTCTTCGATTTCACCAATCCCGCCGGATCGCTGCTGCTCATGGCGCCGCTGTCAGAAGCGGCCGGCGGCAGCGAAGCGGCGAAGAAGACCACAGACGGTAAAGCTCTCCCGCAATGCGAGAAGGTATTCAAGAGCACCAGCGACCCGGACTACAAGGCGATATTGGCGCTGATCACCGCGGGCAATAAGAATCTCGCCACGATCAAGCGATTCGACATGCCGGGCTTCAAACCCCGCCCAGGCTACATTCGCGAGATGAAGAGATACGGCGCCCTGCCCAACTCGTACGACAGGGAAAAGGACTCGATAGACACATACGAGGTCGACAAGAGGTACTTCGAATCGCTCTGGTACTATCCGCCCGGAACCAAAGCGCCCAAAATGTTCAACAACGTAAAAGGCGGCTCGGATTAATCCATCGCCCGCAGGAGGCGGTCGAAGCGTCGGACCATTGTTGACAGTTCGTACTGCCCGAGGCGCAGGCGGGCGTTGGCGGTCAGCTTCGCCGCCAATGACGGATCGTTCAGGAGCGTGTCGATCGCGCCGGCGAGTGAGGCGGGGTCGCCCTCAGCGGCGCGGAGCCCCTCTTGCCCGTCGATCAGCATTTCATCGAACGCCGGGATGTCTGAGACCACCGCGGGGACTCCGGCGGCGAAGGCTTCGAGCGTCGCGATGCTGGAAACTTCTCCGTGAGTCGACAGCACAAACAGATCCGCCGCGGCCAGCACGCCGGGGATATCGTCGCGATGTCCGGCGCCGATGACCGTACCTGTCAGGCCGGCTGCGGCGATCCCGGCGACCATTTCAGGAGAATCGGTACCCCGCCCGACAAGCACAATACGGAAATCCTCGCGTCTCTGCTTCAGCACCCCCGCCGCGGCAAGAAGCGTTGCGAAATCCTTGTCGGGCATAACGTTAGCGATCTGCACGATTGTCTTTACGCCCGGGTCCACACCGAGGTCGACCGGTCTGGCGTTGGCAAACGGTACAACGTCCAGACCATTGTGGATTACGGGCAGATGGCGCGGGAGAAGACCGCCTTCGACCAGCATCCGCCGCTGGCCGCGAGTAATGCAGATTACCGAGTGTAGCAGCCCCATCCTCTGATATCGCCTGAGTCTCGGGACAAAGTTGCCCGATTGCCCGTCGGGGCGAGAGTGACACCAGCATATCCGCGGGATGCATCGGAAGGCGAGCAGCGGCGCGAGTGTCGCATAGAAGAGCGCATCGCGGGGGACGGTGAGGCATATCACCGCGTCGGTCTGGTGGCGCCTGATGATTCTCGCCAGGCGCCACAGACCAAACGGATCGCGTTTGAACCGCGCCAGTCCGTCGTAGACCGTCGCTCCGGTGCGGCGCAATTGATCGGCCAGTTCGCCGCCGCCTTTAACTGCGACGACGACGAACTCGTGGGCGCTTCCCCCCAAGGCGTCGATCAGGCGCAACGCCGTAGTCTCGGCGCCTCCCGCGACGAACTTCGACATCACGACAAGTACGCGCAAGAGAGACTCCTGCTAGCTCGCCGCCGGTTGGTCCCGCAGCATTTATATCTGCGAACACTTAAGCGGTTTGAGGAAGTAGTTGTATATTTTCGAGACCGTGCCCCTGTACAATTTCATGCCCCGCATCTTCTTCCATACCGGGTGACCGCCGAAGGCCTTCCAGTGCTCTTTGTGGGCTTCCATGCTCGGGGCCGCGAGCATATACGTGAGGTTCGGCACGTTGCCTCCGATGAGCGTCTCGCCGAAGAACACCGGCGCCAGCTTCGTGTCGCGCATCACCTGCGTCTCACCGTTGTTGAACATGTGGACTTTGCGGCGGGCGGCGTCTTCGTTGTGGCTTTCATAGACGCGGACCTCGAAGATGCGGTCCTTGCCCGCTTTCGTTTCGGCGGGCAGCTCAATGACCGGAATGCATTCGAAGGCCTTCATCAACCAACTCTCGATGCGGGTATACATGGGATCCTGCTTCGATCCGACCAGGAAATCTTTGGCGGCGGTCTGGTAGGCGGTGTCGGCGGCGAGCTTCCCGTTCAACGCGGTCATCTGGTCGAGCGTTTTGTAGGGAATGAGGGTCCACAGCGTCAGGTCATTGCCCTCGCACAGTTCGAACACGCCGACGCGGTCGATCCCCAGGCGGTTCAGCGCGGGGACCAACGCCTTGGCGAAGTAGTCCTTAATGATCGTCTGCTTTTCGGCCTTGGCGATACGGTAGGCCCTCAGTTCGTAGTACTCCTGGGGAGATTTCTTGTCTTCGGCGCTAGCCGACGAACCGGTCAAGGTGACCGCGGCTGCGGCGGCGACCGAACCGGTCAGGAAACTTCTGCGATCGATCATCTTTTTCATGGTTCAACCTTTCCTGTAATCTGTTGTAAATGCGCACTTAACGCCGATTGACGGTCAATTGGCGGGTTTGTCGGAATCGTTTTTCTTCTTCTTGGGAGGCTCGGCGCGGGTGTAGATAACTACGTCGGCGCGTTTATGGTCACCGGACCGGAGTTCCCTCGTGAGAGCGTTTTGGAGGCTGATGGTGAGTATCTTCAGGTCCGGTTTGCGATCGAGCAGATACTCCACGGTCCCGCCATCGAAATCGCTATGGAACTGTCCGACGAGATGGATCACTCGCGACAATCCGGTGTCGAGTCCCTGTGCGATCGAATCGGCCATCGTGGCGTCCCATACCAGTTGGGCCCGGAAGAAGGCATTGGGGTCTATCCTGGGGCGCATCACCGGGCACTTCCTGGTCACCACCACGGGGCATTTCGCGGGCATGGTTGTCGCGGGACATTTCGCCGGTCTGGTGGCGGGTCTTGTCGTGGGCTTGGGCTTGGGCTTGGGTTTGGGCTTGGGCTTGGGCGGACGGGCGGGCTTCGAATGGCCGCTCATGATCTGCCTGAATCGCCGGGCATATGCCCCGGTCAGGATCCGCCTGGGGATGTAGTACCATTTCCTCTCGACAGGAGGATGCTTCCACAACGCACCATACCCCTCGACGCGGGCTTCTCTCACGTATTTTCGCGGAGAGTTGGCGGCTATCACCCTTGCGCCGGCGTCCCGGGCCGCATCGACAATCGGTTGATACCAATCGTTCCACTTGCCCTTTGCCCCCCAGTTCGCCGATCCGGTCTGGTTGACGAATTCGCTCCGCGATATCCTACCAGCCAGGTAGGCGTCAACGATCTGCTGCTCGTTGCGTTCGAGCATTTCCATCGAGACTCCCGTCGGCGAATTCAGTGCGATGGCGTCGGAGACCAGCGCCAGTTCAACCTTGTGGGCGACGGCGTCGTTGTGCTGTTCTCCCACGATAATCACGTCGGCCCACTGCATCGCGCCGCGAACGTCATCCCATGTGAGTCTGCGCCCGGTATGACCCGAGAACATCGCGAGGTCTCGCGGCTGGGTGAGCTTTTGGCCCGTGGGAATTGGACCGGACACCCCCCCGCCGCTTTCAACGAAGAAATGCTTCCTTCCGCATCCGCCATTGACGACGACAATCGCAACCGCCATCGCCACCCAAACCGTTCTCAGCAGTAGCCTTTTCATACCCGGAACAATAAGCCAAGAGCCCGCAAAATGCAACAATCACGCGCAGAGACTGGGGCGTTATCCCCACACGGCCGCGGCGAGGCGCTTTGTGAGCCGAGAGATAACTTCGACCGCGACACCGGCGGCATAGAGCAGATTACTCTTCCGCCACCTCGCCAGGCCCCAGACGGCGTGGAGCAGAAACGTGCCCGCAAACTCGTATCCCAAGAGTACAAACGTCCCGGCGCCACTGTCTCCGCAGCGACGGGCGGTGTGCAGGGTCGACGAGACGAGCATGCGGCCTATCCGGAAGTTATCCGGACGCCCGCCGGGGTGCGGGTCGTGCAGCACGGTCAGGTTCTCCGCCAGGAACACCGGGCGCTCCAGAGCGATGCGAAACCCCAAGTCGCGATCTTCACCCAAGACGTAACCGCAGAAGAACTCGTCGTCGAATCGGTACTCCGCGGCGACGTCGCGGCGCACGGACATCAGGCAGCCCGACATTGCCCTGGCGGGCGTCAGTTCGGCTCGAAGCCCCGGAGGCAGGGCGACGTAACGCGCCGCACAGGCGCGAGGCGCCCAGCGTGTCTCGCCGAGTATCTCCGCCAGAAAGTTCCACAGCATCCGCCCAAAACGATTCTTCGCCGGCGGCGGAACGGGGCGGGCGCCTATCGCCGCGACGGTATCGCACGGCGCGCGATCGTACATTGCGACCAGGGCGCCCAGGCAGTCCGGATCCGGGATCACGTCGTCATCGATCATTACCAGGATTTGCCCGGATGCGAGGTCCATTCCGCGGTTGCGCGAGGCGCTGGCCGAGGGCATGTCCGTGCGGAATTCGCAATACTCAAACGCGACACCGCTGGAGATTATCGATTGGCCCAGTGAGGCGGGAATCTCCTCGGACCAATCGTTGACGATGATTATTTCGTCGGGAAGGCGCTTCTGGGCGAGCAGAGCGGTAATTGTCCGGGCCAGTGATTCCGGACGGTTGTGCGTCGGGATGATCACCGAAACGGTCGTCACGAGCCGTCCCTCCGCGTGAGTCTTCCGATGGTCTTGATACCCTCGATCAGCGTTCGTTTCTGGTCCTTCGTGAAGATCAGCGGGGTGGTGAGCATTACGGTAACCGCCAGCGTCCATCCGCCCAGTGCAAACCAGGGAGGCAGGAGCAGTATCGCCGGAAGCGGGAGAACGGTAATTGTACTCCAGTGCAGTCGGATGCGTGCAGCGAGGAAGTAGACGCACGAGACCAGTCCTACACCAATGAACATCCCGACGCCGGCGGCGTATGCGGCGCCGGTGACGCCATGTTGCCCGATCCAGACAGATCCCAGAATAACGTTGGCGCCACCGGAAACCATTGCGGCGGCGGCGATTACCGCGGGACGCTCGTGCAGGCGGGCGATCATCGTCATCAGGGCCATGAAAGCCACTGACAGGAAACTCATCATGAGCGGACCGACAAGGACCGCACCGCAATGGTATTGGCTTCCCAGGATCAGCACCCAGTAAGGCGCCGTTGCGTATACGATTACGGCGAGCGTCATTATCGCCAGCGCGATGCCCTTGTACGCCGTCTCCAGGACGCTCATCGCCTTGTCGCGCTGGCCTGATTCCCACCTCCTTGCCACATGCACGAACAGCACCGCCCAGGCAGCCTGGGCAAGCAGCACGACGGGATACGCCAATCGCATGAAGACAAAGAACACACCAGCCTGGCTCTTGCTCAATTCCTGATTCCTGTAGAGCATGTAGAAGCTGATGTAGGAATTTGCGCTCCACAGCGCCGTGCCCAGGACGGAAATCAGACCGAAGGTCACCAGCCTTCCAAAGAGATTCCTCGGGAGTTTCTGCGCTGGCTGGGGGGCTCGCCGGTCGATGTGTCCGGGGCGTGGTTTCTTTCGCCTGTCGCCGCTACGGCTTCTGCGCCCGCCGGAAAGGACAATACCGAAATGCAGAAACCCCAATGCCGCCACCAGCGAAACGCCAAGTGCGACCGCATGGGTCACGAGCGCCGCGGTAGCGGTAGGCCAAACCCACAACACCCCCACCGCCAACACTGTAAACAAGACGCTGAAGAAAATGTGGACGACCGAAACGATCCTGTAGACTCGCATGCCCTTGAGGAATGACAGCACGTTGAGGTACAGCGCCAACAGCATCGCGTTGACCAGCGCCAACCAGCATATCAGCACCTGGTGGTCCCGCGTCACGCCGGATACGCCCTTGCCCGCGGAAATCACGAATGCAGTTATGGACTCCGCATTCACCAGAAGCCCCGCGCCGACCAGCAGCACCAGAGAGAACACGCCGAATCGCATTTTGCGATAGAACAGCTTCAGTCGCCCCCTTGTCTCGAAGAGCGAGACGTAGCGCTCGGTCCCGGTGTCGGTTCCCAGGGTCATCAGCGGTCCGAGAACAGTGAAGATCATTACGCCGAGCCCCCAGAGCGACATATGCTCGGGCGCCAACATCCATGCCAGCACCAGCACCCTGACGAGCCCCAGACCGCGCTGCAGGACAGTCACCGAGACGTGGATCCCCATCAACTCACCCAGTGTCCCGACGCGGTAGAGTCTTCTTACAACGGACAAATGGCATCTCCCTGCGGGCGCTGGTGGCTCAGGGGCGGACCTGCCCGTGCGTAAGATCGATCGGGTGGGGTTCGAGCAGGCGGTTATATCCGACCACCAGACCGGCCATCGACCACAACAGCACGCAACTTGGTATTTCCCAAAGCATATCCCGGAACATACCACAGATAACGTAATTGAGCATTATTATCCAGAACGCCACGACAAACTCGCGCGACAACCACCCCGTCGCAGTCGGTGGGATCTTGCGATACAGACTCACAGACTCCCTGAATACCGCCAGAAACACCGCCACCAGCCCGACAAGCCCGATAATACCCGCCTCGGAAACCATCGTCAGAAACACGTTGTGCTGCACGACCATGACAAGGCGCAGACCGGCCAGCGACTGCGGATCGTGGGGCATCTGGACCTGGTAATCGATAAAATGTCC
Source organism: uncultured Planctomycetaceae bacterium (assembly GCA_964607575.1). Taxonomy (GTDB): domain Bacteria; phylum Planctomycetota; class Phycisphaerae; order SM23-33; family SM23-33; genus BS750m-G57. The sequence continues at coordinate 3,835 of CAZSLS010000152.1, read as the reverse complement.
GAATCCGACACCGGTCAGCGGGTGCCTTTGGACAATCTCCCATGCCTGCGCCGCAAGGATCTCGCGTGCGCGGATCGGGCCCTGCTGGGCTACACCGCCTGTGCGGCGGTCAACGCCCGCCAGGTTACCCAAGAACATCAGCACGCCGACATAGACAATTATTCCCGCCACCGCCAGTTTCAATCTCCCCGCCCTGCGGTGATTGCCCCATAGGAGCCAGACCACCCCGCACAGCAAGAACGCCACGTAACCGGCTCGCATACCGGTGAAGAAAATCGCGGGCGGAATCAACACGACCTGCAGACCCATCGCCGCACGATACAGACCGCGAATCCGGCGGATACTGAACATATTCATATAGAACAGCGCCACGAGGAACGTGGACTGCATACCCGCGCCACGGAACGGTCCCCGGGCGCGCTCGAGGTCAATCGGAAGGTTCGCCGCGACGATATACTCAGGCCAGATCAGCGAATTGGCCCAGTGTATTCCACCTCCATAGGCGAACTGAAGGTAACCAATGTACAGCGCGTACCAACCGAAGATGCTGGCCAGCAGGAACGGCCAGACCGCCTGGTTTTCGCTGCGGACGGTATTGTACACCAACCACAACATGATGAACGGAAGCAGGATCGCCCCGAGATATCTGTAGTACGGCGCCGCACTGAACTCGCTGACCTGCGAAGTCCACCCCGCAGAGTTGGCGCTCCAACCGAGGTACAGCACCAACGCCATAAGAATCCAGAAGAGCTTGCGATCGAAACGCACCACTCCCCGCCGGAGGAGATAAAGCAAATAGGCCACAGCCGCACCGATGAAAATCAGGCGCGGCGGGTTCATGGTGAAGAACCCCGGTATTTTGATCTTCAACTCGTCCCAGTCGAGAAAACCGTACGAGAAGACCCACAACCAGGTGAGAACCATCACGTCCCACCGCACGATCCAATATGCCACTATCCCCAAAATGGGAATCGCCGCCAAAGCCCATGGAAGAGCAACTGGAAACGCGATCGCAACGCCAAACGCCCCGCCAACCAGCAGCAGAGCCGCCAGTAACATCAGAGGATCGTTTTTCTGCTGGGCCAATATCGCCATGCATGCCTCACGCGGATCAACTCAACTACCGGTCCGCGGAACACTCGAGCGACAGGCATCCCGCTCGGTCGCCGGTATATAAGCAACCCGCCGACCGACGCTAAACTCGCTTGTACAAGAACCGCGGGATCGGGTATTTTCGAAGGTTCATCACCAGGCCTGCAATCGTACCGCCCGCGGCCTCCAGGCGTTTCTTTGCCTGGGCAATGGCCTCTCGCGGGGTCTTTTCGGAACGCGAGACAAGTACAACGTCCGGGATCGTAGCGGTGAGTATCTGGGCGTCAGGATAGTGATTCACTGCCGCCGCGTCGACAATGACGTAATCGTATTCTTCCGCGAGCGTCTTGAAGAACTCGCCGGCATTGGGATTCTTGAGGACGTTGAGGCTCCGACTCTTTCCATTTCCGGCAACGTAGACGTCCAACCCGTCGGATACCCTCTGTGCAACGGAGACGGGATCGAGGGACTCGGTGATAATCTCACATACGCCCGGGCCGGGTTTGAGTTTGAGTATCCTGTGTATCAGCGGTGTGCGGAGGTTGAAGTCCACCAGCGCCACTCGCTCGGCGCCCGAAGGTATGCTGCCGGCAAGCGCCAGGGCGCAGGCGGTTGTACTCGTGCCCTCCTGGCGGATGGCGGAACATAACATCACCGCCTTACCGGAAACCCTTCCGGAATAGAACAGCGTAGCCCACAGGCTGCTGAAAACATCCTGGGCCTTTGGGCTCAGAGCAGCTCTGGCCGGTCGACCGTTCGGTATTGCCTGAGCGGTTGTCTGGGTCATCTAAACACCTCTCTTCGCGCGAATCATCCTTCGCCCGAGTTTGGGTACTGATACTAACACCGGAATACCGAGATATCGCTCGGCATCATCGACACTCTTGAGGCTGTGATCGAAGTGGTCGGCGCTGAAGGCATAAATCAGCGACAGTATGAACCCGCCGATTACTCCGAGAATCAAATTCACCAGCATGATGGGTTTGATCGGTCTGCCCGCATCGGGCTGCGACGGTTCACCCAGAACAGTCAGCATGATCGTCGCATTGGACAGATCCCTGGCGGTGGCGGCGCTGACAACCCTGTCCATCTCGTTGTCGTACCTGCGCTGAGCCGCTTCCTGCTCCGCCCTGAGGCCCTGCCACTCAGCCGTACTGATCGCCAGGGTCTGCAGGCGATCGCGGTCGGCGGTGAAGCTGGCGTTGATCTTGTCTCGTCTGGCGCTATGTGCGTCGAGTTTCTGTTGGGTCCGCAGCAACTGCTTCTTGAGTTCAATCCGGAACTCTTTGCGGGCGTCGGCCAGTTCCGACCTCGCCGTTATCAGTTCCTTGTAGTCAGCGGTGTAGCGGGGGGTAAGAGAGTTTATGTGTAACTTGAGCGTCAGGATTTGCTTTTCGAGCATCCTCACTGACGGGTTGGATGCCATAATGGAATCGGGAACCGCAATGGCGTCATCGTCCGCCTGGTCCACCTGGGCCTGGAGCGCCTTCTTGATCGACTCGAGACCGGCGATTGTTTCCTCGATGGCGGTCATCTCTTCGGCGTACGAGGTCGCCAGGCTTGCCTTACCGGTACCGAATCCGCCGCCGCGCCCGGACATGTGCTGCATGTCCAGCACGTCGGCGCCGGCTTTGTCGGTAATGAACTTGGTGTAGGCCGCCGCCGCACCGTCGAGATCGAGCTTGGCAGCCGCCAGTGACTTATCGGACAGGAACTTCGCCGCGTCGGTGGCACGTCTCAACTCCAGTTCCGCGTATCTCAGTTCGTATGCGTCGACCACGTTCCTGGCGATCTGCAGCGCACGCTCAGCGGCGAGTTCGCGCGATTCTCTTTCGAGTTTCTTCGCCTGTTCCCGCTCTTCAGGCCAGGTCACCTGGACTCTCAGGGTCTGAGTGAAGGTGGCATCGGGTCCGCCCGGGGTCACAACCGTGAGCCTTTCCCTCAGTTCGCCAATTCGCTCGGTATTTGCAGCGACGAATTTCTTGATCTCCGCACCTTCGGGCCATTTCAACTGCGCCGCGGCTTCGGCGGACATACCGGTGGTTCCATCAAGCCTCATAAGGGCCGATCCCAGTACGTGATCGCTGGAAATGAGAGACCGCAGGGTCGAGATGTACAGCACTACCTGGTCTCTCATCGCCCCGGGCGTCTCCAGTGGATTTGCAATCTGGCTCGGTTTGGCCAGCAGTTGCACTTCGCTCTCATACCACTTCGGCGCATGCCATGTCGCCACGCCGGCGGCAGCCACTACCAGCACGAAGATGATAACCATGCCCACGAATCGCCCGGCGATTACCCGGACCAGTTCACGTAAAGTTCGTTCAGATCTTGCAGCCATGTTATACCTCTCGAAGGCGAGCCCGTACGAAAACCTATGGATTCGGGCCAAGCCAGTCCACCGCGTCAGCGGCGCTATAGGTCATCGAATGATCGGTCACTGCACGTATACCGCGCGTCCAGACCAGATCGATGTAATCGGCGCGTTTGGCTATTTCGGAAGTTGGCACGTAGATCACGTCCCCGTCTTCCAACCAGATGTCATACCTGTATTTCGACGAGTCTGCGACGACGGGCTTCCCGCAAGCCTTCTCCCGGTTCTCGAGGAGTTGGAACACATTGACGAGGGCGATTTCCGGTTTCGCCAGATGCCTGCGCCGCATCAGCGCGACCATGCTGAGTTCCGCTCGTCCGGGACGATATCCGCCGGATTGCGCAATTGCCTGCAGCAGCGACATTTCGCTTA
>CAZSLS010000151.1:0-16787 GCA_964607575.1 uncultured Planctomycetaceae bacterium | reverse complement strand
AGAATCCGTGGAACGGGCTGCGGTGCATTCCCGAGACAAACCCCTCGACAACCAGACGGGCCTGGAGGTCAAGACGCGTGATCTTGGCGAGCACTTTCGGGTCGAGATAGTCTGTAAGTTCATTGCTCATCTTTTTGCTGTCGCCAGGGGCGATCTGTCCGTCCTGGGGTCAAGGGACCGCTATACCGTTTCGTCGTCGACTATTTCGAGTTCGACGGTGTCGGGTTCGACTATGTCGGTATCGACGAGAACAGTCGTAGGGGCCGCTGTGCCTACGGCCTTGGTAGTGGCAGGGTTTGATGCAATGATTGAATCCTTCGCGGGCACGATTTCCAGCAGACGAGCGATGATCTTGTCGGCATCGAAGCCCTCTGCATCGGCGTTGAAGTTCGTTACGAGCCGGTGTCGCAATACGGGCTTGGCCACCGCCTGGATGTCTTCAGTAGAAACGTGGTAGCGCCCGTACAGAACCGCCCGCACCTTTCCGCCGAGAACGAGGTACTGACACGCACGCGGTCCGGCGCCCCAGGACACGTAGTCTTTGACGATTTGCGGCACGTCGTCGGAGGGTATTCGTGTTGCACGGACCAGTCGCATCGCGTAACGGATAACGTGATCGGCCACCGGGACACGTCGAATAATCTCCTGCAGTGAGACAATTTCTTCACCGTTGATGATACTCGACAGTTCCGTCTGCTGCACGGCGGTAGTGAGGCGGACAATGTCGAACTCCTCGTCCCAGTTGGGATAGTCCACGAAGATCTTAAACATGAAGCGGTCCTGCTGGGCTTCGGGCAGCGGGTAGGTACCTTCCTGCTCGATAGGATTCTGCGTGGCCAGCACGAAAAACGGATCCTTCATCGGCATCTGATTCCCGCCAATGGAGACCTGCCTTTCCTGCATCGCCTCGAGCAGTGCGGCCTGGGTTTTCGGAGGAGTACGGTTGATCTCGTCGGCCAGGATGATGTTCGCGAAGATCGGGCCCTGGAGGAACTTGAACTCTCTCTGCCCGGTAACCTTGTCTTCCTGGATCACTTCAGTACCGGTAATGTCCGAAGGCATCAGGTCCGGTGTGAACTGTATCCGCGCGAAGTCGAGATCGAGGCAATCGGCCAGCGACGAGACCATCAGCGTTTTGGCCAGACCCGGGACGCCTTCGAGGATAGCGTGTCCGCGGGCGAATATGCACATCAGCAGTTCTTCGAGTACCTGGGCCTGCCCGACAATGGCCTTGCCCATTTCATTGCGGATGGTCTGGTAGGCCTGCGTGAGTTTTTCGGCGGCCTGTATGTCGTTTGAGGTAAGTTCACTTGCAGTCGCGTTTGGATTGTCAGTCACCGTATTCTCCTGTTCTTTTGTTTCTGGTCGCCGGCGGGCCGCCAGGAGCGGCGCCGGGGGTTATCTCTGAACGATAGGCAGGTATCCAAAGGGCAATTGGAGGATCATCGTGGCGATCGCCGTGCCATATGTCGTTCCGACACTGTCACCGTTCCAACTACCATCGGGATTCTGCATCCCTGTGAGTCTCTGGCTTATTACCGGGTAATAACCCTTCCAGGGCTTCTTGCCCTGTTGGTATTTGACCTGAGAGAGGTAAAACTGCGTGTAGAACCAGTGTCCACCACCGCTTGAACCGGTCCCCGCGGTCCGATCGACGTACGCCACGAGCTTCTCGACCATCTCGGCTTCAGTACCCTTCCCTCCGGTGCTTCGGTCGTAGATACCGGCGGCGTAGAAGCATGCAATCGCGGCCGCCGAAATCGGCGGGCGGGACGAACCGCGGCTCGAAGCGGAATAACAGATACCCCCGTCAGACATCTGGCAGTGACGGAGATACTCGACGGCCTTGTCGATGCAGTCTTTGGGCACTTTGATACCAACGTTGCGGCAGGCCCGCAACGCCTGGAGCTGAGTGACGGTGACCGATCCTTCGTCGCTGCTGCTGCCCGGGGTGTAATACCAACCGCCGCACGGCTTGCCGAACCGCGACGTCTTCTTCGACTGGCTCTTGACGATGAGCTGCACACCGCCGTCCAGCACCTTGCGGAGTTTCGCCTCGGTGGCTGTATTGAGTTCCATCCCGTAGCACTGGGCCAGGAACAGCATCGCAAAACCATGCCCGTACATACTGCGATACTCGGCGCCTGGACCGGCCACAAGCCCGTCTGTATGAGTCGCAGCCACACGCAGCAGGTAGTTCATCGCCTTAGAGACATTCTTGGAATACGGTCCGGTTTCGGGCGTGGATCCGCCGGCCATCAACGCCAGACCCGACAGGCCCGTCATCACCGCCGGATACATCCCATACCCACCCTGGTTCAACCAACTCCCGTCGCGCCGCTGGGTGTCAACGAGATATCTCAGCCCGCGATCGACGGACGCCAGTATCTTGCGATTGACGAGTTCAGGCAGAACGGGACTGGGGGGGGCGGCTTGGGCCTTTCGGGCTCCGGGCAGAACGGTTAGAACGCCCACAGCAAGCACGAGCAACAGGCACAGGCTCCTGGGACCGGTTATATCACGATTGTTACGATTCATTTTCTCTTGCCTCCGGTATCCGCAGGCTGTTTTCATACCGCACCAGAACAACCGGCGCCGTATCACTTCTGTTTATAGACTCCCAATCCGCCAAAAGTCTCGACCAAAAGGCGCCCCTTTATCAACACCGGTTGGAACAGTGCGCCGAGCCTCACCCGGTCTCCCTGCTTCATGATCCCGGTCAGGCCCTTGTATACTTCAATACTCTGGAGGTTCAGGCCCTTTTCGGCGCCAATCAGAAAAATCTTTCGGGGTATCGTCTGCTGTGTGTCCTTGGGGGCGGCCACAACCGTCCGTCCGGTAACGATAAGCGGAAGAGTGTTGAAGTAGTAATTCGCCGCACCCAATTCGTTGCGCCAGACGACCCGCCCGTCGCCAAGATCGATTTTCTGGATACCCAGACCGCGTATCATTGTCTGCCTTCCGAAGCGCCTGTTGCGATCGCCGGAGACTATGCCCCCGAACGTCACGTACAGATCTCCCGATCGTGCAACGGCACCGGTAATGGATGTCTTGGCGCCGTTGAAGCTTTCGATCTTGACGCGCGCCAACCGGTTACCGCTGCTCATCGACACTACTTCTATCCAGGGGCTGTAGATGCCTTCTGAGATGAACAACTGCCCTCCGGAGGCAGTCAACAAGATCGGTTTGGCAGACGAATCGTATTTACTGACCCACAGCGGATGGCTCATCCGGGCCGGATCGTGCAGGGATACCACCCCGTCGACCAGGGCAAGAATGAGCCCTTCGTCGGTCGTTCGCCCTTCGGCGGATGAATTGCCCGCCCATTTCCACAGGACGCGTCCACCCGCGCTGTCGAAACAGGTGAGCATCTTGTAGCTGTTGCTCTTGATCATGACCACGCCGCGAGCAATCCGCGCCGGACCGACAGGCGCCCTGCTCCCTCCGACAAGCTTATTCATCCAGCGGATCTTACCATCGGTCAGAGAAACGCATGCGACCTTTCCACCGCTGTCGGTAATCACCAGGACGCCGTCACCGCCGGCCATGTAGCTCACAGACGTTATTCCCCACTGGGCAAAAGTACCACGCCATCTGACTTTGCCCGTGGCAATATCAAAACCGGTAGCCGTACCACTTCCCCTGTCGGCCAGCGCCACGGTCTTCGCATCGGCGCTGAAACCGGCGATAATCCCATAGCCCGGCGCCGTCATGTAGTTACGTATCTGATCCATCGCCACCACCGGCGCGCCGCTCTGCCAGAGAATCGCGTCTTCGGCGGATTTCGCCGCGGTGTTAAACCAGACGGCCTTACCGGCGTTCAGCAACAATACGTTACCGCCCTGGCGAATCGGTTGATACTCCTGATCGCGAACGATGAAAATGTCGGTGCCCTTGATACCAAACGCCTCGGTAAGGGGCGCAACGAGCGACTCGGACGATCCGACCGCATCGAGCGGAAGGGGCTTGTCGCCTTCGAACTTCCGGAGAAACTCGATGACGCGGTTTTCCTTACCGGCGAATTCGATCGTCTCGCTGAGGGTGATCCCTTTCGCCCGGCAGAGTTTTCTCATGTCGCGGCAGATGCTCCGCGCGCAGTTGGTCATGCCCATGCGGTGGTATATCGTCGCCCTGCCCGCCAACGATGCAACTGCCAGCATTGGATCGTCGGTCATCTTGGCAGCTACCGCCATCCGCCATGCCGCCTGCGACATCGCAGGATAGTCCTCGGCGTCACCGCCGTCGCGAGTCTTGGCGTAGAGGCTCGTGCCCGCCTCGTACATTGCCTGTGCGGCCCAGAGACTGTTAGGCCAGCGTTTCGACACTTCCAGCATGGCGTCGCTGTCGTTGTCGGCGATTGCCCGCTGCAGCATTTCGCCCGCCTTTCCGTCGAAGGCCGAATAGCACTTTCGCCCGTGGGTGCGGATGATCCTGGGAATGAACTTCTGCTGGGCCCACACCCCGGCGAGCATCAGCGGAGTATCTTCGGTATCCCGCACGCGATTGTCGGCCTCGGCGCCAACCCGGATGTCGGGAACGCGTTTCTCGGCGTAGGTCTCGGCGATCTTCCTGGCCAGTTTCACCGCTTCTTCCAGGATCGCGTGGCGCTTGCCCTCGAGCTTGATCGCGGCGGTCTTGTCCCCGGCGGTCAGTTTTACAGCAGCCGCCGCCTGGTACTCGATCGCCCGCTGTTCCATTACCTTCGCCAGCCGCATCGTGCATCGAAGGATGTACTGGGCGCCGCTATCGCCGCCAAGCGTTCGGGCCACAGCCTGAGCATCCTCGAAATGCTGCTGCATCTTATCGGCGGTTTTGGCGGCGTTGCCTATCGCCACGTGCGTTCGATACAACCAGTGCTTCACCTGCATGTCAACGGCGGTATAACCGCCCTTGCGAGCGCCGGCGAGCGTGGTCTTGAAATCCGCCAGCGCGCCGGCAAACTCCCGCGAGTTAAACGACAACTGCCCCCGATCGAAAGTCAGGTTGAGTTTGGCAAAGCCCTCCTGGCGTTCGATACGTTTGGTCAGTGAGGCGATGGAATCCTTGTAGCTCAGGTACACGCAAACCCCTGCGCTGTTGGCGGCGATGAGCTTCCCGTCGACACAGACCAGATTACCGAGCAGGCAATCGCTGTTGGTGAAGACGCGCGTCGACCGCGAGTAGTCCTTCAGATTCATGCGGACCAGTTGCCCTTGTCCGCTGGCGAGTACGCTGTCGGCGGAAACCGCGGGGCGTCCCACAATCCCGGCGTCCGATATCCTGTGAAGTTCCTTACCAGTCGCGGTGGACAACACGATCAGACCCGGTCCGCTGAGCAAGACGCGGTCTGCGTCTATAGCACTGAAATCGCAATGTCCCTGGCGGTCCGGGCTCGCGCCGGTCGGCTTTCCGTCAATCGACGAGAGCATGAGCACCTTCTCGCTGTCAATCGGAAGGGCGATTACTTTGCCTCGCGTCACGATGATCGGGTTTACCGACGGTTGACCGGTCAGTTGGATCCTTGAACCGTAGCGGCTCATCGCCTTATTGATTTTGCTGTCGTACTGGTATGCCCATACCGCGGCACCTGACTCCGCCTCGAACGCGGCGACGACGCCGGCGTTAGTGGCCACAAACGCCATACCTTCGGCCACCGCAACCGGGCTGCCCCTGACCAGCAGATGCTGATTGTATCTCTGGTAGCTCTGGGTCATCGCCGGTACCTGCGATATCGACGCTCGCCAGATCAGCTTGCCGGTATCTGCGGCAAGGCAGACTAGATAATACGTCGTCCGAAACGCCACCAGGCTGTACAACCGCCCGTTACAGACAGTGGGAACCGATATGAACTTACCGCCCAGAAGCGCCTCGTCGCTGTTGACCGAGCTGTCGTCGCTCTGCCACATCAACCGCCCGCTGCGGCTTATCGACAGCGCCTGAAGAACGGAGGTATTGTCGCGCTGATTGCCCCCGCTGACGACGCGTGAAGAACGGGACCATTTTTTGGGCACGAAATTCGCCAGCAGGTACACGCGATCCCCGTCAACCGTCATCGCATATCGCCCGTTGTCCGAAACTTTCTGCATCGTACCGCTGTAGTACATCACTCCGGAGGTGGATCCCTTTCGATAGATCGGAGAAAACCGCGTCGACCAGACAGGCTTGCCCGTTTTGTCGGCGCCGGTATCGATGTTGTAGGCGGCGACACCGTCATCTAGGCGGCAGAGAACGAGGTTTCCGACCACCACCGGTTGGATACCCGAAGGCATGAAAAACCCGGTGGTCGAAGTGCCCATTCCCCGCCTGACGTAATTAACGTATACGTGACCTTTGCGGGGCTTGGGAATCATCGTATAGCTACCGCCGCTGTAGTTGGTCAGCAGCGACTGCATCGCGATCATCTTGCCGCGGATGTCGACGGGCCCTATGGGAACGTCGCCGGGCAGGCGCCAGCTCGGGGTGAGAACAACGTCGCAATCGCCCATGACGGCCATACCGTCGGGGAAGGCGCCCAGGCCCCTCCATTCCTTGCCCGCCTGATGTCGCCTGGAGGCGATGTCGGGGATGGGTATCTTTCTGATCTTCTCGACGAACGCCGCGAGGTCCTGCTTCTTTCCGCTCATGACGCCCGTGGCGCCCCGATGGGCCTTGCGCAACTCGTCGCCGGCGGACTTGCTACCGGCGGCGTCACCGGCGAGATGCAGTGCGGAAGCGATTTTCGCCAGCATTAACGCCCGCTGGTTGGAGGCGACCTTTAGCCTCAGCGCCCGGCGCCAGTACATCGCGGCCCGAGCAAAGTGCCCGCGGTCGAAGTGGATATCGCCAAGCCGGCGCAGTGCCTTGTAACCGTACGCCGTATGCAGAAACTGCTGCGTCAACCGCCTGAGGGCGGAACTATCCTGCGTGGATGCCGCCTGCTGGAAGAGTTTCTCGGCCTGCGGATCGTACAATCGCCTGTAGAGTTCCAGGCCCTCGGGCCCCATCCCCGCCAGCGTCTCGTTAGCCCTCTGCCACAACGCCACATACTGCTTACCATCGGCGTCGGCAACAAAACCGCTGTCGGCCTTGTCGATCAGCGCCTGGAGAACTTCTATCGCCCGATCGTAATTACCGTCTTTTATACTCTTGCGGGCGCCGACGAGGTAACTGGCCAGTTCGTCGTCGGCGTTGACCAGCGCAGGGGGCTTACCGCTCGTGGAAACCGGCCTGGAGATAGTCCTGCCCATGAGCCTCTGGGCCTCAGAGACACGCAGACCCACCGCAATGGTCACAACTATGACCACCGCACCGATGAGCCGGTACTGAATGGATATGCGCTTTGCTGTCATGCTCAATCTTGGAGGCTTTCTCGCCACACCCCCCGCCCTGCGGTCTGCGGTCTGTGGCAACCAACACCACTACTCTATCGCATCAGACCTTCGCACACAAGGCACTTGAGAGTTAACCTTTAGACGCACAATCTGCTCGAAGGTTCTGGGTATTATAAAATTCCCCACTCATTTTCTTATCCCATAGCACTGGACATACGATATAATATATGTAGGCGGGCCTGCAAGCTACGGTTCCGACAGGAGCTTACCGCACTCATTGATACCTTATACCAGCCGGATGCAGGCCCCCGACACGACGGTCCCCCGCGGGCATTACGTTTTCGGTATGCAGCCCTGATACTACCGTTCTGCGGTAAAAAGGTTATAATTGTGTCTTCATCGTCTGACGAACAATCTGGACCGGCATCCGACAATCTCGGGAAACTCGAACAAGTCCCCGCGCCAATCGCCAGGGCCATCGAGACCTTTGCAGTCGCGGCTCGAACGCGCCGCATCGAGAATATCTGCACAGCATATCAAACGTTGAAGTCCTCCATCAACGGTATGAAAATCCAGGAGGTTCTCCCGCTGGCGGATAAAGTTCTGGGCCAATCGACCATTGCGCTGGTCGTGTCGGCGTATTCGCACGAACGATGTTTCATGTGTACAGATGGATCGGTCGCCTGCGAAAACTGTAGCGAGGAGGATACCGACACCCAGACCGGATGCCTGCGATGCAACTCCACCGGGCTGGCCCCGTGCGAATTCTGCGAGGGTACCGGATGGGTCGGAAACGATGTCGTACCCCGTGAGCTTCACCGCGCGGTATGGCTCAGCCGCCTGAAGCAAACCCACCACGTTCTCGAGAAATACGCCAGGACCTATACTCCAAAAGTTCTCGATGTCCTGTCCAGGCGACCTGTCGGCGATACCCGGCGGCGCCTGGCGATCGTGGAGACAATCCGCCTTGCCGCCAAGATGCACGCGCTGGGTGAGTCCTGCGCGGTTAGCGACCCGGAGCATCTCAAACATCTCACCTCGGCGGAAGAGAAGATACGCATGTGCCTGACGATGCTCTCGTGGCAGTGATTCTCAATTGTAGCCACTGACTCATCTGTCCCTCACACCCTCAAATACCTCGCACATCGTGGTCGGGAGCATCCCCCTGACGACGCCCTGACACCAAATCCCTGAAATCCATTCGAAACGCCCTTGTCAGGGGCCTCCAGGAGGATAGAATAATCTATGAGGGATGTTGTCAGAATGGGTAGACGTTCAAGTGAACGATGTCGGGTTGGAAGGATTCAGGAATGCGAAGCTTCAAGATGATGCTGCAGATCTCCGCGGTCTTTCTTGCGATCGTTATCTGCATGAACTTCTCCTGGAAATCCGAGCGCGTCAAAATACTCATCATCGACAATTTCAGCAGCGCCGAGAGCCACGGTACATCCATGAAAGCGATCGCCCAGACATGGAATCGGGGAAAGTGCGAAATAATCGAATTCCAAACAGACGAGTCAAAACTGAATTACATTCGGGCCCTTCTCAAGGCAACGGCGCATGCGGCCAAAAACAGGGGACAGAAGTTCGTCCTCAACATCAGCATGGGCTCAAAAGGAACGTCCAGATTTGAGAGGGCAATTCATGAGCTTCTGGAATACGATAACATCCTGGTGGTCGCCGCGGCGGGCAATGATGGCGGTATCCTGCCTTTGTATCCGGCGGCACTGCACGGGGTTACCGCCATAGCCGCCTCCGAGAACGGCGCCAGAGCGTCCTACTCCAACTGCGGTCGCCACGTCGCATTCTGCGTACCGGTGAAAAAGAGGAAGGTTTTCAAGAGGAAGCTCGTTGATGATGGTACAAGAACGGTCGTTGTGAACTCCGTTATTATCAAGGCCGGTACATCCCAGGCCTCGGCGAAGTTCAGCGGTCTGGCCGCATTGCTCTGGAGCGCCAGGCCCGACGCCGATAAGGCCGAGATTCTGAAATTGGCAAAGAGCTACTGCCAACCCATGGATGGCCCGGAATACAAAGCAGGATTACTGGGCAAAGGCGAACTGAGCGACTTTCGAGTAATGCTTGCCCATCCGCCCACCTGGTGGACGTTCTTGGCTCTGCTGGCCGAATCGTTTGTTCTTTGTCTGATTCTTCTTGTTTCACCCGGAATGCGTAAATCCCCGGGAGCGAGAATCGCAGTCGCTGTCATCATCTGCGTGTCGGGCTCCTTCCTTCTGGTCTATTCGGATTCGCCCTCGCTTTTTACCCGAGGGCCTTTCCTCGTCCCGCTGCTTTTCATGGCAGGCCTTGTGCTCATTAGATTTTCACCCGACCGAGGCAGGCAGCGATACAAGCCCCTCCTTGCATCCGGAACCATCCTTCGGAACAAGAGAATCATACTCTCCAGCGACCTTCCTTGCGCGAAACTCACCGAGAAGGTTACAGAATTTCTTCGGAAATGCGGCGCAGAAGTCAGCCTCTCCTCGGAGCGGACCACTACCATGCCCCAGGGGATTAACATCTGCTCGCACATCTTTAAAAGTGAAGATTCCAGTGTTGATGTGAATTCCCTCTACTTCACCACAGTAGCCGGAATCGGGGAACTGGACGAACTCGAATTCAACGTGACCGGCGGGTCCTTCGGTAAGCCAAGGACCATCGCCACGAAACTCGCGGAACTGGCGAGGCAGACGCATCCTTTCCGGGAGGACTTGCCATGCGTGCGGATCGATCCGGTCACCGCCCCGCCCACACCCATCGAGAGCATGCTCGCAGTACGTCTTGCCGGGACCCAAGTAATTCCCCAAGAGCGATACTCTCCTGCTCCCAGCGCCTTGCAGACGCCCGACGACGTGGCGAAAGTCCCCGACAGCAGTCCTCAATGCGTGCGGATCGATCCCAACACCGCTTCGCTCGAGTCCATACTGAGCATACCGGGAATCGGTCTGACTCGGGCCAAAGCAATTATCGAATACCGCCAATCACACGGCCCCGGCGCCTTTGAGACGCCCGAAGACTTGGCGAAAGTCCCGGGCATCGGTCCGCAAACCGTCCGTCAAATCGCCGGTGAGCTTTCTTTACCGGCATCGGACGATTGAGATTTCACACCGGGGTGACTTTCGCTACAATACTCAACCGCAACCGGATCACGATGTAAAAAATGCAAGAAAGGATATCGCGTGTCTGCATCACAACGCCTGCTGATAATAACTCGAAAGATCGACAACCCCTCGTTCCGCCAGCGCATACAACCGTACATCGAACCGCTGGCCGAACGCGGGATCGATTGCGAGGTCCAGGAACTCGAAAAAGGATGGGGGCGCCGGGCCCAGTTGCGTTCCACGCGTAACTACATGGGGGTATGGCTACACAAGAAAACGCTGACGGCGATGGACGCCTTCCGCCTCCGCCGCAATGCCAAGAAAGTTATCTACGAATTCGATGACGCGATCGTTTTCCGATCCGGTTCCGAGTCGGAGGACCCCCACCCGCTGCGCCTCAAGCGTTTCCGCAGAACGATCGGCTCGGCGAACCTCGTGATCGCAGGCAACGAGGTGCTCGCGGACCTCGCGCGGGAATACGGCGCACAAGAGGTCACGGTGATTCCGACCGGGCTGGACACTTCCAGGTACCTCCCGAAAGTACACAAACTCACACTCGACACCGACTACGACCACGATACCGACTACGGTCCTGATACCGACCACGAGCCCGACACCGACCACGAACCGAGCCCCGATACCGATCAGTACACCGAGTCCCATGGCGAACAGATCCGAATGGTCTGGATCGGCAGCAAGAGTACGCTTAAACAGCTCCGCACGTTCACCGAGATGCTCGATTCGATCGGTTGGGAACTGCCCGACGTTATCCTGCGCGTCATCGCCGATGATGAATTGGTCCTCGAGACACTTCCCGTCGAGAACCTCCCCTGGAGCCGCGACGACGAGGCACGCATGCTCAACGAGTGCGATATCGGTATCGCCCCCCTGCCCGACACACCGTTCGCTCGCGGAAAGTGCGCCTTCAAAGTCCTGCAATACATGGCCACCGGACTGCCCGTCGTCACCAGCGCCATCGGCGCCAACGCCGAATACGTGATGGATTACGAGAGCGGGTTCCATGCCTACGACGATCGCCACTGGGTGGACTCCATCGCCCAACTGATATCTGACCCCGAAATGAGAGCAACCCAGGGCCAGGCCGGCAGGGAGCGGGCGTGCGAAGAGTTCGATTTCAAAGTTCTCGCGCCCAAAGTCTGCGATGCGATCACGGGCGTAATCGACGGCCAGTGAGCAGTATTCAGTGATCACTGGCCGTAGATTCCAGTACGGTCGAGACTGCTGCGTGGAGGTGAACGTGGACGCCATCGTCGCGGGCGAGGACCAGGCCTTCGAGCGGGCTGATATCTACCACCCTTCCGACCTGCTCGACCCCGGCGCTAAGTATCCGCACGCGCTGGTGCAGCATCCCGCACCGCCGCAGCCACTCGTCGTGCAAGGCGTCGTAGCGTCTGGCCATGATCTCCCCCCGCCAGTAGTCCAGCCGCCGGAGAATGCTCCTGAGCAGGCCCACTCGCCCCGCAGACTCCGAATGCTCCGACAGGTGCGTAGCGGGCCTTCCGATCGACTCGCGCGGCGGGCTGGCGGTGACGTTAACGCCGATTCCAATGGCCGTCGCCCTTGTAGTTCCGTGCGGGCGACTCTCGATGAGCACACCGGCAACCTTTCCGCCGCGAATGCAAACATCGTTAGGCCACTTCAACTCGCACTGGATCGAGCACGATTCTTCGATCCCCTCCGCCACCGCCAGACCGGCGGCGATAGTGGTCGGTTCGTGGTCGAGCAGTTCAGCACCGTCGGTCAGCAGCACGGAAAACAGCAGTCCGTCGCCCGGCGGGCATATCCATCGGCTGCCCTGTCTGCCCCGCCCGGCCCGCTGCGAGTTGGCGGTAATCACCAGCCCGCCGGTCCCCTCCTGACCCACAGACGCCATCGCCACATCGTTTGTCGAGTCAACCTCATCGAAACAGACGACGCTGCGCCCGATGAGGTTTGTGTTAAGCTCGCGCTCCACCAGATAGGCGTCGAGCCCGATCGGCGGTGCAAGCCGCACCCCGCGCGCCGGCTCGAGATCGATTTCGTGCCCCCTGCGCCGCAGCTCGTCCAGTCCGCGCTGAAGACGGTCGCTGTCACCGGGACAGTTCAGTTCCAATGCCAGTTCATGCATCGAGACAAAGTCCCGACGGTCATAGAGCAATCCCAAAATTAAGTTGGCGTCATCCATGGCAAGCCGGCGGTCGCCTCGTCGCGAGCTACCCCGCAACCTCGATATCCAGAGCAATGTCCACCGCCCGGGCGGAATGGGTCAGTGCGCCCAGGGCGATCCGTTCAACGCACGTTTCGGCCGCCTGCCGGACGTTCTGGAGCGTTATCCCGCCCGAAGCCTCCAACGCCACCTTGCCCGCCATGCCCGCCTCGTCGCGACGCATTACGGCTTGGCGCATCTGGTCGGGGGACATGTTGTCCAGCATGATCACGTCGGCGCCAAGCGGCAGGGCCGCGTCGAACTGCTCGAGCGTATCGACCTCGATCTCGATGAACCCGTTCTCCTCACCAAACGACGCCCGGACGCCGGGAAACGAGATGGCCAGTTGGGTTATCGGCTCGTCGACCCCGGCGGCGGCCAGGACGGCGAGGTGGTTGTCTTTGATCAATATCGCATCGTAGAGGCCCATGCGATGGTTCCCGCCCCCCCCGCATCGGACGGCGTATTTCTCCAGCGTCCGCCAGCCGGGAGTCGTCTTGCGGGTATCGACTATCTCGACGCCCGTCCCGGAAACCGCGCGGACGTACTCGCCGGTCAGTGTCGCAATCCCAGAGAGTCTCTGGAGGAAGTTCAGCACGACGCGTTCGGCGGCCATCACGCCGCACGCCGGCCCGTTGATGCGTGCGATCACAGCCCCCGCCGCCAGTTCGTCGCCCTCGCCGGCCTGTAGCCCGACCGTTATCGCCGGATCGTATGCCGCGCATATTTCCGCAATGAAAACTCCCCCGCACAGCAGCAGCGGTTCCCTGGCGACGAGAATTCCGGCCGCAGGCACGTCAGGGGGAAGCATCGCAGCGGTGATATCGCCGCCGCCGAGATCTTCAGCGACCGCCATCGCCAGAAGCATCCGCAGGTTTGCAATTTCCAGTTGGCCCGGTCCGATAGTCATGGCTGCAAGGATACCCGATCGCCGCGCGGCTGAGAAGTCTGCGTTTTGGGTGACCCGCGTCTGAAGGCCGCATAGTACTCGCCCTCATACAGCGGTTCGAAGGCCCCGCTCGCCCTGGCGGCAGTCAACCATGCATCGAGCCTGGCGAAGAACGCGGATGTGGACGGATCGTCCCGATTGCGAACGTCGAACACGAAATATTGAATCTCCGGATGCGACTCGACGAAAACGATGATCCGCTCGGCCTCGGCGGCCGAGTTCCGCTCCTGCTTTCCAGGCGTGTAAGGCAGGACGATCCGCCCGGTGAGGTGGTGGATGACCCTCTCGCCATCCTTCGGACCGCCCACTTTCCCGGGTGGTTGGTTCTCGCCGGCAAGGGCGTCGGCAATGGCGAAGAAGTCGGCGTACTTTTCCGATCGCGTCACGTGATAGTAGCGATCCGGATCGGTCCATGCCGCATACGAATAAAAAACCGAGTTTCGCAGCACTTTGGGAATATTGCAGGCGACGCAGAGACCCGCGAAGATCCCCACCGCCAGAACGAAGGTCGCGCTGGTGCATGGGCGCTGCCGGCGGCGGCAGGCCCATCGCACGCAAAGGCAGAGCCCCTGCACGCCGGCGTATATGTATATCGGAATGAGCGTCAGGAAATACCGCGTACCGATCATGTCCGGGCCCATCATCAGATAGGCGCCCAGCGACAGCACCGCGAAGATCGCGATGTATCTCTGCCCACTCCGCCACAGGTACATCATGCCCGCGACGATCACTCCGCCGGCAAGCACGCCAAGAGGCAAGAGGCCCCGCTGGCCCACGAGCAGTTTGGTCACTACGTCCGGTAAGCGTGCGGCCGCCTGACCGACGGCGGAAACTCGCCCGCCTACGCCGCCACCGCCGAGAACACTAAATGCATACTCCAGATAGCCAGGCAGGCGACCCGAAGACATCCACGATACCGCCAGCATCGCCCCGGCGATAATAAACATCGGACCCAGCATCGCCGCGCCGCACCATCGCAACCGACGCTCGCCGCCGATGCGGTCTCCGTTGAAGAACAACCCCACGCCCAGCGGGCCGACCAGAAGCAGCCCGGGCGGACGAATAACTATACTCAACAGCGACAGCAACGCTACAACCACCAACCACCACGCACTTCCGGTCCGCCGGCGCAAACACGCGTAGAACATACCCCAGAACACCAGCGCAAAGGGAATCTGCGTGAGGATCCGGTGCGAGTTGGAGTAGAACGGGTAACTCAGCGCCGTGACCACCGCCACCGCAAACGCTATCGAATCATCGCTCAGGCGACGAACGCTCAGGTAGACCAGCGCCACGACGCCCAGCCCGCACAGGGCGGTAAACATATTCCCCGCCAAATACCCCACACCAAACGTCCGCTCCAATCCCGCCAACACCAGCGGCAGCCCGGGCGCCACGAGCGTGTGGACCTGTCCGTTATGGACGAACCCCCTGCCCTCAGCCAACGAGTGAGACAAGCTCAAGTACAATGCACTGTCGGACGTCGGCCACCACATCGGACAGACGCCAATGAGATACACCAGCACGATCAGCGACCAGACCAGCAGCCTGCGCGGGCAGAGCAGCGTCCGCCCGCCGATCCATGCCGTGCCAGACGGCGGGTCAGTATCCAGTTGTCGCTCGACCGTTTCAGCCATTTCCCATACCTGCGTGCCCACCCCAGCACTATCGAATCTTCCGCAGAACGCGCGCAAGTGGCAAGGATTAACTTGACCTGACACGATCAAATAATACGGGCGGGCAGCCTGGGGGGTCACATTGACCCACCGCCGCCGCGAGGGATCGTCCATCCAACTCGTCGGCCTCGACGAACCGAAAGGCGAATCGCCATGGGAGGTTAGAGGTCCAGAAGGTGCTGGTTGACAGCGCAGCTTCGGTGTGGCAGGATATGTTATCGATTGCGGCTGGGTCTCGTGCAGATCGGGAGCAACGGTCGCAGAAAGGAAGTAGAAAGGTATGAATCCATTTGGATTTTTGTTCATCGCGGTAGGAGTATTCTCATTGCTGGGCTCTATCTGTGATTGGGAATGGTTCATGAATTCGAGAAAAGGCAGGCGCATGGTCAAGCTAATAACCCGCACCGGTGCAAGAATCCTTTACGGTGTTCTGGGGCTTGGTCTCGTCGTGGTGGGTGTCCTTGCGCTAATGGGCATTATCACCATGAAATCGTAGAGACACGAAATTCGCTAAATGATTTCGCGCCCCACGCGGCGCGCTGAGCTTCGCCCCTTGCCGTTTGGACGGTAACACGACCAGAACAGGAGTAACACATGCCACAATATGCCCCTTGTCCAAATTGCTCTACTTCCCAGGCCGTAAAAGTCGGCATGACATGGTGGGGTGGAGCGCTGGGTCCCTATCTGCTGACACACGTCAAGTGCCCGGAATGCGGTATGACATACAACGGTAAGACCGGGCAATCGAACACCACCGCCATTATCATTTACTCCGTTGTGGTCGGGGCCATCGCATTCGGCGTGGTAGTCTATTTCGCGAACAGGTAGAAGCTGCCGCGATGGACTTTCAAAACAGCCTCCGACCGGTACGCGGTGTGAGACAGTTGGCTTAGAAGCGATCCGGTCGGCGACACGAAAAGGAAAGACCGTATGGTCCTCGTTCGAAAGGCCGTTGGTATCGTTCTCATCTGCATGGTGTTGGTATGCCCGCTGGGGACCGGTGAAGTGCTCGCCGCCGAAACTGAGAAGAACCTCCGAAGCATGAAGTACACTTCCCGGACGAAAGATCGGGCGATCGCATGGCAGAAGGAACTGCGATCGAAAATCGCCGCCCTTCTCAAGATGGACGATCTGGTTTCCAGCAAGACCCCCATCCCATTCGCACCCAAGACGCTCTCTTCGGAAAAAAGGGGGAAATACGTACTCCACGAGATGGAGATCAACAGCACCAAAGACAGGCGAATGAGGATCGTGCTGACACTACCGACGAATCTCAAAGGCCCGTTCCCGGCCGTTGTGGCCATTGGTGGCCACAGCAGCAAGCTCCGTTCGTGCTACGACGGAGATTCCGATAGTGGTTATTTCCGTTTCGCCCACGTCCTCGCCGGAAAAGGCTACGTCACCATCGCCAGGCGGGTCAGCCAGCACAAGGCTTACCAAAAGGGGCGCACCCTGATGGGCGAACGTTTGTGGGATCTCATGCGCTGCGTGGGTTTTCTGGTGTCGCTTGAACAAGTGGATTCCCGACGAATAGGTTGCGGTGGACTGTCGCTTGGCGGGGAGATG
>CAZSLS010000150.1:0-16876 GCA_964607575.1 uncultured Planctomycetaceae bacterium | reverse complement strand
ATGTAATCCCCAACTGTCGTTCGAAGGCAAAACGACGTTAACTACGGGCCATTGGGATCACAATACTAAAGTATTTCAATTCCAACGCTCAGTTTGACGGTTCGTCTGGCACGGGGTCCGACGCGCCGGTCCCGAAGGGCGGGTCGCCGGTCGTTCGTACGGGACAAACGATTTGACAGCGCAATTACCACGACCGCATTGTCAGGAACGACGACGAATTGACGAAAATCCGACAATACATAACGGACAATCCGCGGTATTGGGAAACAGACGACCACCACGTACCGCAGACAAATGGCGTATGGGGTCAGTCATCACACCAAAATCCCTTAACTCAGGGCGATTGTATTGTGTCTCCCGCACTATAACGTTAAGGTTCTACAATGGGACGACGCAACCGCAACCGAAATCGTGAACGCCACGTCGAAGCCCGCGACATCCGGCATTCGAGAATTGATACTGCGCTCGCGCACGTGTCTGAAGATGAGCTGTACGCGCAGTTGGAATCGCATCGCGATCCAAAGGCGTTGATTTTGATTCTGGACGAGATAACCGATCCGCATAACCTCGGTGCCTGTTTGCGATCGGCCAACGCTGCCGGAACGGTCGCGCTGGTTACGCCGAAACACCATTCCGTCCGGGTAACTGAAACGGTTCAGCGTATCGCTTGCGGCGCCGCGGCGACGACACCAGTGGTTGCGGTCGCGAATCTCGCCAGGGCGATGCGGAAGTTGCAGGATCTCGGTTTCTGCCTGGTCGGAACGGACGATTCCGGTAAGGAAATGATATATGACATCAATTTAACCGGTCCGGTCGCCATCGTTGTCGGAGCCGAGGGCAAGGGCCTGCGCCGCTTGACGCGGGATACGTGCGATCATCTTGCCCGGATTCCAATGCTTGGAAGCGTGGAATGCCTGAACGTTTCAGTGGCTACGGGCGTGTGCTTATTCGAAGTGGTGCGCCAACGCCGTAAAACTGCCAAGAAGACATCCGGTTGAGATTTCACCATGTTGGTGAAACTTGCATGATGTACAGAAATCTCGCGATTAGAAACTGCGGGCGACATTGGGTTTGATGTACGGATTCATTTTCGGCGTCTAAGCAGCATGGTCAGACCGCCAAGGATCAGGAAGCCCATCGAGGCCGGTTCGGGAGCATGCGCCGCGGCGGGAGCGGATGGCGGTACACCGAAACCAAAGGCGTCGCGAAGGAGTACAAAGTCGTGGAGGTCGACGCGCCCGTCATTGTTCAAATCGGAATCCAGCAAACCCGCCGGAGCTTTCATACCGAACTGACCGGCCAACGTGTTGGCGTCGGCTGCGTCGATATCCCAATCACCGTCCATGTCGCCAAACGCCGACGGGCCGGGATTCACGGTGTGGCTGTGAGCGGGCAGTTGATTCAGATTCAGCGTAACGGTTTCGGTACCGCCTTTCTCGCCCCATCGCCAATCCGAGAGTCCCGGTCCTCTGCCCACGTGAACCGCGGCGCGTCCCCGCAGATCGGGCAAGCCGAATGTAGTCCGCCCGTCGCCGCCATAGGTGGTGCCCAGAAGGGAAAACAGCGCCGTATTCTGAGCGATAGGCAGCAACTGACCATCGCAAAAGGCCCAACTTCGAGGCGCGAAATTGCCCGCAAAAAGACTGATCTCGCCGATGTACGGGTCGGCGCCGGCAAGTTCGATACCGCCACCGTCACCGCCATCGGTAAGACTGCGGGAAGGAAAAACTCCCTGCAGCGCGATGATGTAGTTCAGGCCCAGCGAGGGCTCCATGTTTGCGTGAGGCTGGTTGTTTCCTGTGTGGCCCAACAGAATATTGGGCGGCGGGTAGTAGTGGTCGTGGGAAGGTGTTTCCGCCACGTTGAGAATGTGGGTTTCCTCGCCGAGTTTCTGACCGAGGGATCGATTTGTCAACCCCGGCCCGGTCCGCGGTCCAATAGGCGTGCGTCCACGCAGATCGGGGAGGGCGAATGACGTCCGCCCGTCGCCTCCGTACGTCGTGCCCAGAAGAGAATACAACGACTGGTTCTGAGAGATGGGCAGTATCTGGCCATCGGCAAACGCCCAGCCGCGTGGTGCAAAATTGCCCGCGAAATACGTGATGTCGGCGAGAAACGGCTCGCTGCTCGCCGCGTTAATGGGCCCGCCATCCCCCCCCATCGGTAAGGTTGCGTGAGGGGAAGAGTCCCTGCAGCGCGATGATTGGGTTCAGACCCAGAAACGGCTGCATGTTCGCGTGCCCCTGGCTTCCGCCGGCGGGTTGCGTCCCGTTGACCGGTTGGGGCAGGGTATGGTTGTGGGAGGCCATCTGCGCAAGACTCACCGTAGCCGTTTCGGCGCCGCTTCTCTGGCCCAGGGCTCGCGTTGAGAGCCCCGGTCCGCTCCGCGGTCCAACAGGCGTGCGTCCCCGCAGATCGGGCAGAGCGAATGTCGTCCGCCCGTCGCCTCCATAAATCGTGCCCACAATCGAAAACAATGCCTCGTTTTGCGAAATCGCCAGCAACTGCCCGTCGCACAATGCCCAACCACGAGGCGGGAAACCGCCTGCAAACATGCTGACCTCGCCAATAAACGGCGAGCCGCCGTTAAGCGCCTCGAGACCGCTGGCGGGAGCCTCGCCGCCGGTGAGATCGCGCGAGGGGTAGGTCCCCTGCAGTGCTATGATGTAGTTCACCGCCACCGATGGCTGGATGTTCGCGTGAGACTGCCCCCCGCCCGTCACGCCGGTGACTTCGGCATTCACCGCCGAAGCGACAACCAGCATCACCGCAACCCCAACCAGAATTGCAGCATATCTCCTGACCGCCGGGTTCCTGTCGAACCGAACTACCGAAATTACGTTCTTACTCACTTGCAGATCCATTTGTCCATCCTTTCATCCTCACACACAGGGGCGAGAGTTGATTGCGACTTTCTCGTTTCCGCTCGGTTCGCAAGACTGACGACCGGAGGCATCGCCTCGGGCACATCTCGAATTGAACCGCCTTCCGTACCTGCCGCAAACCTGCCATCTATTAATTATACCCTTCCTGTCCTTGTTTAACCACTTTAGAGTTCCACAATAGAACATATCGCCGCGGCGGGCCCTTTGTCTTTGCCTCCCAATTGCCATTTGCCATTTGCCCGCCGTTATGACTATACTCCCCTCAGCCATAATGACATGTAACTCGTACAAACAGGAAATCTTCAGTATCCTGATATGAAACGACTCGGGCAACGCGGCGCCTCTTTTCAAGTGGGACTGTTGGCGGCAATTGCGGCTGCGGTTGGTATTTATCTTATCGCCACAACCGTACTGGTCGCCAAGGACGGGCTTTTCTACATAGACCAGGCCCGGAAACTCGCCGGTGATCTTCCGGGCAAACCGGAAGTCCACCTGCTGGGCTTCCCCCTGATGATAGCCTCCTTGCGCTGGATTCTCCGCGCGTTGGGTATGGGCGGTGGTATGAATACCTGGATAGTCTCCGCCCAGGCCGCGGCGCTGCTGACCAGGGTTCTGTGCCTCCTGCCGGTGTATCTGATAGGAAAGCGATTCGTCGGACGAAGGCGGAGCATCATTGGGGTCTTCATATTGATCGTGCTTCCCCTGCCAGCCGAATGGGGCGCCGACGCCCTCAGAGATTTCCCGAGCCTGCTACTGCTGTTGAGCAGCCTGGCGCTTCTCATTGCGGGCACAGAATCAGGGCGGATATGGCTCTTCGCGCTGGCGGGTCTGGCATGCGGGCTTGGCGTCGGTATTCGAGAGGAACTGCTGCAACTGGTCCTCTATGCGATGCTGTGGTTCGCATGGCGGTTCATCACCGCCGGTAACTGGACCGATCGCCGCAAGCAGGCCGCCTCGTTCCTGGTGTTCATGGTGATGGTGTCGCTCCCGGTGGCTTTGCACGTCTGCGCCTCGGGCGGGCACCTGCCGGCAAAGACGGCTTCGCTGCTGCACACGCTGAGCGGTACGGAGCCATCCGCGCCGGCGGGGACGGGGACGCCCGTCGCGGTAAACGAAGAGTTGAGTGTTTCCGATGCCAGCTACAGGATCGTTCGGATGCTGGGCGGAAATTTCCACGAATACTTCTACCCGTTCTGGGCGGTCGGACTGGTCTGCTGCCTCCGTAAGAAGGGAAACACTACTGCAAAGTTCTTCATCGCGGCAATGATGATCGGGACTCTCGCCCTGCTGTACCTGCGATACTTCCGTCACGACGGCGGACTGTCCAAGCGGTATCTGCTCCCGCTTTCAGCAGGGACGATCTTCTTCATCCCAGAGGGGCTCAGGCGGGTCGGACTGTGGATCGAGCGGCTTGTGCGAACCAGAAACGAAACACTCTCGCGGGCGATGCGAAGCAAGGTGCGAATCTCCACGATACTGCTGCTCCTGGGAATTGCCGCATGCCTTCCGAAACTCGTCCAACCGATCCGCTGGGAGAAACGCTACTACCTCCAAGCCGCAAACCGCGTCGGGGAGGTGATCGAACCCGACGAGAACGTCTGGGCCTTCGACAAACGGATCTACCTGTACGCCGACCGATGGGAGGGTAGTAAATCCATTTGCGAAGTCACGATCCTCCCCGGCGACCCCCAGGCCAACAGGCAGCGCGACCGGAAGCCCGGATGGAAGATCGTGGACACTTTCAAGTCCACCAGGGCTTCGGACAGGAAATATATACTGGTCCGCAAACTGGAAAACGTCCCATAGGGCGGGTCTGTCACCGGGCGATATCGGCGGCGGCGCGGAGGATTTGTGCGGCCGCTTTTTCGACGCTGAAAACCTCTTCCAGCAACCGGCGGGAGTTTGCCCCCATCGTTTCTCGCAGTTGACCGTCAGACGCCAGGCGTCGGGCCTGGTCCGCCAGTTCGCCATCGGCGCCATTGAGGCTGACCAGTCCGGCATGGTGAGATTCGAGCATGTCCTTCAGATCGTTGCCCGGGTTGATACTCGCCAGGACAGGCATGGAGTAGTACATGTACCCCAGCAGCTTGCCCGGTATGTTCTGCGTCGTCAGCCCGCCCGCCAGCGAGATCAAACCGACATCAAACTGGCGCAACATGCCCAGGTACTCTTTCTGCCCGACCGCGGGGAGGATCTGAATGTTGTCGAGCCCGCGAGAGCGAATCAACTCCTTGAGCCTGGGTACCTCGCTACCGTCCCCCACCAGCAGGAAATGCACTTGCGGGATATCCGCCAGACCTTCGGCCAGGCGGATGATATTGTCCATGTCCTGGGCCACACCAATGTTGCCCCCGTAGAAGAACACGACCTTCCCGTCGAGTCCCAGGTCGGACCGATAGCTGCATTCCGGCACGTCAGGTTCGCTGGTCCGCGTCCAGTTGTACAGCACTTCGAGGCGATACTTGCCCGCTAACTCCGGCGACTTGAAATACTCCAGATTCGCCGGCGACTGGACGGCGATAATGTCGGCCTCGGCGTACTGCGCCATCTCCCTCCGCCGGAAGAACTTCCATATCGGACCACTACCGCGCATGACACCAGCGTCGACGGCCCATTGGGGAAAGATGTCCCGGAGAATCAGGTACGCGCCGCAACCCCAAAGCTTCTTGAGCCTCCGCACGAGCCCGCCGAAGAAGATGCTCGGCGAGTAGAAAACTACAAGATCGCAGGGATTCTCGCGGAAGTACCTCTTACCGCCACGCCAGATCATCCATGAAAGCATCGCCTCGTTGAGCCCCCGCCTGACCAGCGAGGCGCCCTTGATCTTGCCCGAACGGACACGCACCACGGTGACGCCGTCGGACTCACTGATGACGCTGCACAAGCCCGGGAGCGTATCGTCGGGAGTAACCACCACCGGGCTGTGACCGGCGGCGACAAGTTCCCCCGCCAGGTCGCTTATCAGCTTGGCGCTGGACTTGCCCGAGGGCAGGTAGCAGTCGACTATCAGGCAAATTCGCATCGCGGGCCTACTTGTGCCAAACCGTCCTGTTGACGTAGTCGATATAGCCCGCAATCGTCCGGGCGACTTTCTTGGAAACGTTGGGCACATCGTAGTCGGACACGATACGGAAGCCCCTGCTGCCCGGATCGAACTGCGAGGTGACCATCTCGATAGCACCGATAACATTTTCGCTTTTCAACCCGCACATGACCAGGACACCCTCATCCATGCCTTCGGGGCGCTCGTGCGCCTGGCGGATCGTGACGGCGGGGAAGTTCAATATCGACGATTCCTCGGTAATCGTACCGCTGTCGGAAATAACGCACGCGGCGCGGGTTTGCAGGCAAACGTAATCGACCAGGCCCAGAGGCTTGAGAAAGCGGATCAGTTCGTTGAGTTCTCGACCATCGCCGAGTTCCTCGAGCTTCTTCCGCGTCCTGGGATGCGTCGAGACGATTATCGGCTTGCACCATTTATCTGCAATCGCATCGAGCGACTGCAGGAAGCCGGCGAAATTCTCGGGCGAATCGACGTTCTCCTCGCGGTGGCAGCTCACGACGAAATATTCCCCGCCTTCGAGGCCCAGACGCTTTAGAACATCAGACTGCTCGATCCGGTCGCGGTAATGTTCGAGTACTTCCAACATGGGCGATCCGGTCTTGATGATGGTCTCCGGGCGGATCCCTTCGGCCAGCAGATACCTCCGCGCGTGCTCGGTGTAAGGCATGTTGATATCGCTGATATGGTCGACGATCTTCCGATTGATTTCTTCGGGCACGCGGTAGTCGAAGCAGCGATTACCCGCCTCCATGTGGAAAATCGGAATCTTCCGCCGTTTGGCCGATATCGCCGAGAGGCAACTGTTAGTGTCGCCCAGAAGCAGCAAGGCGTCGGGAGAAATCTCGTCCATCAATTCGTCGGCCGCCACGATCACATTGCCGATCGTCCGGGCACAGTTCTCTCCGGCGACCTGGAAGAAGTGGTCGGGCTTGCGGATCCCAAGCTCCTCGAAGAAGATTTCGTTGAGTTCGTAGTCGTAATTCTGCCCGGTGTGGGCCAACACGTGGTCGAAATGCAGCTCCAACTCGGCGATCACGCGTGAAAGCTTGATGATCTCCGGCCTCGTGCCGACGATAGTCAGGATTTTCGGCTTGCTCATGTTATTTGTTCCCGATTCTCGTATCAGCGAAGAAGTTCCTCGCCGTCGGATGCCTGTTCCTGGCCGATTAAGAGGTTGTGTTTTTCCAGCAGCGCGGCGGTGGCGTCGAGGTCTATCACCGTGTCGGCGGAACTGTATTCACTGGGCATGTCCACCAGTTGTTCGCCACCGATTCTCAGTTCCGGAAGCATCGGCAGGATCGCGAAGTAGTGCTCCGAGGCCCTTGCCACGTGGCGACGCTCCTCCTCGGAAATAAGTATCTCGTGCATCTTTTCGCCCGGTCGGATGCCCGTTACCTGGATATCGATCCCGCGATCGCCGACCAGCGCTTTTGCGACGTTCATCACGGTGGACGACGGAAGATCGGGAATGTATATCTCGCCGCGATTGGCGCTGGTGAGGGCGGCGAATACAAGATCGACAGCCTCGTTGATGCTCAGCAGGAATCGCGTCATCTCCGGCACGGTAACGGTTACCGGTCCGCCGTTGTTGATCTGGTCGTGGAACAGCGGTATCACCGACCCCCGCGAGGCCAGCACATTACCGTACCGAACGCAGATAAACCGCGTGTCGGGTACGGAAACGTTGGCGGATATGAATATCCGCTCTTGAACGGCTTTGGTCATGCCCATAACGTTGATCGGCTTGCAGGCCTTGTCCGTGCTTATCCCGATAACCGTCTCGACGCCCAGTCCGTGCTCGCGTATCGCCCGAACGATGTTGGCTGCCCCCTGGCAGTTGGTCTGGACCGCCTGGTGCGGGAAGTATTCGCAGGTGGGCACCTGTTTGAGCGCGGCGGCGTTGACGACAATGTCAACATCGCGGACAGCGTCGCACACGTCAGCGTAGCTCCGCACATTACCGATCCGAAATTCCAGGGTACTCTTGAAATTCCTGTAGATCACTTCGTCGGTGGTCACGCGTTTGTGGAGGAATTCCAGTCGCATCGCGTGCTGCTTGGCCTCGTCGCGCGACAGGACTATCACCTTACTCGGCGTGCCCATATTGCCCGATAGAAGGCGGCGGACGAGGACCTTGCCCATCGACCCGGTCCCGCCGGTTACCAGAATGCTCTTTCCTTCAAAAATCACTGTTTATTCCTCGTATATCTCGCAGTCGCGAGAAAAATCTTCGATCATCTCGCGCCAGGACGGCGCGGCGTAACCGGTGGCCTCGGCGAACCGGTCCATTACCAGCGATCGGTCGCAGACAAACTCTCTGTTCGGTTCTATCTGAATATCGAGCTCCATTATGTCTCGTACCATGCCCAGCAGGTCGAACTTGTTGATCGGCTCGCTCGCCACCTGGTACACGCCCGAAAGCTCCGGATGCTCGCGGATGACCATCGCCATTATCCGGGCCATCTCGGCGGTAGTAAAGCCCGTGTAGATCGCCCTGGCGAATCCGCTTATCGTATTGCCCGGCGGGGAAGTCTGCGAGAAGAACCATTCGAACAACCCGTGCTTCGATTCGGAGATCTCCCGCCCCACTATCGACGTGCGAAGCGTGATCGCGGCCGGCTCGTCTTCGATGGTCTCGCCGAGGAACTTCGTCCGCCCGTACAGGTCGCGGGCGTCGGATTCGTCCGATTCGCTGTAGGCGCCCTTCTCGCCGGAAAAGACGCAGTCGGTGCTGATCTGGATGAACCGGGCGCCCATCTCGCCGCACAGCACGGCGAGGCGATGCGGCAGGAGCGAGTTGATCTCGATCGAGATTATCGGATTCTTCGCCTCGCGCAACTGCTTGATTATACCAATGCAGTTGATCACCGCGTCGGGTTTCCAACCGCGGACAGCCCCCTCCAAACCGGCGAAGTCAGTCGCATCCACGCCGCCGATCAGTTCGACGCCGGAGAACAGTTCGCCATGCGCCTGGTAGAATTCCGCGGGTTTCCGGGCGGTTGCAGCCACCTCGAAACCCATCTGCGGGAGCATCTGGCAGAGCTTGTGCCCCAACATGCCCCCGGCGCCAAGAACGAGCACCCTGGTCATCGGCAATATCCTTTCATCCAAGAAACTACCCACCCATATTACAGTTGGCCAGACGGGGAGCAATAGGCAATTGGAATTGGCTCTAGATTGACAATTGCCAGCCGACTCGGCTTGCGATAGGTTAGTGGGAGAGAATCGCCTGAGTTTATTCCAATGGGAGCGAAACAATGAGGAATATATCCGTTTGGGCTATCTGCTGCCTGACCGTCGCGTGCTGCATGGTTTTGCCTTCGTGCCGCAAGAGCGATGGTGAAAGCAGCGCCAAGAAGGTGACCGTAGGTTTTTCGCAGATCGGCGCCGAAAGCGACTGGCGGTCGGCCAACACGCTTTCAATCAAAGAAGAAGCCAAAATCCGCGGCGTGGACCTGCGCTTCGCCGATGCCCAGCAGAAGCAGGAAAACCAGATCAAGGCGCTGCGGAGCTTCCTCGATCAGAAGGTCGACGTTATCGCATTCTCGCCGGTAGTCGAGACGGGCTGGCAGGGCGTGCTGGAGGAGATTAAGGCCGCGGGCATCCCCGTGATCCTGACCGACCGCGGCGTGGACGTTACCGACAAGTCCCTGTACGTAACGCTCATCAGCCCCGACGTGATCGAAGAGGGACGCAAAGCCGCCAGGTGGTTCATCGAGAACACCAAGGGTGACTTGAAGGTCTTCGAGCTGCGCGGTACGCCCGGATCGTCGCCCGCCATCGATCGCAAGAATGGATTCATGGAGGTTATCGAAGATCATCCGCGGATAAAGATAATCAAGAGTCAGGACGGTAACTTCGAACGCGGAAAGGGCAAGGAAGTGATGGAGGCGTTCCTCAAGACTCCCGAAGGCAAAGAATTCAACGCGCTGTACGCGCACAACGACGACATGGCGCTCGGGGCGATCCAGGCGTTGAGGGAAGCGGGCCTCAAGCCCGGTGTGGATATCAAGATCGTATCGATCGATGCGGTGAAGGCGGCGTTCCATGCGTTGATCGACGGCGAGTTGAACTGTACCGTCGAATGCAGCCCGCTGCTCGGACCGCAACTGTTCGATACCATCGAGGCCGTACTTGCCGCCAAAGCCCTCAGGCAGCACGGCGCCAAACACAAACTCGTCAAACCCGCCGTCCTGGACGCACTCGAGGAAGACATCTTCGTCAAACGCATAATGGTGGATGAAGGAGTCTTCGATCAGGCCGACGCCAAGAAACTTATCGATACCCGGAAATACTAAACGCCCATCTGCCCCTGCGCCTCGTCGATGAACGCGAGCATGTTCTCCAGCGGGACGTCTCCTTCGACGGCGTGGGCGGGCGAGAGTATGTAGCTGCCCTGGCGACCGGCGTCGATCAGGCCCCTGGTTTCTTCCACCACCTCGGCGGGCGATCCGTACGGCAGGGTTCGCTGCGTTGAAAGGCCTCCGTGGAACGTGAGCCTGCCTCGGTACTGCTCGATCAGGGCCAGGACGTCCATCACTTCCGGCTGGAACGGATTGAAGCAGTTGACCCCTATCTCGATCAGATCGTCGAAAAGCTCGTCAACCTGTCCGCAGGAGTGGATGTACACGTACTTGCCCGCATCCCGCACCACCGAATACATCCTGGCCAGAACGGGATAGATGAACTCCCGCCACAACGCCGGGCCCATCTGCAAACCGTGCTGCTGGCCCCAGTCGTCTCCGAAATAGACCGCGTCGATATCGTACTGCAGGGCGCCGGTGACCTGCGCTATATTGTAGTCGGCGATGCGGGCGAAGAGGTCATGGACAAATTCGGGATTTGCGATGAAATCGCACAGCAGATTCTCCATCCCGCGCATCGTCCAGGCCCGTTCGTAGAGTGAGAAGCCCACCTGGTATACGCGGAACCGGTCCCCGTTACGCTCTATCCGCTCGGGGATATCGGCGAAGAATCGAGGGTCGAGCGGATCGGGGAACTCATAGGCGCCCAGGTCCGCATCGGGGAGAACCGTCTGCTCGACAATACCGATATCCTTGTCGACCGTCCTGTCCCAGACCACGCCGAAAACATCCCGTAAACGGTTGTCGCCGAGATCATCGAAGAAACCGATGTCGGCGCCGAGATTAAGGATATGGTTCCCCAGGACGCCGTCGAGATCTTCCGAGCCGTAATGGTCGACCAGTTTGGCCCGGGCCTCCTGCGTGAACGAAAACGACCAGGGAACGTACGGCGGTTTCTCCCCGGCAAGCACGGCGGCGATGACTTGACGCTTGGTCATTGGATTGGGTTCCTTATCCGGTATTATTCAGAACGCTTCGATGAGTTCCACGATCTTCTCGTAGTTCTTGAGTGTCAGCGACGACAGTTCGCGCCCGCACGGGCAGGCCGACGGCATGAGGACAAACCCCCTACCGTCGCCGGCGGTCCCTTCGTCCAGTGCGCATTTGACCTTCTCGGCGAACCGGTCTGTGGGCAGGTTTTCGATGTCGGCTATTTCGAGATTCCCGAACAGAACGATATCCTTCCCGTATTTCTCTCGCACGTACGACAGTTCCACATCCCCCTGGGGAGGCGGTTCGACAGGGTCGATGGCGTCGGCGCCCATTACGACGATATCGTCTAGGATCGCACGCAGGTTCCCGTGCGAATGGATCCGCGCATAACCGCCGGTGCGATGAATCGCCTCGATCATCGGCGCGACGTAGCGGCAGACATACTCGCGAAAGAGCGCCGGGGGAAGGAACGGGGGCGCCGCATACTCCGGACCGTATATCCGCCAGAGTCGCCCCGGAAGCGCTCGGGCGACCTGCTCGGTCCGAGCCAGGACCGCCGGAGCGAAGTGGTCCAGCAAACGGCGGAACAGAGCCTGCTCGCCCATAGCGATGATCGTGTAAGTGGCCATGTCGAACAGCGACGCGGCCAGGCAGAGCGGGTCGGGCGTGTCTATCATCACGAGCCCCGCATCGCCGAGTTCGGCTTCGGCGCGGGTTACCGGCGAGATGTCGACGCCCGTCCCCGCCGGCGGCGGCGGGGTCTTGAGGAACGCCTTCAGATCGTCGATATCCTTGAGGAGGTGCTCTTCGGTCCAGACGGTGTTTACTTCGGAATCGCGGCGGGTCCGCAGGGTGAGCGTGCGACCGCCTGCCCGAACGCGGCGGACGGTAATGCGGCTTCGATCGCGGATATGTGTTTCCGTTTCGGCGACAGCCTCGATCGGGTCGGGATCGATGGCGGCGAACGCGACGCCTCGCATCGGGATACGGTCAGTCCGATCCCGCGTAAGTTCCAACAGCGGGCGCCATGACGGGTGAGAGTATATGTTGAAAGGGTCGGCGTCGGCGTGATCTTCGTCCAGCCCGTTGAGTTCGTAGAACGAAACCGCCGGCCGGTCGACAGGCTCGCCGCGCAACGTAAGGGTGAGTCTCTGGCGTCTGTTCATATCTGCGAGACAGCATAGCAGAACTTCGGGGACCAGTCGAAGGTGGTATTGTGGTTTCCGAAGTGTACCTTGAGTATAATAACAGCAAGTGCCCCGCCGCCCTAACGACACATCAGGACCCCGGCGGGGGGAATCTCATGTGGTAGTTCCTGATTCAAGGAGAATTGCGATGACTGGAAAGAAGTTAGTTGTAGCATGTCTGGCCGCGGCGTTCCTGATGGTCATGCTGTCAGGGTGTTTCGTTAGCGAGAAGAAGTTCAACGCCCAGAGCCAAGAACTGAAAGTGGCGAAGGATGACCTTGCCAAGGCCCAAGGCGATCAGAAAAAGACCGCTACCGATCTCGCATCGGTCAGACAATCGGCAGCAAAGCTCCAGACGGATCTGACTGCGGCGAAGGTTGCATGCAAGAAGGCGCAGGACGCCTGCGGTCTAGCCGAAGGGAAGGTCAAGACTCTCCAAACAGAAAACGCATCGCTGAAGAAGCAGGCCGGTGATGCCTCCAAGGCCAAGGGCGAAGCGGCGAAACTTCAGAAGGACCTGACGGCTGCCAAAGCTGAAGCCACGGCGTCCGCCAATGCCTGCAAGGTCGCCCTGGCACAGGTAAAGTCCCTGCAAGGCAAGATCACCGATCTGCAGGCGCAGGTCAAGACCCTGAGCAAGAAGCCCGCAAAGACAGAGCCCGAAACACCGCGGGAGTAACAGCTTGTCAGTATTCAGCGGTCCGGTGCGGGGGTAAGGGATGTATTTTGCCCTCTGTTCGCCCCGGCGGACGGCGGGAATATTTGAGTTGTAACTACACTATCTGGTAAGATACGGTCGACATATAAGACTCCTCCAACAGAAAGGACAATATCATGACTCGGATCGGCACAAAATGGATAACCGTGTTAATCGTTCTGGTTCTGACTGCCGGCGCATGGGCCGAGCGTGAGCGAGAACGTGATCGCAAGCGGCCGGAACGGCGCCCCGAAGGCCGCAGCATGGCAGACAGGCACCGCGGCGATCGCGAACGACAGGAACGCGAGAAGCACAACCGCGAAAGGCAGCGCGCCGAGCAGGAACATCGCCAGCGGCAGCAGCGCGAAAGAGAAGGCAGCGAGCGTGACAGGCACCGCCGCGGCAAGCCCGATGTGAGGATCTTCCGTTTCGAGCACATGCCGGCCGAATCGTTCATGCAGGTACTCGCTCAACTGTCCCAAAAGGGTCCCCTCAGGGAGATTCTGTCCCAAATCCCGACCGCATTGCATCAGCACTCCAACGCGGTGGTGATCATCGCCCCGCCCGAGGCAATGGAACTGTTCGAGAGGCTCGCTAACGAACTCGACCAACCCAGCGCATTCCACGAGCGGATGGCCCGGAGCAGGAAGCCCGGCGGGCCAAGCTGTCGCGGAAACTGCAGCCAAAACAATTGCCCGACACCCGGAAGATGCTCGGGCTGTCGTGGAAATTGCAGAAGAACCAATCGTCCGTCGCCCGGAAAAAGTCCCGGCTGCTCCGGGGAGTGCGGAGGCGCCAATCGTCCGTCGCCCCGGAAAGAGCCCGCCGAGATCAACGCTGAAGCGATCAAGAGGGCCATTGGCGATCCGGTAGGCCAGCTCTTGCGTAAGGTATTGTCCTCCGGAGAACTCCGCCTCGATAAGCAGCAGAGAGGAGCGATACACAAGATCGCCCAGCAGTGCGGACAAAAGGTCGGGCACATGCATCAGCGAGTCATTCAGGCGATCCGGGGCATGGGCCGCGACGAGCGAGCCTCCAACGCCAGAAAAACCGTCAGTCATGCCCGCGCTGCGATGGGCAATATGGCCGGCGAGGTCCGCAAGCACATCTTCAAAATCCTTAAACCCTCGCAGCACAAGACCGCCGCCAGAATCCTCGGCGCACCGGGCCCGGCGGGGAACAAGGGCGCCAAGCCTTCAAAATGCTGCGGAAAGTGCCCCAAGAGCAAGACCCGCGCCAAGGGCGGTTGCGGGGGATGCGGTAGTAAGAACAAGGCCGGCGCCAAGGGAGGATGCGGCGGATGCAGAGGCAAGGGCAAACCCACTCCCACCGCCGCGCCACGCGGTTGTGGAAGCAGCCCCAGGCCCACAGCCGTCCCAGGCAAACCCAGACCCCAAGCCGCACCGAGCGGTTGCGGTGGATGCGGGACCCGCGGGATCGTGTTAGGCGACACGGGCAACTGCAAAACCAGCGACTTCTGATCCACTAATACCCAAAGAACATCGCCCCGCCACACACGAACCACTTGTCGCTGGAGCCCGGCAACAGGGATTGCTCGCAAGAACCCTCAGCAGTCGATCTGCAGATTGCCGTGAAGCCCGCCGGAGGCGGGTGACTTGAACGTAGCCCAGGGCGATTCCGAAGGATGAGCCCTGGGAATGGATTGCAAAAAACACATGGAGCCCTCCGGAGGAGGGTGATTTGACACAGGGGTATCGAAATGTCACACACCTTTACGAACCTCCTTATTCACGTCGTCTTCTCTGCGCGTAAGCGCGAGCCGCTTATCTGCGATTCGTTCAGGGAACGGCTCTGGGCCTACATGGGAGGGATGGTGAAAGATGACTTCGGAGTGGCCAGAATTATCGGAGGGACCGACAACCATATTCATGCAATGCTCTCGATGAAGCCCGATGTCGCGGTAAGCAAAGCAATGGAACGGTGGAAAAGTCTGTCCACCGCCTGGATCAAGAAGACAATTCCGGAAGCGTCGGATTTTGGTTGGCAAGCTGGATACTCGGCGTTCAGCGTCAGCCAGTCGCGGGCCGAACAGGTCGTTGCGTATATCGCCCGGCAGGGGGAGCATCATCGCACGATGACTTTTGAAGAAGAATTCGCCCGCTTGCTGGACGCTCACGGGATCGACGCGCGCGGAGCCGCAATCTGAGCGGAGTTATTGGCGACCGGTGAGTTCAAATCACCCTCCTCCGGAGGGCTCGGAGGGTATAACAACATGGGTTCCCAGGGCTCATCCTTCGGAATCGCCCTGGGCTACGTTCAGGTCACCCGCCTCCGGCGGGCTCCACGGATACGGCCAGGCTTCTAGTCCATGATGATCGCCTGCAGAGCACAACCTGCACGTTTTGGATCGTGCCAGTACCACACTAACTTCCCTTCCTTGTTGAACTGCATCAACTGGTAGGCATTCTTGCTCGAACTGGGGCGGTGTCCGGCCCAGTGTGCGCAGATCACGTCACCGTTCTTCAGCAGCGTGAACCCGGAATAGAAACGATTGACCATACCTTTGGGCATGTCCTCTTTCTTTTGGGTGAACTCTTTGACCACTTTCCCCTCGGGCGTAATTTCGTAAAACGCCCCGGCAAATCCACCACCGATAAGATAGTTACCATTGGCCGCCTTATTACCCTGGTACGCATTCCTTCCGCGCGGAAGCTTGATCCGTTTTACGATGCTGAAATCGGTCTTCGAGACTTCGGTTATACCATCGTGTTCGGCGAAAATAACGTTACCGTCTCCTGCGACGCGAACGTATCGAGCGCTCTTCAGCTTCGGATAATTCTTGCTCATGACGATCTTGTTGGATTTGTCCATCTTGTGGAGCGTGATCCCCTTGGCGTTCTCCAGGAGATACTTCGTACCGTCCGGCTGCCAACGCATGGAAATCACGCCGCGCAGTTTCTTGTCGCTATGCTCTTCCAGCAGCTTCCTGGTCTTCAGATCGTATATCACCCACCCGCTCTTGGTGTTGGTCAGCAGCCTCTTGGCGTCCAGAAGCTGCATGTCCCAACCCTTACCCTTGTGATCGAGCGTCCAGTCGTTTTTCGGATCGTTCTGGTCGACGTAGTGAATCTGGTGGCGCCCTTCGTCCATCACGAGGAACTTATGCTTGACGGTTTCAGCGCCCTGCAATAACGAGCAGCAAAGTAGAACCGTCACGACAGATATCAGCCACATGTTCCGCATAATCTCAACTCCCTTGGGTCATCGGTTCATTCTCGAGTCCGATCCGACAGCATATCACCGCCGACGGTATTGCACAACCCCGGCACATACCCTATCATCCTGCGATCGAATAACGGGCGACGAAGCCCCTTCCAAGGAGCAATCATGGGTACATTCAAGAGTTTTTCATTGTCATTGTGCGTCGCGTTGTTGCTGTTTGTCGTCGCCGGAGTAACGTCCGCCGCCGAGCCCGCCGGGTCGATAACCTACCAGCCGGGTAAGGTCGGCGGCGGAGCGGGCAAGCATATCGTCTTCGTCTGCGGCGAATGGGAATACCGCTGCGAAGAATCCCTGCCCATGATCGCCAAGATCCTGGCGGCGCGACACGGGTTCAAGTGTACGGTCCTGTTCTCGATGGACCCGAAGAACGGTACGGTCAATCCGGCGATCAAGACCAACATACCGGACATGAAACTCCTGAAGACCGCCGACATGATGGTCGTCTTCGCGATGGACCTCGAACTGCCCGACGAGCAGATGAAGCACTTCGTCGATTTCGTCGA
>CAZSLS010000149.1:0-16939 GCA_964607575.1 uncultured Planctomycetaceae bacterium | reverse complement strand
AAAAATCCCTGATCCTGAACCATGGACGTTGGTGTGTTGTGCCACCTTATCCGGACCATTGGCCTTATATGCTCTTTCTGTCCGTAAACTCACAGTCTTGATCTCCGGCTTCCTTCCCACATCTCCTCGCGAAGATGCAGTTGCCTTCGTCTAGTACTTCGTCTATGCTCGATACATAAACCGGTTCCCGTACAGGGGACTTTAACCCCAATAGTTCGCGCCCATGCCGGGCGTACACAACCGTGTGCAACGGACGCCTGCGGCGCCGCTGACACGAAACGTTATGCTGCGGGCCCGATAGTAGAATAGGGATCAGATATGGTTGCGAGATCAAAGCGATGGCGAATCTTGATTCTTGCGGCGGGTTGCGCGGTTATTCTGCTAATGATCTGGGCGGGGTGGCGACGGTACAATAGTGAGTTACAAAAAGAAACGAAACGACTGATTCTGGCTTCCGATCGTGTTGTAGTTACAACCCTTCGGAGAAATGATGACGATATACACGAGAATGAGACATTCCGTGTTACGGAAGAGGCATTTCGGGAACAGTTGGCCGGCGCCATTGAATTCGGCGATGTTTACCTTGCTTCGTGGGCAATCTCGGCAGCGGAGGCTACGAAGTTGGAGTTCTTCGAGTCGGGAATTCGTACGCTGGTGTTGACGTTAGCTGGCCCTCCCGATGACCTCAGTGGAGGTCGGATAACTGCTATTGTTCAGTATGGCGCTAATCCGAAAGAACCGATCATGGCAGATTGTACAGAAGACATCTATCACATAGTAAGGAGGAAGGCCCGGCAAATAGAGGCGCAAAAGGAATCACAAGAGCGATAAAGCTCAGGTTGCTGATTTATCACGTGCCGTCAAGCGCTCGCCAATTGCCAAGCCTTTTCCCTTGCCCCCAACTGATCGACGCCGGACAATGTCACCAGCGGGATGCACAAGGCCTTGTCCCATGTAAATGTCGTGGGGCCGGGCGGTCCGATTGAATAGCATAACAAACGTGTGCAATCCCGACGTACCCCGATGTGCTTCGGGACTTGTAGCATCGGGACCGGCGGCGCCGATGACACGAAACGTTGGCCAGAGAATGAAAATGAAGATATTGATTCCCAGCATCTTAGTCATCAGCCTGTCCCTAATGGGCTGCGACATGCGTACCATGGCAGCCGATTCCGAGGACAAGGATCAGAATCTCCTAAAGGCCAAACGCGAAGTCGTCGAGGACTGGAAGGACATGCGGTTCGGCATATTCATCTGTTGGGGACCGGCCAGTCTAACGGGTAAAGAAGTCGGCTTCGCCCGAAATGGCCTCCGCCAGCCTTTTCCGTGGCGCGGCAGGCATCGTCGTGGCACAGTCCCCGCCGAAGTTTACGACAACCTCTACAAGAAGTTCGATGCCCCAAAGTTCGACGCTCAAGAGTGGATCAGCCTTGTCAAGGCCTCGGGCGCGAAGTACATCATATTTCTCACCAATCACCTGGCCGGGTTCTCGATGTGGGACAGCAAGCTGGACGACCCAGACATCATGGATAGTCCTTTGGGTCGCGACGTGACCGGCGAGATCATCAAAGCCTGCCAAAAGGCAGACATCAAAGTAATCTTGTACTACTGCCAGGTCGACTGGACCCATCCGGACTATGCCACGGAAAACCACGATCGCTACCTCAAGTACTTTCATGGCCAGATTCGCGAATTGTGCAGCAACTATGGCAAGATCGACGGTTTCTGGTTCGACGTGGGTGGTTCGCCAGCGACGGCTTGGAAGTCCGAGAGCCTGTTCAAGATGATTCGCCGACTCCAGCCGGACATTATCATCAATAACCGCTGTGGTCTTCGGGGCGACTACTCCTGCCCGGAGCAACATGTCGGCAAGTTCCAGCTGCGTCGGCCCTGGGAGACCTGTATGACGCTGGGCACGCAGTGGGCATGGAAGCCGAATGACCGTCTGAAATCGCTCAAACAGTGCATTGACGTGCTTGTGAAGTGTGCGGCCCGAAATGGGAACCTGGCGCTCAATACCAACCCAATGCCGGACGGCCGCATCGAGCCGCGTCAGGCAACGCGTTTTCGAGAAATAGGTCAATGGCTGAAGAAGCATGGCGAAAGCGTCTACGGCACTCGGGGCGGCCCCTTCGTAACCACCTGGGGCGGTACAACGCGCAAGGGCAACACCATCTACGTCCACGTGCTGAAGTGGACAGACAAGCCGCTCATACTGCCGCCGATCAGTCGCAAGATAGTCTCGCATTCCATGTTGACGGGGGGCACGGCAAGCGTGACACAGAGCGAGGAGGGTATCACCATAGACGTGCCGCCCATGCATCGCAATGATCTGGATACAATTATCAAGCTTGAACTTGACGGATCGGCGATGGATATCGGACCGCGCACTGCGCCCTTCGCACTTTTGCACGGCGCGATCAGCATAGGGAAACGGGCGAAGGCATCGGGTCAGTGGAGTACTGCCTACAGGGCGGCTAGAGCTTTCGACGCTGACGAGTCTACCCGATGGGGCGGTGCACCCGACACCAAGTCAGGCTGGCTGGCCGTGGACCTGGGGGCCGAACAGACCTTCGACCGCGTATTCATCAGTGAGGGCTGGGATCGGGTCCGGAGCTTCGAGCTGCAGATGAAGAAGGGTGATTCGTGGCAAACGTTCTTCAGAGGCACAACGATCGGCGAGGACTTCTCCGCTACATTCCCTCCGGTTACGGCGCGGCACGTGCGCCTGAATATGCCGGAAGCGATCCACGTGCCAACGATCTGGGAATTCCATCTCTTTGCTCCGAAAAGAGAAAAGAGAAAATAATGGAGAGACGACCTTTGTCACGGTGAATGCTAATTGAATCAATGGGCCGGAGAGATTTGCCCAACCAAGCCATCGAGGCGACGGTTTACACCGCGACTCATGGCAACCGTTAGCTCTGGTAGAGGAGCACGGAGAAGCGGAGCATGCGCTGTGTCATCCGAAAGAACGGTAGATTCATCCACACTCAGTTGTGCTACAGACCGGGCCTATGGACATCGAATCTGAAGGACATCAAGGTGTTCAGCTCTTCCTTTTCCTGA
This sequence comes from uncultured Planctomycetaceae bacterium, assembly GCA_964607575.1. Lineage (GTDB taxonomy): Bacteria > Planctomycetota > Phycisphaerae > SM23-33 > SM23-33 > BS750m-G57. The sequence continues at coordinate 13,870 of CAZSLS010000149.1, read as the reverse complement.
AAGGCGAACGGAGTTTTCGGGAGGGACAGGCTGTAAAATCGCGTGCCGCCTGAGTTATCATTCACGGATTAACGAAGCACCCTCCAATGGCCCTAAGTTAAGAGAAGAATAGGGACCTCCGCGAAAACCAGAAGGGGATTATATGGATTAACGGATTACATGGATTAACGGCCAGGGGCTTGGTAACGACAAGTCTAAGAAACGGTTGGCCTTTACATAATTGAAGCCGTTAATCCCTCAATCACGAAAATCCATGTAATCCCCAACTGTCGTTCCAAGGTAAAACAACGTTAACTACGGGCCATTGGAAGCACCCTCCGTTGTTTCGGAATCTAGGCCAGTGTCTTGAGCGGCTGATCATACATCATCGGCTGCAGCTTCAAGTAATTACGTTTTTCATCCATATGCTGTATCATTAGATGAGCAGCCTTGACCGGGTCATCCTCGAATGAGAACTTCCCGCCGGTAATGGCTTCAACGTCTTCGGTCAGAAAACGAGTCACGTCCTCACTTCCGGAAATGCGCATCTCCGGGCTGTAGTTGACGTAAGCGCCGGAAGCCACGCAGTAGAAGCCGATGGCAATTGCCTTTTCGCACATTGCTTCGGGTGCTGAGCCGGCGATTGGAAGGTCCGAGAGTTTCTCGCCCAGACCGCCTTCGTTGATCATCTCGCAAAGCGCTACCAGAATACGGCTGTTGTCTACACAAGATCCCAGATGCAGTACTGGCGGAATGCCTACTGCTGCACATATTTCCTGGAGTCCCTTGCCTGCCCATTTCTCTGCTGCTTCAGGTTGGAGAAGGCCGGCTTTCGCACAGGCGGTGGCTGCGCAACCTGTCATCACGACGAGGACGTCGTTAGCGATCAGCTCGCGCACCATTTTCAGGTGGCTATCGTCCTGCATCTTCTTAACTGTATTGCAGCCGATTACCGCGGCAACGCCTCTCAGGCGGCCGGTGATGATTCCATCATTAAGCGGGCGGAATGACGGGCGATACCTGCCGCCAAGATGTGTGAATGTGTTTCGGACAGTGAAGCCCGCCACCAGATCAGTTTTGCCTTCCGGGATATTGACTGGTCCGCGACTCGGGAAGTTTTCGACTGCGACCTTCACGATGTCCTTTGCGATGTCCATGGCCTTCTCGGCTTCGAACTGCATGTGGACCGCACCCTTGATTCGGGCTTTCTCGCTAGTGGTCACCACCTTCGTGTGGAACCGGCCGGCGTGCTCGACGACGGCTGGCATAATGCACTGCACGTCGACAAGCATGACATCGACCGCGCCAGTTGCTATTGCCAGCTCCTGATGCAGGAAGTTGCCAACGACCGGTGCGCCCTGACGCATCAGGATTTCGTTTGCCGTACAGCAGATGCCGCCGACCATAATGCCCTTGGCGCCCTTTTCCTCGGCCAACTTGATAAGCTCAGGGTCGCGACTTGCGGCTACAACCATCTCAGACAGAGTTGGTTCGTGACCGTGGACGACGATATTTACCTCATCGGTCTTCAGCACGCCCAGGTTCACCTGGCTTCGGACTGGTTCCGGGGTGCCGAACATCACGTCTCCAAAATCGGTGGCGATCATCGCGCCGGCCCATCCGTCAGACATTGAGGTGCGCAGCCCATGCATAAGGAGATTCACATAGTCTGAATCAACGCCTTCATGTGTTCGATGGAGGGTTTCGACGATTTCGTGCTCCACGCCAACGGGGATGAGCTTCTGCTCACGCCAGTTGTCCAGAGTTGCTTTAGGTGCGCGCGCGGCAGGATAGAAAATCTCACCTTCCTGCTGGTTGAACTGCGCCAGGCCAGCCTCTGCGAGCTCGATAGCGATGTCCTTGACTGCGCGGTCCTTGGTTTCGATACCCCATTCCGCTGCGAGCTCCATCAGTCTCTCTTCACTCTTGATCGAGTAGCCCTGCGCTTCGCCCTTTGCTGCAAGGAGGAGTGTCTTGGCGATGTCGTGGCCATGGTCGGAATGTGCGGCAACGCCTGCTGCCACCTGTCGGATGAGGTGGCGAGCTGCTATTGTCGCTGCGTTGGCTCCACAGACCCCACGGGGATTCTTCTTGGTGATACGGCAGGGGCCCATCTCACAAATCCGGCAACAGACACCTGTTTCTCCGAACGGACATCGCTTGCCTTGCCCTGCGTGCCGATCGAACGCAGTTTCAATATCTTCGGCCTGGATCCTATCGAGGACCTCTGCGGCAACAGGATCCGCGCTTAGTTTCGTCTCTTCAGTCATGGCAGCTCAGCCTTCCTGGTTAAGTATTAGCTGTCGTCTTATTGTCGAGTGTTTCCGTGATAGAATTGATCGCCTGTGTTACAGAGCCCGTGTCTGCAGCTGGCTTTCCGGCAAGCTCTGCTTCACGCGACATTTCATCATAGGGGACAAAACCAGCGATTGATAGTGTAATTCCTATTTCCTTTTCTTTCGTGTAGCTCCCCCCTCCCACACCACCACGGCATGCGGGTCGCTACGAAGTGCAGGCAGCCGGCAAGAATCCGACAGACTCCTGGGAAGTCTCAGTGTCTCGATGGTCCGGGAATACCTTCCAATCCGACCGGGTCCAGACCGGATGATCGGGCTCGCACAAGATCGAACTGCCAAGCCGCAAGCGAAAAAACCGTTGCTTACCTTCGTGTTGCGGTATGGAGGGCGGAGTGACAAGGCGGGTGCTTTCGGTGGTAGGAAGCCCTTGCGCTGTTGTTGCCATGGCCTTAACATCTTTTCGCCTTTGCTAATAGCTGACAGCCCATAGCTTTAACTGCCTGTGACATACCCGACGATGTAAAATGATCTTTTGAGGACACCCCGAAGCGGATCGCGCCGCCGTAAGCAACTTGTGGTACAGGCGTTACAGCAGAACAGAAACAAAACTGGGCGGTTTGCGAGGCTGGTTCGCGGGTTCACAGTTCCCGGGGGGTGTGACATATCGGCGACCGGGCGATACGTCTAATCGGCATCCATTGATACGTCTGTAAGATCTTTATCCGCCGCCCGGTTAGAGTCGCCCGGTTACGTATCGTGCGGCATGGATATCCACCCATCGACAAGCCGGCGGCGGATGGAAGGTGTGAACCAATTGTGACAACCGACCCGCCCGGCGTGAAGAGTCTGCCCGCCGGCGTCTTCAGCGGTGACATGGGCGGTCAGTTCGTGTACACTCGGAGAATGGTTATTACTATTGACAGACCCGCGGGGGCAATCGTGACAGACACCTCCGACATGGACATCAACCAGGTTACCGAGGCGATGGTCCGGACCATCGAGGAACGCACATGACCACTGACAACGCCCCGGAGCGCCGTCAGATCTCCACGCGCAGCCATCCCAACCCCCTGCTCCGGAGAATCCGCCTTCCGAAGGCGATAGAATCCGCCAACCCATATTACTGCGTGATGCGATGGGGGCTGAGGGTGATGATGCCGATAGTCTGGAAGACTCGCGTGTACGGGCGTCATAACGAACCGGCCGAGGGAGGCGTCGTCTACATATCGAATCACCAGAGCTTCCTGGACCCGATGTTGATCGGTTTTGGCCTTGTCCGCCCGCTGAACTACATGGCCCGCAGCACGCTGTTCGATAATCCGTCATTGGGTCGGTTAATAGCATCGCTGAACACCTTTCCGGTGAAGCGTGACACAGCCGATTCGGGCGCATTGAAAGAAGCGATGCGGCGTATCAAGCGGGGTGGACAGGTGCTGATCTTCGCCGAAGGCACGCGAACGCAGGACGGGAAAATTGCACCGTTCCTCCCGGGTGTTGCGCTGCTGGCCAGGCGTGCGGCGAAATGGATCGTACCGGTGGTGATCGACGGCGCGTTCGAGGCCTGGCCAAGAACCCAATCCGTACCGGGCTGGGGCAGGATAGCAGTATCCTTCGGCGAACCGCTCACACAGGAATGCGCCCGCACATTCAAAGCCGCCCCGCTGGTCGAACACGTCCGTCAAATCATGATACAAATGCAGAGCGATCTCAGGCGACGACTGGGAAGACCGGCGTTGGAATACTGACGGTTGGCAACCGTTCACCTGAAGACGAGTTTCAGGACGTATGCTTCCCACTTCTTTTTGAACGCATCGGTTTCCTTGTCGGTTTTCAGGCCGAGGGTCTTCTTGAGCGTTTCGTAGCCCGTGGGATCGGTTTTGTGGTTGGCGACGAAGTCCCTGTAGAACTTCCTCAACAGGCCCCTTTCCTGGAGGTAGTAACACAGATAACGGGCATGGGCATAGTTGGTGCCCTTGTCCTCGCTGTAGAACTGGTGCTCGGTTGTTCCCGTGAGCGTCTTGAAGGAGGGCACGCGTTTTGACTTTATTGCCTTCTGGAGCCCGGCGAGGCGCCAGTTGGTCAGACCGACAATATCTCCGCGGCGCTGGGCGGACTGTTCGTAGAGCGAACCGAGCCCTTCGTTGAACCATGACGGGCAGGCGGGGAAATTGGCTTCGACAAACGGATGGACAATCTCGTGGACCAGCGTTCCGCCACCGGTAGAGATGTTCATTATCAAGGCCTTGTCAACGCTGGAGTAATATCCGAAGTGCGTGCTGGGCTTGTCGCGAAATATCTCCCATGCGTACTTGCGGTAGACCTTCTCGCTGCTGAACAACCAGATGTCCAGAATTTCCCTGGGGTCCTTCTTGAAATACGCCTTCTTGAGCTTGTCGACGGCCCACTTGACCGTCCCGTTGGAATAAGCGCGAATCCGGGCGGGCGATGCGTCGCCGATTACCACAAACGGGGGTTGGATGGCGATGTTGAATCCCTTTCCGGCGGGAATCTTCTTCTTGAGCTTCATCACGTGCTGGGCGTAGTCGGCGTCGGTGAACGTGTCGGACGCCTTGGGCGGGGCGATGCGCCCGGGCTGCATCCGAAAACGGATAACCGTCCACTTCCGGCGGTCGTACTTCAGAGGCCAGAGGGCGAGGAATTCTTCCAATGGCATGCGCCGGTAGGCGCCGTTGGCGCTAGCCGGCTCGTGGTAGATAACTTCGCTTTTCTTCCCGTCATATCCCACGACGAGCCGCATGTGCTCGGTGGTCACGGGTTTTTGGTCGAAGTGCATGCAGACAATCGACGGTATCCCGCGTTTGAGGTCCGCCAGCACGGCTTCGAACTGGCGTTTCATGCCTTTGTCGGCCTGTGCGGCCTGCACGTAGTAGAACACGCTTCCTACCGAAAACCCGATCTTCCGCAGCGCCTTGTGGAGATCGCCGGTGTAGCATCCCCGCCCGAGCATCGGACTCAGCCCCGAGGCGTTGAATACTTCATCCTGCGTGATCTTCCTGCCGAGCTTCCTGAGCACCATTTCGGCGCACGCTTCTCCGCAGAAGTCGGCTTTCTGGGTGACGTGGGGCACGTCGCGTATGAGCAGGAGTTTACCGGCGGCGGGCGGTGCGGTAGCAGTAGTCGAACTGGTTGCGGCGGCGGGAGGCGCCTCGGTTCGGGCCTGGCCCGAACAGCCCGCCGCCAGAATTCCCATAACGCACAAGACGATAGCGGCACGACTGGTTGATGAATGCACGGGCGTATCCTTTCGCGGTGGAAGATACTACGCCCCCCGGCGGTCTGAGGTTCGCGCCTCGGGTTGAGGTTTGCGTATCCCGCCGGTCAGGCCGATTCATTTTCGGCGTGGCGTTCGATGTGCTTCAGTTCGTGGATTCGTTCACTGATCCAGTATCCCAGCACACCGCCGGCGCCGCCGGCAGTCATCCAGTCTATGGGCAGCGCGCGGGCAGACTCCTGGACGGCGGTCCAGACGTTGGGCTCCACATGTCCGCTCTTGGCGATGGCAAGGGTGTAGAATAAAACCCCGGTAAGCAGCGCCGAGGCCCACGAGACCACACTGAACTGCGTCGCGAACTGCTGGTGCGCTATAAGCGTCGCCAGCAGAAAGCTTGCGAACAGCGCAAATATGATCTGTCCGCGCCGCGTCGACTGCATCAGCAGCATCAGCATTATCGAACTATAAAGCACGGTCGCGGCGAGGCACGAGACGGTGCAGACGATAGCGGTTTTGCGGTTCCTGGACGCCTCCACCGTCGACATGTCGCCGATGCGCTGAGGACCGGGCACCCCCGACGGTCCCAGAGGCGACAGCAACCACAGGATCATGGACGATGAAAACCGTTCTTTGGAACCGCTCTTGGCGACCGGTTCGCTCTTGGGTGCATCCGAAGCGACCGTCAGTGCGGTGATCCTTCCCTTCCACATCCAGTTGGGGCAGAACCTGGACATTAGAGCGCGAACCTGGCAGATAATGTGAATCGCCCCGACGACAATCACGAACAGCACGCCCAGTTCAACGATCAACTGGACAAACACGCCGGTAAGAGAAGCCTCCTGGCTCCAGAACAGCACCCTGATCGGGGCCGAATGCATACTGATGCCCGCCGCACCGATCAGGGTGGCGAACAGGGCTCCCTCGGGGCGGGCGGAAATCGTCAGAGCTGCGCAGGCGGCGGCAAGAAGCCAGACGAGCAGAGCAAAGCCCAGCAGTCCGCCAAAGCTGCCTGTAGAGATGAATGTGGTCGGCCACTGCGGATCCCACCAGCCTCGCATAGGCCCGACGATGAAAAATGTCACCGCAAGCGCCATTCCGCCGGCGAATTCAACCTGCAATTTCTCCAGCCAGTGATGACGCTTGTGTTTCATGGTGGACAAGATCGGTTGCGCCCGGTCAGGGCACACTCGTTGGGTCCTATTTGTTGAACTTGACCATGTGGAGTTCGTTGCCCTTCTCGTTGAATTCCACCGTATCCATGTAGGCGCGTATCAACATGAGTCCCCTGCCTGTAGGTTTGTCGAGGTTTTCATCGAGCGTTGGATCGGGCACGTCCTGAAAATCGAATCCGGGTCCTTCGTCGCTGATTCGTATGTCGACCTGCTCGTCAGTGACCTCATAGACCAGTTCTGCGGTCTTTCCCGGGTCCATTGCATTTCCATGTCGGATGGCGTTATTCAGCGCTTCCTCGATGGCGAGACGAACGGCGAACACGGCCACTTCCGAGTAGCCCTGTGCTTGCAATTCTTCGAGCAGTGCGTCAGCCACGCGGTAGCCTTGCTCCAAGGTGTTGAGTTGAGACACTGTAGCAGCCAATATCCTGTCCTGACACGTCCGACACATCAATCGGTAGTGAAACCTCTCTCACGCTCTGCCGAAACTCGCCTCAGTCCCGGCCCGTTGGAACGCCCCTTACATCAGGTCACCTAATGCATCTTGCCTGGATTGGCATATCGAGAATATCTCGTTGAGGCGGGTAATTACAAAGATTTCGTATATTGCCGACTGAATACAGCACAATCGCAATTGCCCGCGTTTTTCGCGGATGCGTTTGTGAAGCGTGATCAGGATTCCCAGCGCGCTGGACGACATGTGCGCCACGTTAGTGAAATCGATAATCACCTTGGGCACTTCGGCCTTGGCAACCATGGCGTTTAATTGTTCGCCGATCTGCATGATGCTCATCTCTTCAAGTATCTTGCGATCCTTGAGTTCGACGATGCTCACGTCTCCGGCTTGTTCCACAGTCATCCTGGAACTGCTCGCGGATGGTTCAGACATCAGTTTTAGTCTCCTGTTTTCGTACTTCCGACAGCTAGATAGTAGGATTCCCGCTCGCCTGTGTCAAGGCAGGTCGTCTGGAAAATCGCAATAGCATCGCCCTGAAGCGAAAATATCACATTACCAACTGTATCACATTGAACAGAATACTCACTGCCAGCGCCACAACCAGCATGATAACGTAGACCATCAGGTCGCTATTGACCCGGATTTCGTCGTCGGCGGCGCCGTCTTCGATGGTCGCAGTGGTATCCGCACCAGCCAATCCGCTCAGGACACCGGCGTCTATCTGTTTTCTCGCTTGCATGGGCGGGCGCCCTTCGGCGATGGCCTCCAGGTCCACAAGCAGGTCGCTGGTCGACGAATACCGGCGATCGCGATCCTTTGCCATCATCACTTCGATGACTTCACCGACACCCGCCGACAACGCGGTGTTAATGTGATCGGGAGGTACGAGCGCCTCTGCCAAATGCTTCTTCATGACGGCTATGGGAGTTTCGGCCTCGAAGGGTACACCGCCTGTCACTACGTGATAGAACGTCGCGCCGAGCGAATATATGTCCGAACGAAAATCAATATCGACCTCACCGCGGATCTGCTCGGGGCTGATGTAGTACGGCGTCCCGTAGGCCCGACCGGCCTCGGCTTTGGCGGACTCCACATCCTCGGTCGAACGCGCCAGACCCATGTCGGCGAGCTTGGCGATCGGAATATCGCCTTCCATGGTCAGCATGATGTTCTTGGGCTTCACGTCGCGGTGTATCAGCCCATGACTGTGGGCGTGCTCCAGGGCGCGGGCGATTTGGATAATAACGTCAAGCGCGTCGTGTTCGGTGAAATCTCTGGCGTGCGGACCATCGGCCTGGAGTTCGTCCCAGAGGTCGTGCCCCTCGATAAACTCCATGACAAAGTAGTGAAATCCCCCCGCCTCACCCACGTCGATGGCCTGAACGATATTGGGATGATTGAGCTTGGCGGCGGCTTTGCCTTCCTTGTAGAACATGCTGACATACTCGGCGTTCTCAGAAAGCTTGCGGGGCAGGACCTTGATCGCCACGATACGGTCGAGGCTGATCTGCTTGGCCTTGAAGACCATGGCCATTGCACCCGAACCGATCTTGGCGAGCAGTTGGTATCCTGGTATTTCCTGGCCTCTGGTGGCTTCGATGGCTCTCTTGACGCGTCCGATCTGGCTGGTCGTTACCACACCTTTATCGACGAGAATCTGTCCCAGCGTCCTGTTCGAGTCGCCGGGGTCGCTTTGACCCTGGACGATATCAAGGCACGATCTCAGTTCCGCCTGCGTTGCCAAACCCTGTTCGATAATGAGCTTGCCCAATTCGGTATCCATCGAAGCCGCCGATTTGGCGTTGGGTTGGGCATCGGGTTTGTCATCTGGTTTGGGTTTGGCATCCGGTTCGTTCTGCATGTTCAAAACTTCCTGCTTCCAAAACCATCGATAGAGATGTTGTGGATTAGGTTTCACCGTCCCTGGAGAAACCAAAGACCCCAAGACCTTATTGCCCCGGACACAACAACGTCAAGAGAAATATACGTTTGGTTTGCATGCGAGGCAAAATGCAGAATGGGGGTTTGTGTGGGAATCGGGCAGTGAGGCGCCTAGCCCTTTGCCCTCCGCGGCGATACAGGTTACAATTGTTCCGATGGTAATAGGATCTGAATCGGACATTCCTGACAAGCGCGACGGGCCTGCAACAAGCCAGACGACCAGGCGAGAAACGTTCAACCTGTTCGTGTACGGGACGCTAAAGAACCCCTCGATTGTGCGTGCGGTCCTGGGCAAGCGACTTGTCACACATCGCAGTCAGGTCCTCGACGAAGATACCGTGCTGGCCCGGCGTGCGGTACTCAACGGGCACAGAACTATAAGCCCGGACAATACCTATCTTTATGCCGTCCCGGCTCGCCACGCTCGCATACAGGGATATCTGCTCGGACCGCTGAGCCTCGACCTGCTTCCGGTACTCCGCAAATACGAGGGGCGGAACTACCGCCGAAGAAAGGTCCGTGTCGCCACACGCAAAGGGCGGGAAGAGGCCATCGTCTTTCTCGGTAATACCGACCAGCTCGAACACTCGTTTGGATACGCCTTCAGGGACGACTTCAAGCAGGAGATTCTCCTTCGGGAGAAGATCGAAGCCGCCCTGCTCGAAACCGAACAGAAACGCCTGCGCACGGCCGAGGCATTTACGCGCCGTGCCCTCGGTGAACTGTGCGGTCCCAGGATCCGCGACATGGTCAGGCATCACTTCGAGGCCGGCGGGATCGGCGATTATGCGATCAAACAGTCGCTGCTTGATGCACCGCTACCGGGATTCGAGCGGATACGCAGCGACCCGAAAGCCAAGGCCCTGGCGCCAAACTACCTGTCAATGGTCGTCAGGCAGGTCGTGTTCAACCAGATCGAAGAACGCATCCATCACGACTGCCACTACGAACTCGACCAGATGCGACTGCGCAAGGATATGTACGATCGGACAGTCAGTTCACTGGCGGCAATGAGAATCCTGAACGCGCGCCCCGACATTCTGCAGATTCTCGTCGGAGACTGCCTCGAGGAACTCCGCTTCCCCAAAAACGATCTGGTCGACTTCGTGCGCTGGGCGGTAATCGCATCCGACGGTTTCTACGACCCGCAGCAGGTCAAGCACGAACTTGACTTCATCGCCAACAACATGGGCTCGCGGGGATATATCCCGCTCGGGGTCGAACTGGAATTCTCGAACATCGGTCATAACGTAATCCTCGACCCCCAGGCCAAGCGAATACACGACCGCGAATACGACGGATTCATGTACTTCACGGATTTCGGTCTGGACGTCCTGACCTGGAAACTGGGCGGGCACGTTGACGATCATTACGTAAAGACCTCCCCGGACCAACGGAGAGGGTTCTTCGAACTCGCGCTGGGGAGTCTTTCCATCGAAGAGAATATCTCCATGCCGATCACCAACGACCCGTGGCTCCTGAACAAGATCATCCACGAAACGCGAAAGTTCTACGGGCACGTCGCCCCCCACAGCCTTCACCTGTCGATGCAGCTCCGCAGCAGCCGCCACCGCCCCGCGAGCGACAAGCCACCGCCGTTGAGCGTGCTGAAATGCCTGTTCGCACTGGCCGGAGACCCCGGAGACGATGGGAAGGGAAACATCGTTATCCATCGCCTGATGAATAACGAGATAGTCCGCAAAGACTACGCGGGCAATGCCTCGCCGGACGGCGGGAGATCGCTGAAAGCCAACGCGCTGCAATTCTCCAGGGTCTCGCGCCGGCAAAGCGAAAGCTCCGATGAATCGTACTCCGCCGTTCGCACCGGACGAAGGCCCGGGCGATACGTCCAGCAGTTCAAGTTCATGAGACTCAGCGATACCATGAACTACGAACTTATCGCCGTAGCGCTGAAAGGGTTACAGTTGGGAATGTCGCTGGGCAGTTTCCTGACAGTCAAACAGCACGACAGCAACCAACCCTGCCGCAAGAGGTTCCATAAGCTTCTGGAGTGGGGTGCAGATCCCCAACCGTTGGACGACGAGGAGATCGAATCGTTCCTCGGACCGGTTTACCACGGTCTGATCACAGAACGCCGCGGAAAGCCCGCACACAGCGAAGCCTACATCGCCTGGGCGTTAAATCAGATCCGCGAAATGCTCCGCAACTTCAACGCTCTACTGACCCGCGAGAAGTAAATCCGCACAAATCCGGTCAATTGCGCGAAATTTCGCTTGCTCACGGTATGTGCAACCTGTATACTCCCCGATCTCTTTGACATTGTATAACCCCAATAATACTATCACTGTGAGGTGAATGATGCATTACCCGCGTAGAATTTCGAAACGTAAACGTGCCCGCAAGCTCGGGTTCAGAGCCCGAATGCGCACAGTAGGCGGACGGAGAATCATTAACAACAAACGCCGCAAGGGCAAACAGGTACAAGCCATCTGAGACGCCCGCCCCACGCCACTTACCACCCATTAACAAAAAAAATCCCACGCCCGCTGAGGCGTGGGATTTTTCATTTACCGGAATTCCAGTGGCGATCAGAGTCCGCAGGCCTTTCTCAAGGCTTTGGCCATGTCGGTCTTCTCCCACGTGAAACCCCTGCCCTTTCTACCGAAGTGCCCGTCGTGGGCCGTATCGGAATAGATCGGACGCCGGAGTTTCAGGTGCTCGATGATCCCCTGGGGCGTCAGCGGGAACATGTCGAGGACGGCCTGTTCGATTATGCCTTCATCGATGGCGGAAGTCCCTTCGCAGTCGACGAGCACGCTGGTGGGCTTGGACACGCCGATCGCGTAGGACAACTGGATCTCGCAAACTTTCGCCAGCTTGGCGGCAACGATGTTCTTGGCGACGTACCTGGCCATGTAGCTGGCGGACCTGTCGACCTTCGATGGATCCTTGCCCGAGAACGCCCCGCCGCCGTGCGCGCCGCGTCCGCCATATGTATCGACGATGATCTTCCTTCCGGTCAGGCCCGTATCGCCGTACGGCCCGCCAATGACAAACCGCCCGGTGGGATTGATCAGGAACTTGATCCTGCGGTTCCACAGTTTGGGACATTCGGCGTTGATAACGGGCTTGATCACGTTATCGATCAGTATCTTGCGTGCCTTGGTCGACATATTATTCGTCTTGGGGTCAATCGCCGCTTCGGTATGCTGGGTCGAAATGACAACCGTGTCGATCCGCTTGGGCACGCCGCCGGCGTATTCGATGGTGACCTGGCTCTTACCGTCCGGGCGAATCCAGTCAATCAAACCGTTTTCGCGAACTACGGTCAACTGTTCGGTAAGCCTGTGGGCCAGGTAGACAGGAAGCGGCATGAGCGACTTCGTTTCGTCGCAGGCAAAACCAAACATCAGGCCCTGGTCGCCGGCACCTTGATGACGGTCGATTCCTTTCCCGGCAGTAACGCCCTGGGAAATATCGGCCGACTGGCTGTGCAGCGCGGTCAACACGGCGCATGACTGGTAGTCGAAACCAATCTCCGGGTCGGTATACCCGATATCCTTGACCATGGCCCTGGTGGTATCTTCGACGTTCAGCAGTGCGGCCTTGGCCTTGTCGTTATGGACCGTGATCTCTCCACTGAGCACGACCAGACCTGTAGTCACGAGCGTCTCGCAAGCCACTCTGGCGTTGGGGTCCTTCGCGATCAGGCTGTCCAGAACGGCGTCGGAAATCTGGTCGGCAACCTTGTCGGGATGTCCCCTGGTTACCGATTCACTAGTGAAGAAGTGCGTCTTTCGCGGCTTTTTCGTTGCCATTTCAGTTCCTTTTCTGGTGCATCCACGTATTGATGGTACTCGTGTGTAGCGTCGATTAATCGCGACAGTATATCGCTCGGGAAGCATGTTTGCAACAGGCATTCTCCGCGGCGCAGTAACGCGTGTGCGACATAAAAAGGTGGCGACGGCTTTCTGCCTTCGAACGACAGTTGGGGATTACATGGATTTCCGGGATTAAGGGATTACCGACTTCAACTATGTAAAAGCCGACCGTTTCAGACTTGTCATTACCAAGACCCCGCCGTTAATCCATGTAATCACTTAATCCATGTAATCCCCATCTGGTTTTCGCCGCTGTCCTTGTGGTCCTCTTCACTACGGGCCATTATAACCTGCCACCTCTTAATGTCGCACACCAGTGACGCATATCCAAGAGGCCAATCGCCCCATGACCGGGAACTCGACCGCGAAGCAGATTTCCCCATCAAAGGGCTTGACTTACGATCCAGGCATCTCTATACTTTCTCGCCCGTGCAGGAGCAGTCAGAGCAGTCCGCCTTGCCTGCCCCGGCGTTGTTAAAGTAAGGATCAGGTTGTGGGAAAAAAAATATCTAAAGCGAAGTCGTCGCGCAGTAAGACCAAGAAGACCGCGAAGAAAGCCGTAAAGAAGACCGCAAAGAAGACCGCAAAGAAGACCGCAAAGAAGGTCGCAAAGAAGGTCGCAAAGAAGGTCGCAAAGAAGACCGCAAAGAAGGTCGCCAAGAAGGCCGCGAAGAAGGTCGCAAAGAAGGCGGCGAAGAAGACCGCAAAGAAGACCGCGAAACCTTCGGTAGCCAAAGCATCAGCCCCCGCCAAGACCACGCCGCCTAAGCCCAAGAAGCTGAAGTCACCCCTGAGCAGAGCGCAGCTCAACAAGTATCGCAAGATGCTTTTGAAGAAGCGAAAGGCTCTCCTTGGCGACATAAGCGGAATAGCCGCCGGAGCGTTCCGCGGTGGTAACGGAGGCGGCGACCTGTCGAGCATGCCCACACATCCCGCAGATATCGGCTCGG
>CAZSLS010000148.1:0-16959 GCA_964607575.1 uncultured Planctomycetaceae bacterium | reverse complement strand
TAAGGCCAGCATACATAGTGATTTAAAAAGCGCCAGAAAAAATTCTCACACCCGCCCGCTCTGTACGGAGGCCGTTTGGAATGAGAATCGACCAAGAGCACTACGAAGATATGACGATGGTCGTTCCGCAGGATGCACTCGTCGGCGACGATGCGATGCAGCTTGGCGAAGCTTTTGCGAGCGTTCTGGCCGAAAACCCGCAGGATGTGATGCTCGACCTTTCGAAGGTCACGCAGATCGACAGCAAAGGCCTCGAAGTACTCGTCGGAGCGACCGAACAACTGATCCGGGGCGGGCGGGTGCTGAAACTTACTGCCGCCAATGAGACTATCCGCGAGATACTGGCGCTGACCGAACTGGCGTCGCTGTTCGAGTATTCCGACAGCGTTGACTATTCCACTGATGAGAGCATTCTATGACGGTTATCGCAAAAACCGCAAAAAGGGTCCGCATCGGTGAAGCCCTTGTAGAAGAAGGGATAATCACCGAAGCGGCGCTGGCGACCGTACTCGCCGAGCAGAAGGGGACTGGAAAGAGACTCGGCGAAATGCTCGTCGAACTGGGCCTGGTAACCACCGAAGAGCTTCTGGAGACACTGGGCAATCGCCTGGGAGTGCGCCATTGCATTCTTCGCAGGGGCCTGGCCGATCCATCTCTGTTGGGAACCATCGGCGAGGATGAAGCTCGCCACCTCAAGGCCATTCCGATGTTCAAGGTCCACGATATCATGACCGTGGCGATGGCCGAACCGCAATCCCTTCCGAATGTCGATCGCCTGCGCCAGTTAACCGGATGCACCATCAGACCGGTCCTGGCCATCGAGGCGAACATACTGGAGCACATAGATCACTTCACCAGCGTCGAATCCGACATGGACGCCCTGATAGCGGCCATTTCCACCGGTGATGTGGAAGTCATTGAAGAGGTGGAAGACGACGCTTCGATGACCGACCTTTCTGAGATCAGCGGCGACAGCCCCGTGGTGGATCTGCTGAACATGATCATTCTCAAGGCCATAAGGGAAGGGGCAAGCGACATTCATATCGAACCGGACAAGAACACCACGAGACTGCGTTACAGGCTCGACGGTGTGCTTCGCGAACTGCCCACTCCTCCGGCGGGTATGCATGCCTCGATAGTATCGCGCGTGAAAGTCATCGGACGGATGGACATCGCCGAGAAGCGCCTCCCGCAGGAAGGGCGCGTTCGGATCGGGGCTGACGGGCGGGAAATCGACCTGCGCGTATCCAGCATGCCGACACTGCTCGGCGAAAAACTGGTCATGCGCATACTCGACAAAGCCAACTTGAAAAGCCACCTGACCGCCCTGGGCTTCCGCCAGGAAGCGCTGGATATATTCCTTCGCATCCTGCATCAACCGTACGGGCTGGTGCTGGTTACCGGGCCTACGGGAAGCGGAAAGACCACGACGCTGTACTCGGCATTGCGGTTGATCCGCAACCCCGAACTGAACATTCTTACAGTTGAGGACCCGGTCGAGTACCAGATGGATTTGATAAACCAGATCCAGGTCCAGGAATCGATCGGTATGACGTTCGCCAGGGCGCTGCGAAGCATTCTGCGACAGGACCCCGACGTTATCATGGTCGGCGAAATCCGCGACGAAGAGACTGCGCGGGTGGCTATTCAGGCTTCGCTGACCGGTCATCTGGTGTTGGCTACGCTCCACACCAACGATGCCGCGGGGGCCGTCGCTCGCCTGCTCGACATGGGAATCGAACCCTACCTGCTTTCCAGTGCGATCAATGGCGTGGTGGCCCAGAGGCTCGCACGGACCGTCTGCAGACACTGTAGAGTTCCTTATACTCCCGACGAGGTCCTCCTCAAGGAAGCCGGTCTGGTTGATCTGGAGGGGGAGAGGTTCATACGGGGCGAAGGTTGCAAGGAGTGTCATAAGTCCGGATATATGGGTCGCCTTGGAGTATACGAGGTGATGGAGGCGACCCCCTCGGTCAGACGGTTGGTGTACAAGGGCGCTTCGCCCGATGAGATTCGCGATTGCTGGTCGGAGGAGGGCGGTTTGACGCTTCGCCAGGAAGGGGTGCTGCTGGCGAGGGACGGTAAGACAACGCTGGAAGAGATTCTCAGCATAACTCACAGAAACAGCGATACTCTTGAAGAACTCCCCGATCAATAGCAGCCTTCATGGGCTGTACCGCCGGAGGGAGAGGTGCTATAGATGAAATTGGCATATGAGGCATTCGATAAGACCGGACAGAAGGTCAGCGATGTTATCGAGGCCGCTGACATTGCAGAGGCTACCGAAGACCTGCGAAAGCAGGATCTGTTTGTCGCGGACATTACACCGGTCAGGGGAGACTCCGGTCCTCGTAAGAGGCGCACCCGCGGGGGTGCCACCGACGCCGCGGCGGTGGGGATTCAGTCGGGGTCCGAGGACAAGGCGCGTGTCAGCGGAAGCAAGACCCGCCGGTTGAAGACCCTTTCGATGTTCACCAGGCAGTTGTACGTACTGGTTTCCACGGGTACGACGTTGGCCCAGGCGTTGTCGGCGCTCGAACGCCAGATCAAGGACCCCGGATGGCGGAATGCTGTTGGCGATGTCCGTATGGGTCTGGAGGAGGGATGTTCGTTGTCTGAGGCCATGTCTTCGCATTCGGAGTGTTTCGATTCGGTTTATCGCCATATGATTGCCGCCGGCGAATCGGGTGGGGAGTTGACTGGAATGCTCGAGCGTCTAGCCGATCTGACGCACAAACGCCTGCACATCCGTGCGGCCATTCAGGGAGCGATGGTCTACCCCTGCCTCTTGACCGTGGTGGCGTTGTCGGTGCTGGTATTGCTGATGGTATTTGTTATTCCGCGTTTTGGCGAGTTGTTCGACAGCCTCGACACCGCCCAACCGCCGTCGACGGCTATCCTGTTGGCTGCCAGCGAGATAACGGTCAAATACTGGTGGGCTATGATTTCGGGATTCGTAGCTGTGATCGTGGGCTTGAGGACTTACTTCAAGTCGCCCCACGGTAGACGTGTCTTCGACACGCTCGTTCTTAACATTCCGAAAATCGGCGGGATTGTCCGGAACTTTTCGACTGCCCGTATCATCCGGATGCTGGGTGTACTGCTGGAAAGTCGCGTGCCCGTCCTGGAAGCTCTGGCGCTGACCGGGGACACCACTTCCAACAGCCACTATACCGAACTGATGAAGCGTGCGGAGAGGGCTGTTTCTCAGGGGCAGGAGATCAGTGCAGTCTTCGCCGAAACCGACCTGATAACTCCGGCGGTCTACGAGGCCACCAGGAGCGGTGAGAAAAGTGGGCAGGTTGGACCGTTGTTGCTAAACCTGGCGGAGTTTCTGGACGAGGAAAATGAGGTAACTCTTAAGGCGTTGACTAGTATCATCGAACCGGTAATTCTAATCATAATGGGATTACTGGTCGGTTTCGTTGCGTTGAGCATGTTCATGCCACTGTTCGACGTGACCTCAATGACGGGTGGAGGTTGATAGTGAGACTGTGGTCTGGAACATCTTCCCTACCGATAGGTGTTGATATTGGAGGGCGGCATATAAAGGCGGTCCAGCTTCGGGGCAGCCCGGGGCGATGGTGTATCTCCGCGGCGGGGCGAGTACTGCGCAACCATCCGGGCGGCGCGGTGGAAGGCGACGATATTGTCCAACTGCGCTATATGCTGGCAGGGGGCTCTTTCAAGGGGAAGCAGGTGGTTCTGGCCGTTCCGAGCAACCAGTTGCTGACCGGAATAATGGAGTTTCCGCCCCGGTCTTCCGGTGCGCCACTGGAGCAACTGGCCCGGAACGAACTGTCACGGATGCATTGCTGCGAGGTAGGTTCGTTCGAAATGGCATGCTGGGATCTGCCTGCTCCGGCCCGTGCGGGGCATGCGACGTACGTGATGGCGGCGGGTTTCAGTCACGAACAGGCCGGTGAACTTATGGACCTCGTCGAGGGCGGTGGTCTGGACGTCTACGCGCTGGACATGCATGCCTCGGCGGTATTGCGTGCGTGCAGGCGGTTGCTGGAAGGCGTCACAGGGATTGCGGCGATTTTGCACCTCGGATGGGAACAGACCTCCCTGATTCTGGTCTACCAAGGCGTGGTTGTCTACGAACGGAAGTTGGTCAAGTGCGGTATAGATTCGATAGCCAACTCACTGGGCCGAGAATTGAAACTGCATCACGACAAGGCCGAATACCTCATTCGGCAAGTCGGTCTGTCGACTGAATGCCCCGACGTCGAACCGGTTTCCTGCCGGGTGGTTAACCTGGCCGTTACAGCCTACTGCGAGACACTGGTCGAAGAAATGCGGATTCCTCTTTCCTACCTCGCCAACCAGTATCCCGACGCCTCGCCCGAGACACTGCTGCTGGTCGGTAGTGGCGGGCGGATACCCGGATTCGAGCAGCGGTTGAACTCGACCCTTGATTTTTGCGCACGAACGGTTCTTCCCGGCGATATCGTGCAGTGTTCGCCGGATACCGTCGAGCAGTTCGGAACGTCGCTTACCGTGGCGACCGGGCTCGCGCAGTTTTCTGAGAGAGATCAATGAAGTGCTTTAACCTCATGTCGGCGCCCAGACGTCAGGCCAAGGCCTGCCGTACTCGCGTGCGCCAATGGTTGGCGGTGGGGGTGGCTTTTGGGGGGATGCTTATACTCATCTGCATCACCTGCCACAGGGTATGGGGCGTCGGGTTGGACCCGCTGGCCAACGAGATTCACCTGACTGAAAATCGCATTGAGTCATCGGGAAGAGTTATCTCAGAATTACGGGCACAACTGGTCGCCTCGCAATGGAGGCTTGACACAGTCAAGGGCGTCGGTCGGCAACCCGACTGGAGTGTGTTGATGACACTGCTGGCCGACGGACTCGGTAAAGAAGTTGTACTCAAGAGTTGTGAACTCGACGAGATAGTGGTCCCGTTTGAGAGTACTGCGGGCTGGCGTGCCAAACCGCAGGTTGTCACGACGGGTCGCCTGGAGGGCAAAGACGGGCGAATGGCTTTTGTCCTGAGAGTAGCTGGTTTTGGGCGATCCCAGACCGCCGTCTCGCTTTTCGTCCTGCGGTTGGAACGATCCGGTATGTTCGACAACGTGAGGATCGTAAGCACCATCCGCGAACCGTTTCTGGACGCCAAAGCCATTGCGTTCCGCCTGGAATGTCGCCTCGAAGGAGCTACCGGACGGAAACGGTGAATCGAATGAATCTCGCAAAGTACAAACCATGGCAAATTGATCTGGCGGCGGCGGGCGTTTGTGTCCTGCTAGCCGTGATCGCTTATGTGGTGGGTGTTCATCCGGTTATCAAGCGTCATCAGGGTTTTGACCTCCGAGCGGCGGAACTAAAGGTCCAGCAGAAAAAGGCAAGACAACTGTCCGGGAAAGTTGCTCATATTGCCTCCGCAATCACGCAGATCAAGCAGGAACTGGCGAATAATACCGTCGAGCTGAAATCCGCCAGTCAAATCAACAGTCACCTGGCTCGTCTGGCGGCTCTTACCGGACAATGCGGGTTGAAAATCGACCAGCTTCGACCGGGCAAATCGCTGAATGGCAGCAGGTACCAGACCGTACCAATCTACCTCGTCGGAAGCGGTAGTTTTTCGACGTGCGTCAAGCTTCTGCGGGAATTGCAGCGAGGATTCCCCGACACGTCAGTGGCGTCTTTTGAAGTCAAAGGCGACCCGACAAAGCCCAACGAACCCACAAAGTTGCGGGTCGACCTGCTCTGGTACGCCCTGCCGGATGTGGATCTGAGTAAGGGGTGATGGCGCGCGAAACCGCAAGCGGTAACAGCGCAACGACCTGAACCAGTCATTTGTTCGGAGGGGTCAGGGGTATCGCCACGTTGTCGCACCAGGCGTGTCCCGGACCGGAGGACGTCTTTTGCAGGGTGATCGTTACTCCGCGGGCGGTTGGTCCGGTCTGGAACGTGATGCTCTTGCGGACCCAGGCGGCGGAGCTTGTTGACGCGGAGATTTCCTTACCGCCGAAATTCTTCACGCCCAGGGCGACCGATTCGGTCTTGCCCGAGACCCTTAACCACGCCGACAGCGTGTAGCGAGTCTTCGGATGCAGACCGGTGACTGTTTGCTCCACGCCGTCTGCGCCGGGCCCGAGGCGCAGCTCGCGCTTGGACGTTCCCGTGGCGTGTGCCTTACCGGATCCAAAATTGTTGCCCCATCCGTTCCCGGGTGTCAATTGGGCTTTCCTGGCGCCTGTCTTGGTCCAGCCTTCCAGCGTGGGCAACTCGAAGCAGGCGTTTTTCGCGAGATTCATGTACCCGATCGTAGGACGCTTCAGTACGCTGAGCGGGGGCGATTTGCGGGTAAAGTCGTGCCCCGCCTTCCAGGGCTTCTGTCCGAACTTCAGTGCGCCTATGTCCGGCGAGTCCATACCTTCGATAACCAGGGCGGCGCCGCGGGCCTTCGAGCCAGCCTTCAGCGCGAAGTTGCGCTTGCCCGGGTCGACCAGTGCGGGAGACTTGACGATGAGATTGTGCGTTACCGCCGCGTGTTTCGGCAGGCGGATGGGGGCGTTGAGGATATTGTTGTGGTATCGCGTGGCCAGCAGGTCGTTGCGCCGGCTGTGGTCGAACGTCGTGATCGGACCGGTACTCCAGCAGGTGTTGTGATAGACGAGGTTGTTGTAGCTGGGGTTATTGACGCGGATCGGGTCGCGCCGGACGTTCCAGACGGCGTTGTGATGGACGATTACATTGTGGCTGAGGTGGTCGAAGTAGATTCCCATGTTGCAGGCCGGTGCGTGGTTGTCGTGTACGAGGTTGTAGCGGATCTCGGTGTTACCGAAGTCGGTGTTGTGCCCGTAGATCATACCGAGGTCGCTGGTCAACCATCCGGCGTCCGACAGGTCGTTGTACTCGATAAGACTTTCGGTGAGCCCGTGGACGTTGACCAGGTCGCGACCGGAATGACGGATGGTGTTGTAGGCGATCACGTGCCTCCGCCCTGCCGCGGCGAGCGTACCGCGCCACTTGGCGCCGTAATTACCGTTGTGGATGTAGCAGTTGACGAGCCTGTTGTCACTTCCCCGCACGTCGACCACGCTGCCGGAACTGAAGGCAAATTCGCAGTCGGACACGTCGATCCGCCGGCCGTGGATAAGCACGCCGGACTTCCCGGAAACATCCTTCTCGTACGAGTGAGCGACGTGGATGCCCCGCAGGCCTCGCAGGACAATGTCTGACGAATCGGTGTCCGTGCGGATGCCCGCGGCGCGGAAATGCAGGCCGATAATGCGAATGTGGGATCGTGCGGACAGGTCAATTGCATTGGTTCGGTGTTTCAAGGCGATACCGAGCGTCGGTGGGACCTTTCCGTCCGGCGGGCTAAGGTGCAGCTTTCCTTTATCGGCGTCCATCCACCATTCACCGCCTGAGTCCAATGCCCTTCGCAGGCCCATCAGCACGTACGGATTGCCCTTTCTCGGATGGTACCACCGCTTGGTCTGCTTCCGGTCGAACGTTAACGTATGTGTTTTGGCGTTGTATGCGGTGACGCGTGCTGTCCAACATATCCACTCCGATCCGCCGGCGCACCACAGCAGTGCGCCCTTCCAGGCGTCGTCGCCGCCGGTGAGTTTCGGGTCGGTCAGCGTGTTGGCGGTCCCGCTCTGGACCCGTGCGCGAACGGGCTTCATGAGTGTCCCGCCGATGTCGGGCCAGCGGGCCTGGGTTAGCATTTTCCCGTTAGAGAAGAGTTGGTTACCGTCCTTCAAGTCCCAGTCAACGCTAACCGTGTAGATTCCCGAGGCGCTCCGCTTCCAACCTGTCACGCGATCGGCGCCGCTGATGACCGCTCGCTCGTTTTCGTAGTTTCTGAACGTGATGGTTTGACCGGGTTTACCGCTTCGCGCGGGGCGGAGCGTCTGGCGGTAGGTACCCTTGCCAATGAAGCAGGTATCACCGGGCCCGGCGGCGTCGGCGGCACGCTTCAGCGTGCGGAACGGTCCGTCCGTGCGGTCGGCGTTTGGTGCGGGTAATCGCCCCGACCACTTGTCATTACCCTCAGGCGAGATGTAGACCTTGCCCCCCCGCGCCGCGGCGCAGAGAACAAGGCAGGCAACAATCGCAAGGAAAGCCCGTGCGAACCGGTTGAGATGTATTTGCTGCGTCATTTTCTGGTCTCCCTGCGCGTGGTTCACTCGGTCCGGACGCCTGTCCGCGGGCCTCTTGAACGATTGTATTGTCTCTTCAGGCGGCGTCAATGATTCGGTTCCGGTTCGGGGTCACTTCTGCCTCCTGTTTTCCCATGGTCTGACCGTAATCGTGCCTGAGGCGCCCCGCATCGCCGCCAAGAGACACAGGTACTCCAGAACGCCTGTTTTGTTCTGTGTTTCCGAGCTTGCTCCTGTCTGTAACACCTTAGAGGGTAGGCGCTTGGCTCCGTGTATAAACAAAAACAAACCATATTTGCTTCTTCCCGATTTATATCGTCTACTTCGGTTGATGGAGATTTCAAAGAAACATAAAGTGATGTTCGTTGTGCTTGGTATCGCAGTGGTAGTATTCCTTGCTGACCGCGTGATGCCCGGCGGTTCTCCGGTCGGTCCGGGCGAAATCCAAGCCGCCGACGCTGAGGCCCTGAGCGACGAGATTGCACCGGAGGCATTCTCTCCCGCTGATGACCGCGAGATTCAGGCTGCGACAGTTCGCACTGCCCTGGCCCGACGCTTCGATTTGGTGGCACGTTCGCATCATCTTGACCCATCATCAGTTAAGGACGCATTTGTCCCGTCGACCGAGTGGGTTGGTCCGCGAGGCGGTAGCAATAAGCTAGTTGTCGATGAAGGGCCTGAAGTTGACTCCGCTGAGGCCAAGGCCCGGGAGTTTGCCCGCGTACACCAGCTTAAGGGCGCAATTGTTGCCTCGGACCGCAGTATCGCGATAATTGACGGTAACTGCGTGTCTATCGGGCATATGGTGGATGGTTTCAAACTGAAATCTGTAACGGTCAACACGGCCGTATTGACCTGCGAGGGCGCCGAAGTGGTATTGAAACTCAATGCCCCCTCAGAAAAGGTCGACTGATATTATAGACGCTCTACAATTATCCCCGGGCCCCTGCTCAGGCAGGGCTTTTTGAGGCCCGATTCCGAGTCGAAAAAACATTTTTCTTAACTTAAGTCGACTGCCCGTCTAGTCGATTCGAGTTGATAGAAGCCAACGGCGGTCGTTGGCTAACTGGAGATGTAGCGTAGAAACGGAGATTAATCAAATGAATTATCGGAGCAAGAAACGGCGCATGAACGGTTTTAGTCTGTTGGAACTCGTGATTGTAGTCGTGATTATGGGTATTGTTGCCGCGGTTGCAATACCACGGATGAGTCGTGGTTCGGCGGGTGCGGGCGATGCGGCGTTGAGCGGTAATCTGGCTATCCTGCGTAGTGCGATTGACATGTACGCCGGCGAACACGGCGGTACATACCCAGCCGTTGGGACCATAGCCAATCAACTGACGCTGTACTCCAGCGTAACAGGGGCTACTAACGCTACGAAG
This sequence comes from uncultured Planctomycetaceae bacterium, assembly GCA_964607575.1. Taxonomy (GTDB): domain Bacteria; phylum Planctomycetota; class Phycisphaerae; order SM23-33; family SM23-33; genus BS750m-G57. The sequence goes on along the minus strand of CAZSLS010000148.1, from coordinate 7,448 downwards.
ACCTCGACGTACATGTATGGTCCGTACCTTCGCAAGGTCCCCAAACTCCCGGTAGGCGCCAAGAAAGGCCAAACCGGTATTGCCGCCGCCAGCGGCGACACAATTGGCTGGATCTACACTGCGGCGTCGGGCACGATTGTCTCCAATACGACCGCTTCGGAGAAGGACGTCGCCGGCGTGGCGTACAACACGTACTAAGAAAACCATTCGTTTTCGGAAGCCTGGAGGTCTGCTCCGGGATCCGGAGGATGACCAATGCTGTACTGTAAGGGCGCGGAGATAGAGCAGATGAAGAGTTGGAGAAAGAGACGGCGAGCAAGTGGCTTTAGCCTGCTGGAACTCGTGATTGTCGTCGTGATCATGGGCATAGTGGCCGCCGTTGCTATTCCTCGGATGAGTCGCGGTTCAGCCGGTGCGGCCGATGCGGCACTGAGTGCCAATCTGGCAGTTCTCCGCAATAGTATTGACATGTATGCCGGTGAGCACAACGCTACGTATCCGGCCGTAGGCACCATAGTCAATCAACTGACGATGTACAGCAGCATCACAGGGGCCACCAACGCTACGAAAACAACAACGTACGCTTACGGTCCGTACCTTCGCAAGGTCCCGAAACTTCCCGTAGGTGCCAAGAAGGGCCAGAGCGGTATTGCCGCTGCCAGCGGCGACACGATTGGTTGGATCTACACTGCGGCGAGCGGTACGATCAAGTCCAACACTACCGATGCGGAAAAGGATTCGACCGACGTGGCGTACAACACGTACTAGGATATTACGAGCCTGTGCCTTCCGGTCCGCGAGGAAGACCGGAAGGGCGTGTGCTTTCCCGGGGGGAGAGTTAACAGGTTCGCTTGACACGCATTCCCCAGGGAGTGGCGTCAAGCGGCCTGTGGCGTTTAAGGACGGTTAGTTGCACGGAGGAGCTGGCGATGGGCAAGAGCCCAAACTGTGACCGACGGGGGCCCAAACGCTGCGGAGGTTTCTCGCTGCTCGAACTGGTCGTCGTGCTCGTGATCATGGCGATACTGGCGGCGATTGTTACCCCGCGCTACGGGCAGGCTATTGCCCGATACCGGGTCGCAGCGGTCGCCAAGAAAGTAGCTGCAGATCTGACCTTTGCCAGAAAGCGGGCGAGGATATCGTCGAGCTCCCAGGCGGTCAATTTCAACGTCGCCGAGAACGCATACCAACTCCCCGGCGTGACGGATAGCAAAACTGCCGCGTCGGATTATTCGGTGACCCTGTCGTCATCGCGATATAAAGCCAGAATCGTCTCCGCTGACTTCGACGGTGACGCCGACGTGACCTTCGACGGATACGGGGTACCCGACAGTGGCGGAACAGTGGTCGTAGCGGTCGGTGATTACAGCAAGACCATATTGCTCGACGCCGACAGCGGAAAAGCGGAGGTTCAGGAATGATCTATCCGGGCAGAAAACCAAAGCAGTCGTGGTGGTCGAGACGTGATCGACGCCGGGCATGGGGCTTTTCGATGATGGAGGCGGTAGTCTCCGTCGGCGTGACCGCTACGCTGATGGGCGGGATGATCTCTGTTATGTCGATTGCTTCCAAGGCGTCGTATAACAACAGCGAAGCCGCCGAAAACACCTACCAGGCTCGCGATACTATTACGCAGATTACAACCGATCTCAGCCTGGCAGAAAGCTTTACAGAGCGCACCAGCACTACCGCCGCGTTCAAGGTCCCCGATCGCAACGGGGACGGGTTGTCCGAATCGGTCAGGTATGTCTGGTCCGGCGACGCCGGCGGGACGCTTACGCGGCAATACAACGGGGGGACGATTGTGACGATCGCCGAAGACGTCCACCACTTCAATCTGGGCTATATTACGAAGGTAGTGCAGCCGGCGTCGGACGATGCGGGCGACGGCGAGGACACTACTGTTGCGGCCCTTGGCGACACGACACTGAGGAAGGGCGGTTCCTACGACAAAAGGAACTACGGTGGGGCAACGGTCATGATCGCCCGCAATAAAAACGACGTCACCGGCCTGGTGGGCTTTGATATTTCGGGCGTGGACTTTACCATCGACTCGGCGAAGCTGAGGCTATATGCAACCAGTGTACAGGGAAGTTCAAAACTCATCGTATATCCCATGCTGCACACCGCAAGCAACGCCAGTTGGTACGAGGGAACAAGCACCGGTCAGCAGGAGGTTGGCGCGGCCTGCTACAAGTATCGAAGCTACCAGTCCAGCGGCAGTCTGAAATGGGAGAACTCCAGCGGGATCGGCCAGAATAAGTTCAACGATATCCGCGGGCCGGCGATCGGCTCGATAGATCCTGACTCGTCGTACTCCGTCAACCAGTGGATCGAGATTCCCCTGACCGCCTCGGCCGTCGAAGCCTACCGCTCTTCCGGGTCGATCACGCTGAACATCAAATACAATTCTTGGCAGGAGATGAAGTTTGCCTCCAAAGAGCATTCAGGGGGCAACGGGCCTGAACTGCTGCTCTCGCCGGCAGGCGCCGTCGGCGAGGCTCAGGAGAGCGCGGAGATGGCTCTCATCGGGCACGACAACGCTTCGGGCGGGCATTTCCACGATGACAATATCAAGGATGACGAGTGGGCCGCACAGTACTTCAAGCCTACCCTTCCGGCGAACACCGAAAGCTGGAAGATCAATGGCGTGCGGATCAGGCTCAAGAAGGACGGCGGGACCAACGGTGTGATCTCGGTACAGATTCGCAACGCCGATTCAAACAAGAAACCCACATCCTCCATTCGTGCCCAGGGAACTGTCAATGAATCCGACCTCAGCAGTAGTTTTCAGTGGGTCCGGGTCAACTTCACCCCCTTGGGCGAGTTGAGCCCGGACGATGGATTCTGTCTGGTGGTCGGATATTCCTCGGGGAGTTCGACAATCGGCGAGATCGAATACGAGCATAACGGTAATCCCATGACGTCCAATGCCTACTGGATGACCACCAGCAACAGCGGAAGTTCGTGGAGCAGCCCGTCGAGTTCGAGAGACATGCGGTTTACCGTCTACGGAACCCAAACCACGTTAGGGGACCCCGAATGACCATAAACCAGGACAATAAGGCTCCCCGCAGCGCGGGATTCACCCTGATCGAGAGTGCTATGTCAATCCTGATCGTCGGAGCGATGCTCGTGATGGTGATCAACACGCTCGGTTCGTCGGTCCGCGGAAGGCAGGTAAGGCAGACTCAGTCGCGTGCCCCGGCGATGGCGTCGCAACTGATGGCCGAGATCCTTCAGGCCAGCTACGCCGACCTGACTGAAACCGCCGTCTTCGGGCTGGAAGCTTCCGAAAGCGGCGCCAACCGCAGCACTTTTGACGATGTGGACGACTACCACAACTGGTCGGCCACGCCTCAGGACAAGAACGGTACGACTCTCACCGGTATGGACGGATGGACGAGGAGCGTTACCGTGCAGTACGTCCTGCCGACCGATCTGAGTTCGGTCAGTGCGACCGACCAGGGCATCAAACTGATTACGGTCACGGTGACCGATCCGTTCGATCAGCAGAGTTCGGTGGCTGCGATTCGCAGTAATGTCGGCACTGCCGACCAGGCGCCGTCGGTGGCCACCACGTTCGTCACATGGGTCGGCGTGGAGTTGCAGATCGGCACGGAGTCGAGCGATCGGGTGACTTCCGGTACGAACGTTCTAAACAAGGTTCCGGTTTCAGGCGACTGACGAGGAATTGAAAATGAGTAGCAAGAACAGACAATCCTACAGCGCCCGCAGGCGCGGTTCGACGTATGTTTCGGTGCTCAGCGTCGCGATGGCCGTTACGGCCATCGGTTTGGGAAGTGTCGCGGTAAGCCGCATCCAGACGCGAAGCACCACCCAGGCCAACCAGTGGGCAGAGGCCAGGATGCTCGCGTTTTCGGCGAGCGAACATGCGATGACGCAAATCAATAACACCGACAGTTGGCGTGCAAACCTCAACGGAGTCACGGTCACCAGGTCGCTGGGATCGGGAAACTTCACCTGGAGGGTGATCGATCCGGGCGATGGCGACTTGGCTGACAATAATGGCGATCCGGCGACCCTTATCGCCACCGGGATAGTCGGCGAGGCGGTCTTTTCGCTGACCGTAAAGCTTTCGACACCGGGACAATCGCAGGGCTCCGCCGGGGTAAACACGGTTCTCTGGGGCGTCAACGAAGATGACGGTATGCTGTTCTCGATAGCCGACTACACGCAGGGCAACATGGACGTGACAAAATACGGACTGCTGTACTGGAACGACGATGGCGAGCACAGACGTACCAGGGGTGATATCGAAGGCTTCACGATCGACGGCGACGGTGTGGCGTATATGGTTTCGGGGCGGAATATCGGCTCGTATTCCGACCCGGTCCTGATGCGATTCAGCGTCGGCACGGCCTCGACTTCCCAACACAATGTCGTCGAAGTTATCGGCTCGATCAACTGGTCGCACGGAGATATCTGCGGTCTGGCGATAGACCCTACTGACGGCGAGCTCTATGCGCTCGGGCAAAAAGGCGGCTCGGGAACGGCCGATCGCCTGCTGCTTATCAACAAGCTCACCGCCCAGGTCACCAGCGACGTTGGAGCGATGGAAGGGCTCAGCGAGAAAGTAGGGGAAGGCGAAGGCATGACGTTCGACGGCAGCGGGGTGCTGTACGTTACCGATGAGCGCGAGGATTTCATCCTCAAGATCGACAAGACGACCGGGGCGATTACCCAGATAGTCGACAACGATGCCGTTTCGCACAGCAAGCTGCAGGCCCTGGCATGGGATGCGGTTAACAATCGCCTGATCGGCGCACACGAAAACACCAAGAGGCTTTACCATATCACGCTGCAGAACGGCAACAACACGGCCTATGGCAGCCTCGCCTCGGACGGTTTGAACGATGTGGAGGCGATGGGCTTCATACCGCCGGGCGCTTCGACTACTACGGTCAGAGCCCTGCAACTGCCCAACGCGATCAATCGGAAACTCAACTGAAGCGATCAACCGCTCCCGCGCCGTGCGACATAGATCGTGTCAGCCTCTGGCGAATCGACTACGTGATTGAAGAACTCGATGCTCTCGGTGCGCGCCTACTCCAAGGCCGCTCCCCGCGAGCAGGCAGGTGCGCCTCGCCCGGGGCTCAGGCAGACTACAGAGCGAAGATGCCTTCCGGGACGATGCAGGAAGCGCGCAAAAACGCGGGCGGGCCGAAGTGGCCTGCCCGCGTTAAGGCGTCAATCGCAGAGAACACTACTTCCGCCGTCGCCGGCGAAGAAGCGCCAGACCGCCGACAGCCAGCATCGCCATTGTCGCCGGCTCGGGTATCACCGCCGTGCCCGTGCCGATGTCCATTCGAACCCCGCAATTGTAAAAATGGCAGTCGGGGTCGAATCCTAAAGCGAAGCGCCCGTCCTCGGCATAGTCGTTCAGGGTTGCAATCTGCTCGTCGGTGAACGAGTAGCTCAGATTCTGGGACGTCGAAGGCAGGTTCTGATAGATGGTCAACACGATCCCCTGTCCGGCGAAGTTGTCTCCGCCGCCTTGTCCGTCATATCCCTTCCTGACGCCCAGGGGCGCATCATCCAGAAGGTGGATGTACAGCACGTTGGGATTGTTATCCCAGTTCCGAATCTTTGAGAACGATAGCGAGGCATCGATGACCTGTTCGTATTGGTCGTTTGAGTCCGGGACAACATTCCAGGGGGTATTGACTCCCCAGGTGTAGTACCTGTAATGGTTCAGGTCGTCGAGGTCCTTGTCGGGCGGGACGAGAGAGTAACTCGCAGCCATCGCATTTGAACTGATAAGGCAAACTACCGCAAATACCACTACTTTTGTGATGCTTCTCATGGTTCTACCTCCTGGGGCAGGTTTTTTTGCCTGGCGGACCGAGTCGTTCGTGACAGGCATGTTCCGGGAATTAACAGACTTCAGTGCTGGAAGGGAGGATCGAGGCGAGATGAATGGCTGTCGGAATGGCTTTGACGTTCTTCATCGTGCTGTCCTCCTTGGGCACACACCAGAGGCGCCACACCGGGCGCCTCGTTCCGTCGGGAACTACTGTTTCCCAAACGGAGCGTCGTCACAGGAACAGTACGATTCGATTTGCCCCCAGGCTAATCGCGGAGAAGATTGTTCTTGGCGTTCGCGGGCGCGAGGCTAAATGCTCCCGCGTCGCGCGATGTAGATCGTGTTGGTGTCAGGCAAGTCAACCACCGGATTGAAGAATTCCACACTCTCGGCGCGAACGGTCTCAAACGCCCCGCCAAGCGACGCGATAAATGCTTCGTCCGGTTCGTCGGCCGACCATAGCGCGAAAACGCCTCCGGGAGCGACGTGCCCCGCCAGACGCCGCACGCCGGCGGGATCGTAGAACGCGGCGTGATGCGGTTCGAGCAGGAATCGCGGCGAGTGATCGATATCGACCGCTATCACGTCGTAGATCGAGGGTATGCTTGCGGCGGGGCCAATATCGAAACCGGTGTCCATCAGCGCGAAAAAATCCGCGTGGACGAACCGGCATCGCCGATCGCCCGTCAGTTCGTCGCCCAGTGGAACCAGCCCCCGCTCGTGCCACCCGATCACCTCGGGCAGATATTCAGCGACCACCAGCGATTGTACGTTGTCGAAGTCGAGGACCGCTTTGGCGGTATAACCCAATCCCAGCCCGCCGACCAGTACGTTGCAATCGCCGTCGCCGAATTCCGCCATCGCCAGATCCCCCAGCGCGATCTCCGATTCGTTGACTATCGACGACATGAGGAATTCCCCGTCGAGTTTGACCTCGTAGAGGCAGGCGTCTGGCATCGCCGGAACGGAGCGCCGCCGCAGGATCAGTTCGCCCAGCGAGGTTCGGCTGTAATCGAGTTCTTCAAACATAGCACACCTTTCAGCGGGCAGGATACCCCCGCCGAAGGACCCCTGCAAGGTCCACGCGTGGTCGCGCCTGTTGACGGGAGCGGTCGTTGTGGTTACATTCTTGCCCTTGGTCAACCAGTTGCGCCCGTAGCTCAGCCGGATAGAGCGCCGGTTTCCTAAACCGGGACATTGGCACACATAAACACCTGATGCATAAGTCTTTATGCAAGCCATTCATGAAAAATTGGCTACAAAGCGCCTTTTGGGGTATCAAATCCTTGCCTTTCTGTGGTAAAATACCTTCGCAAATTGACTGCTAATGCGACTAGGAACATGGAATGAGTAAAGCCAATGTCAAAACCACATCGCGGAACATCAAACTCTCGTATTTCAAGCAGAAGGGGCTGTACCGGAAGTACGTTGGCGGACGAATGTTCTATCTTGGTTCGGATAAATTCACGGCACGGAAGATTGCGACGGTAATACTTACGCTACGAGCCGTCCGAATGGAACAAGATCAGGAATGGCAGGAAGATGACCTGGAATTCATACGCATGGTCAAGACACAGCTGTATGAGGGACACGGCAGTAGCCAGATAATCTTCAAAGGGAG
>CAZSLS010000147.1:0-17200 GCA_964607575.1 uncultured Planctomycetaceae bacterium | reverse complement strand
TAACCAGCGATCACGGCGACTGCGCAGGAGCCCATCGCTTCAATCAGAAGACCGTCTTCTACGACGAATCGGCGCGCGTGCCGTTTATCGTCTGCCGCAAAGGCGTCACGAAGAAACAACGATGCGACAAACTCGTGAACACCGGTGTCGACATTCTCCCGACAATGCTCGATTACGCCGGCGTCGCGATACCGAAGAAGCTCCCCGGCCGCAGCGTACGCCCAATCGTCGCGGGGAAAACACCCTCCGACTGGCGCAACTGTGTGGTTATACAGAATCACCTTAGTCAGACCGTCCCGGTGGATGGGATTCGCGCGACCGCCCAGGGCAGAATGGTGCGGACCGAACGATACAAATACTGCGTCTACGATCACGGAACCCAACGCGAATCGCTGGTCGACATGAAGAATGACCCGCTGGAGACCAGGAACATCGCAACCGATCCGGCAAGCAAAGACATCATCAAAACCCACCGCAAGCTCCTGCTGGCGTTCGCGGACAAACACAAAGATCCGCTGTCGAGAAAAATGCTCGCCGACGGAATGCCCCCAATCCCCTTCGATGCCGCCAAACCCAGAACCAAAAAGACCGCCAGAAAACGCAAGAAGAAGTCGTAGCGTCAGTCGCCCTTCTTCTTTGTCGGCTTCTTGACGCGGGTGTTCCGTCCCTTGGCCTGGTAGAGGATCTTGCCATCCCGGTCTTTCGTTACCGCGATCCAATCGAACGTATCATTGTCCACCACGCAAACCTTGGAGTCAGCAGTGACGCCATTGCCATGATCGATGAGCATGGTGAAGGTCCTGGTCTTGGCGTCCCACTGGCCCGTGAATTCCACCGCGGTCCCCTCTGAACCAAAGTACCACACATGATAGCTTTTCAACCGCACATCATACGTCGTCAGCGAAAATCCGATCCTGCCGCTCGAATCCCTCGTGTTGTTACGGACGAAACGCCCGCCGAGAACTCTAGCATACGATGACGTATCCGTCAGGTTAACCGCCTTGGGTTCCCACGGCGCCTTGGCGGTGGACGTGCCTTTCCAGTCACCCACAAACACGTCCAGCACCTTCTGCTCGGCCGAACGTTCAGCCGGTTTGGTCGTGGGGGCGACCTTGAGTTTGGGCAACTTTTTGACCCGTGTGGCTTTCCCTTCGACGCGGAAAAGAATCTCGCCGTCTTTGTCTTTGTTCACAATACTCGTCTCGACCGTTTCGCCATCCACGTAGCGAGCCGTAGACACGGCCGTCACGCCATTGCCCAGATCGCTTCGCCAGGTTGCGGTTTTTGTCTCGGGGTCCCACTTGCCCTGCATCTCGACGGCGGACCCTTTCGAATCGAAGTACCAACAGCGATAGCACTTCTTCTCCGTGTCGTAGGTGGTTAACGTAAGGCCCGTAGTACCATCCGACCCTCCGCCCTTATTCAAAATGAATCGCCCGCCAAGGACACGCACGCACGATGAGGTGCTCGTCTGGCGAAACTCCTTGGGATTCCATTTGGTCTTGTGAACGGTCAAATCGCCCTTCCAGTTACCCAGGGCCAAGTCGAGCACCTTCTGCTCGGCCGAAAGCTCAGCAGGTTGGGTCGTGGGGGCGGCCTTGGGCTTGGGCAACTTCTTCACGCGTGTGCTTCTTCCCTCCATATGGAAGACAATATCGTCAGCACCCTCCTTGGCGACCACATTCCACGCAACCGTCTTATCATCCAAATACTGACTCTCGCCCAGAATAGTCACGTCTTTGCCCGTATCCCTGCGCCAGACCATGGTCTTCGTCACGCCGTTCCACTTGCCTAACCACCCGCCCGCATACCCCTGCAAACCGAATACCCACTTGCGATAGCACTTCTGCTGCACATCGTAGGTGTTCAACGAAAGGGTCATGGCGCCATTCGACGCCGCACTCTCATTCAGGACAAAGCGATCACCAAGAACTCGCCGACACGATTCGGTGAGAGTCTCGCGGATCTCATTGGGAGTCCATTTTGTCTTGTGATTGGTGCTCGTGCCCTGCCAGTTTCCCAACATTCTGTCGAGCACTTTCAACTCGGCCGAAAGCTCGGCCGGTTTAGTGGTCGCTTGCTTCCCGGCCACAACAGCCCCAGTTGCAAATACCGCCGCGGCGATTACGGAAATCAAAACTGACATTGAAAGCTTCGTTTTCTTCACAGGCCATCTCCCATTGCATCAAGTCTGCTGCGGCCAGCCCGGGGCAACATTCCCGCCGGGCGATTTGTCACAAACCATACTATCGCCCCCCGCAGCCTGCGCCCATCACAAATGCCTACCCGGCTTGCGTCGGAGCGGATTGTCTTGACCCATCGGCGTCAAGAGGCAACAATGCACCTGACAGTATCCGACTACCTCACAGGAGCCAATCCATGAACGTAAGCAAGCAAATTATAACCGCCCTGGCCCTGATCCTTACATTCGCCGCAGCTGGAGATGCAGCCCCGCCCCAGAGCGTTAAAGGCGGGCTTATCGTCCACGTGGGAGCCACCGACGGGAAAGGAACCGTCGCACTTGCGGGCGATAACTTCGTGGTCCAGGGCCTGACGACCAAACCCAAAGCTGTCGCCGCCGCTCGGGAGCACGTAAAATCCGCCGGTCAGTGCGGAAAGGTCTCGATCGATTTGTTCGACGGAGAGCATCTGCCCTACGTGGACGAACTGGTTAATATGATAGTGATTCGCGACGCCGGAAAACTCACGCGCAAAGAGATCGAGCGCGTATTGGTCCCCGGCGGACACGCGGTGTTCGTGAACGGAAAACAGTTCACCAAACCGCGCCCCAAAGCCATCGACGACTGGACGCACTTCCTGCACGATCCGGCCGGAACGTCGGTTTCGCAAGACACCCTTGCCGGACATCCGCGAGGCATGCGCTGGACCGGAGGACCGTACTGGGGACGCAGCCACGAACATACAAACAGCATGAACGCCATGGTCTCGGCCGACGGACGCGTGTTCTACGTCATGGACGAAGGCCCGACCGATTCGATCCAACTGCCCGCTGAGACCTATCTTGTCGCACGCGATGCGTTCAACGGAGTAGTGCTCTGGAAACGCCCTCTGAAGCACTGGTTCAACGCCCTGTACCCTCTCAAGGCCGGACCCACATGGCTGTCCAGACGTCTGGTCGCCGTCGGGCGGAAAGTTTACATCGCACCAGGCGTGGGGCAAAACATGCAGTGCATCGACGCCGTCAGCGGGCAGGTCGTCCGAACGTATGAGAACACGCCTGGAACGTATGAATTTATCGTCTCGGACGGAGTTGTCCTCGCCGCCGTAGACCCCAACGCCAAGGTCGTTGACTACAAACAGGAAAAAGCCAACTGCTGGGCCGAAAGCGGACGAGCCAACAGAACCTGGGGATGGACCCGCCAAACCGGCACGCGCGTAATCAAGGCGATAGATGCGGAAAGCGGGAAACTCCTGTGGAAGCACGAAGGCCCGGTAGCGCCGATGACACTGTCGGCGAACGATAAGCTGGTGTGCTTCTACGACGGATCGGCCGTGATCGCACTGAACAGAACGACGGGCAAGCAACTCTGGAAAACCGAAGTCGACAAACCCAAGCTCATCGCCACCGGTTACGGCGGCCCGCGATTCGTCCTCTGCAAGGATCGCCTCCTGCTGAGCCCGATGGGAAGCATTTTCGCCGTCTCGCTTAAGGACGGAAAGCTCCTCTGGTCCGTCAAGGGCAAACCGCGATCGGGGCACTTCAGTATGGAGGACTTCTTCGTCGTGGGCGACAAGGTCTGGGTGCTCGGTCGTCGCAATAACGGAGTGTACACCGTATACGGTCTCGCAGACGGTAAGGTAATCGAAGAGCACAGCAACCCAATCAAGTCATTCTACATTCACCAGCGGTGTTATCCCGGCCGGGCCACGCCGAAATACCAACTCCCGCCAGTTATGGGAATGACCGTCTACGATATGGAAAAAGACACATGGGTGAACAATCACTGGGTGCGGGGCGTCTGCATTTACGGAGTGATGCCCGCCAACGGACTGGTCTACGCCGGCCCGCACGCATGCGCCTGCTATTACCAGTCGAAGCTGAACGGTTTCAACGCACTGGCTCCGGACGCACAGGACGCAACCGCCCCGCCGGCGGACAAGCGGTTGACGAAGGGACCGGCGTTTGGAAAGTGCAAGGCTGCGGAGGTTTCACCGGCGGCCTGGCCGGTGTTCCGACACGACAACACTCGCAGCGGATATGCGAGAACCGACGTACCGGCCGAACTGAACCAGGCGTGGACAAAACAGCTCGCGGGGAAACTGAGTCAGCCCGTAGTCGCCGGCGGGAAGCTCCTGGTAAGCGCAGTCGACGAACACACCGTCTACGCACTGGACGCCGCCTCGGGCGCCGAGAGTTGGCGGTTCATCGCAGGAGGGCGCGTTGACTCACCCCCGACGATCCATGCGGGTATGGCGATCTTCGGTTGCGCCGACGGGCGCGTTTACGCGCTGCGCCTCAGCGACGGGAAGCTGGCGTGGAGGTTCTGCGGAGCGCCCAACGATCGCAAGATCATCTCGTACGGGCAGCTCGAATCGGTCTGGCCGATCTCGGGCAGCGTGCTGATTCAGAGCGATTCGGAGGGCAAGGCGCGCCTCTACTGCATCGCCGGACGGTCTATGTTCCTCGACGGCGGACTGCGTATGGTGATCCTGAATCCGCAGACCGGAGCGCTGGTGTCCGAAAACGTTATGGACAGCAGAGTCCCCGGAACCGACGCCGATCTGCAAAGCCTGCTGATGGGCAAGCACATGCCCGTCTCGTCGCCCGACATCCTGTCCAGCGACGGGCATCGCGTTTACATGAAGTCCCAGACGTTCACGATGGCGGGCAAGCGCGTTCGCATTCGCCCGCAGCGGCCCGACACGCAGTATGACGAGGAAGTGCACCTGTTCTCGCCGATAACGTTCCTGGACAAATCGTGGCATCAGCGAACGTACTGGATCTTCGGCCGGGCCGCAGGCGAAGGATGGGCCGAATTCCAATACCCGCCCAAGCGAGTTCCGTGCGGGCGGATAATGTGCATCGACGAAAAGAACGCATACTCCTACGCTCGCGACGTTGAGCTGGTGTGCAATACGTCGGTAAGCGAATACCGCCTGTTCAGCGCGGGTAAGTATCCCAGTCGCAAAGTCGGCGTACCGGGCCTGGAGGGCAAATGGGTCGAGGGCAAGCACCCGACCAAAAAGGAGGACCGGCTGGCCGCAAACTCGGTTGACTGGAAACGTATGGCCCAGATGTCCAAGAACAAACTAAGCGCCCTGGACTACAACTGGATCAACGACGAGCCCGACGTGCAGGCCAAGGCGATGGTGCTGGCCAACAACCGCCTCTTCATCGCCGGCCCGCGCGACGTCGCCGACGAAAAGGCCCTCTGGGGCCGATCGAACGAAAAGGTGTTCCAGACAGCAATGGCGGCCCAGGCCCAGTGGTTGGAAGGCGCCAAGGGCGGAGTGATGCAGGTGTTCGACAAGAAGACGGGCAAAAAACTGAAAGAGTACAAGCTCGACTCCCTGCCAACCTTCGACGGTTTAATAGCATCCGAAGGCAAACTATATATGATCACAAACAAAGGCGGGATCGTTTGCTTCAAATAGGCCTGGCGGTTGGCGACGGCGCCGGTCTTGGAGCGCCGAAACAGTGGGCAGGTTCCGGGAACTTCTTGCGCCTGGGTTCGTCTGAATATATAGACGCTTCGGGCGGAGTGTCCTTGTGTCATCTTTCCGGTCCGGGACAAGGAGTTGATGATGGTCAACTTGAACAGACCCCTGGCGGGCATTTGCATCGCTGTTCTTGCAGGCCTGTGGGCTTCGAGCGGTGGGCGATTGCTGGCCGCGAGCAAAACACCCGCCACAGCGCCGGCGCCGCGTAAACTGTCGTTCGAACTGGTCGACGGTACGCTTGTCACCGGGCGGCTCGATACGGCGAACGTGCAGCTTGACATGGGATCAAACCGGATGTCCGTACCGCCGAGCAAGCTCACGGACCTGGTCGTCGGGCTGAACGATCTACCGGAACTGACCGCCAAGATCGACAAGCTGATCAAGGCGTTGGATTCGGATATATCACGTGAACGGGCCGCCGACGAACTGATAACCCTCGGCCCGTCGATCGAGCCGGCGGTCAGGAAACAGACCGCCATCGGTTCGCCTGCTCGCCGGGCTATCATTCTCACGCGTATTCTCAAGGCCTACCAGTCATGGTCGACGGACCATCCCGACGCCCCGACCGGAGCGATCGAGCCATACATCCCAAAAAGCAAACTGTCGATCGGCTCTGAAACCCTGATCGGAAGCATCGCCACCAGGAAATTCACAATCGACACCCCCTACGGACGCCATACCGTCGGACTGCCCGCGATCCGCCGCATCCGGCTGGCCGATACATTGACCTGGCCGCCCGACGCGGTCAAACCCGAAGATCGCGAAGTAATCGTCGACATGGCCAACCAGACGCGTCTGCGAGGCGTGACGAAACTTAAAACGCTTACCGTTCAGACAGCGTACGGTAAGTTCGCTATCCCGGTCAAACGCATCATGGAAGTTCGCTTCTCCGCCCGGGCGGGGAAGTCCGGAGTCTCCGTGCGGTGCGGTAATCTCGATGAGATAATCGGACAAATCGCTCCGAAGACAACGCTTGGGCTGAAAACCCCGCACGGTGCGATCGATGTCCCGCTGGACAAAGTAGCGGCGATAACGATATCCGGCGGACCGCTGGAAGCGGGCCTTGCGTACTACTGGTCGTTCGACAAGAAAGACGCCGTCGACCAAATCGCCGGCGTAAAGGGGGCTGTCACAAAACCGGTGACGTTCGCCAAAGGCATAGTCGGCATGGCGCCGGTGTTCAAGAATCACACCACGAAGATCGTCATACCTTCGCCCCGGCTGAACTGCAACGGATGGAAGCAGATTACGTTTTCGACGTGGGTAAAATTCAACTCCTACTCGACCTACGGGATAGTCTACGGCCGGATGGACGGGAAAACATCCTGCGGCGTGGGTCTGGCAACGGGCGGACGATACAGCGGTAAATGGATCGGGGGGAACTTCGTCGTGAGGTTTTCCGGGAACAAGAGCGAGGTGGTGCAACCGGCGTCGCTGAAGAAAGGCATCAAACCGCATCCCAAGGGGGGCGTGTGGTATCACATCGTCGGCACTTACGACGGGCGTCGCGTGCGCGTCTACTTTGACGGAAAGCTCGATGGAGAAACGAGAGTCGCAACGCCCGGCTTGCCGATCTTCGACAGCCCAAAGGGGATAACCGTAATCGGGCGCACCAGCGCCGGATACCGCGCCCACTGGCGGGATACATACTTCCCCGGCCCGATCGACGAAATCAAGATATGGCGACGCGCGCTGAGCGCTACGGAAGTAAAACTCCTCCACGCCCAGACGCTGGCCAGGAGCAAGGCCCCCGCGAAACCGGGCGGTTGACAACGCCCCAAACGAACGTCAGCAACTCTCGCCCGGCCTGGATTCGACGCCGGTTCTCAGTGATCCGTGCGGCGGGTCGGCCTTGAGTTTCGTCATCGCTTCCGGATATCCCGCAATACCGGCCGATCCCTTGACATCTCCGGGGCGCAGCAACATAATCGCATTCCTTGAGATTAGTTACATTCTGTGCTGGTCCTGAAACAAATGGGCTTTTGTACGGCTGGGAAACTGTCGATCAAGTTCCCCGCAGACGCTTGGTCATAGCCCGCCCGACGGGGGCAAGCAATGCAAGGAGTCGTAGATGGCGGTTCTAACGTGGCGTCAGGAACGCAATAAACGCAACAAGAACCTGATGCTTCTCGGCGTGGTTCTGATTGTCGGATGGATCATGCCGATCATCAAGCCCGATCCGATACGCAGCCTGGTCGGATCAGAATTCGTATTCCCCACGATCACGATGTTCCTGGACGGACAAACCCCGGCGCCTATGATAGCGGCCAATATGATCCCGCTGCTGGCCGGGATCATGATGATCGCATTGGCCGGGGCGGGCCACTCGCAGATGCGCGGGCTGACCATGATCGTCCTGCCGACGATAATGGTGCTGCTGATTGTCGCGGCGATGCATTCGGCGGGCGTCACGCTGGCGAACATACCGCAGGACCCGGACAGTATCCGCCCGATACTAATGGTCCTGATGATGGGTTTGTCCTCAGTTCTCATTCTGGCCGGCCTGCGGATCGCCGCTTACCGGACGGATCGGAAGTTAGGACCTGCGTTGGCTCTGCTCGGCGCGGTATTGTACGCACCGGCGGTCCTGGCGCCGATGATACCCGGTGAATACGGCATGCAGGCCTATTTCGACCTGCCTTTCAAATTCATCCTCTCCGACAGCCCGGGCGCCAGGCCCCTGGGCGTCTATTTGGGGATCGAACTGGGGCTGATGCTGCTGACAAGCCTCATGTGTCTTCTGCTCTTTCTGAGTCGTATATCGAGAAAGAACAGGCCCGCGATCCCCGGGGCGTCGGCGCCGTTGATCTGCTGGATAGGCTCACGAATTTTCACTGTTGTCGCATTCCTGACCCAAGCCCAGATCAGCGGCGGCTCCGACCAGAGCGTACTTCTTGTAGCGATGACCAAGAGCCTCCTGATGGGCGGGGCAATGTTCATACTCTTCTGCGCCGGAGTGGCGGACCTGGCGCTAGGCCCCCCGCCGGGCTCTGAAAACTGGGTAATCCAGTCGGGGTAGCCTGAGAAGATCACATCTTACGCCATTCTCACCCAAACAGTTTCCCGGCGACTTCGGTTATATGGCGCCTTGGGATCCTGCTATTGCAAGTTCGTTTTCCGATGGTCGGCGGCCTCGCTCTGTGCCCGTCAGCAGTTCATCAACAAACGCGGACACCCGCCTGTCACCATTATCCCGCCGGGCGCAGAGACATGAAAGTCATACGCGCTGAACGAATCATTTTGGTTCGTCATCGCCGTCTCCTATCGTCATCCCAAGGACATCCCGTACTGCGCCAGCAGATCGCTTACTTCCCGCCGGGCGTCGGCATCGCTGAGGCCCATTGCCAGCAGGAGCCCTCCGTAGTTGTTGACGGCTGCCCGCAGATGCGGATGCGGGCGTCCGGTCGTTGCAGTGAATTTCAGGAGGATGTCGACGTGTCGGCGAGACAGTGGCCTGGCTTCCGAATAGTGATTGGTGCGTCTGAGCAATTCCGCCAGATTATTCAGGGCCTTGGCCACATCCGGATGGTCCGGTCCGAAGGACGCCTCCCAAATCGCCAGGGATCGCCTATACAGTGGTTCGGCCTCTGAATGACGGCCCGTGTCCTCCAGCAGCAGCGCCAGGTTGTTCATCTCCGCAGCCACCTTCGGATGGTCCGGACCGAACGACGCTTCGTCGATCGCCAGGGCGCGGCGATACAGCGGTTCGGCCTCTGTATGACGGTTTGTGGCTACCAACAACAGCGCCAGGTTGTTCAGATTCGTAGCCACGTCCGGATGGTTCGGTCCGAGCGATGACTCGCGAATTACCAGCGCGCGGCGATACAGCGGTTCGGCCTCCGAATGGCGGTTCGTAACTCTGAACAACTCCGCCAGGTTGTTCAGATCTCTGGCCACGTCCGGATGGTTCGGCCCGAGTGACGCCTCATTGATCGCCAGGGCACGGCGATACAGCGGCTCGGCCTCTGAATGACGATTAGTAGCCGCCAACAGCATTGCCAAGTTGTTCAGCCCCGTGGCAATCTCCGGATGGTCAGGCCCGAACGACGTTTCCTTGATCGCCAGGGCGCGGCGACACAGAGCTTCTGCTTCTGAATGACGGTTCGTATCCACCAGCAGCCCCGCCAGGTTGTTCAGATCTCTGGCCACGTCCGGATGGTTCGGCCCGAGTGACGCCTCATTGATCGCCAGGGCACGGCGATACAGCGGCTCGGCCTCTGAATGACGATTAGTAGCCGCCAACAGCATTGCCAAGTTGTTCAGCCCCGTGGCAATCTCCGGATGGTCAGGCCCGAACGACGTTTCCTTGATCGCCAGGGCGCGGCGACACAGAGCTTCTGCTTCTGAATGACGGTTCGTATCCACCAGCAGCCCCGCCAGGTTGTTCAGACCTTTGGCCACGTTCGGATGATCCGACCCAAGCTATGCTTCTGAGATCGCCAGGGCGCGGCGATACAGAGATTCGCCCTCCGAATGACGATTCGTGGCCGCCAGCAGCATCGCCAAGTTGTTCAGCCCCGTGGCAATCTCTGGATGGTCACGTCCGAACGACATTTCGTTGATTGCCAGGGCGCGGCGATGCAGCGTTTCGGCCTCCGAATGACGGTTCGTGGCCGCCAGCAGCATCGCCAGGTTGTCCAGGCTTCTGGCCACGTTCGGATGGTCAGGTCCGAGCGACGTCTCGGCGATCGCCAGGGCGCAACGCAACAGAGGCTCGGAGCCAGCGTATTCGGCACATTCATCGACCAGAAACAGGGCCACTGCGTTCAGGCGGAGTCCTAGACCCGGACCGGCGTTAAAAGCCGACTCGCAAGCGTCCAGAGCGCGGGTGTACTCGGCGACTTTGTCGTAGGCGTCGCCCAGTTGCAACCAATAGCCCAGCAGTTCGTACTTCTTCGTGTCTACTTTGAGCTCCAGGAACATCTCCAGGTCGACGATGCAGTCTTTCAGGCGTTCGGGACTGTCGGCTCGGGACAGTTGCCAGGGCAGTTCATCGACCTTGCGGTCGGTCAGGTCTCGGGGGGCAAAGTAGTCGGCAAGGCGAGTGTGGGCTCCATAGCGGTCTGCGTCGGTGGGTAGGTACTTATGCCCCACCGCCTGGCGGAGATAGTCGTGGGAGAAGTTTATCAGGCCCGACCGCGTCACCAGCGATCGGTCGGCCGCGAAGTGCAACAGCGACCAGTGGGCGCGAGGCATGGGCCCATTTGCATCGCCCAGGAGATCCAGCAGTTCCGGTTCGCTCAGTCCGCGGCGGGCGGCCCAGATCAGCGTCATTGCATCGCGTGCGAGGCCCGGACGGTCTCGCTCGTAATCCGCTTCGTAACGCGTCAGAATCTGCTCGTAAAGCTGCGGGACGTCTTCGGCGGTCAGGTATTCGTCGATCTGCTCGCTCAGATCTTCGTGCCTGCCAACCACGCGCAGTTCGTCCAGAAGCGTCTGGAGGTACAGCGGATTAGCTGCCTGGGCGGCTGAGGCGATACTGTCCGTGCAGTTCGCATCCAGACTGCGCGTGTACGTGGCGAGGTACTCGCCAATGAACTGTCGCCGTTCGTTGTCGGTCAGCAGCTCGACTTTCATTGTCGGCCAGCCGCGTCTGGTCAGGGCGTCGTTTGATCGCCCGGGCAGGGTCGAAACGATCAGGCGGATGTTGGCGGGGATTGTTGGCGGCAGCCAGACCAGGTCCGGGGCCTGGTCCTTGTCTTCGAGTTGGTTCAGTGCGTCGAGTATCAGGACGACGCGGCCGCGAGCAGAGGCGATGTGAAGCCAGTTGGCAAACTCGGATCGCAGTGCGTCGGGCTCGGTGGGTATCTCCCCGTCGATGTCGAAGAGGCGTTTCAGTTCGCCCATGATTCGCCTGAGCATTGCGATCCAATCGGCGCTGTACGCCGAAGCGCCTATGAAATGCATCAGTAGCGGCTCGTCGTGATCGCGGCGATATCGCAACGCCCAGTTGGCCAGCAACGCGCTCTTGCCCGAACCGGATTCGCCCTCGATCACCAGCGGGGCCCCATCGCCGGCGGCGTGGTCGTCGAGGCGGGCGAAGTATTCGTCGCGTCCGATGTATACACGCGAGCGGCTGACTGCAAAGGCCTCGTGCTCAGCGGCCTCAGCATCCAATGGATCCGGCTCGCCAATCGGGAACTCCTGGTTGATCGCGGTGGTCAGGTCCGCCAGAACCATCTCGGCCAGCGCCTGGGGATCGCAGTAGTTCTCACGCAACGCAAGACCGCTCTGGCGGATGCTGTCCTTCAGGGCCTTCAGCTTCTCGCGTGCAGACGGATCGGACTCTTCAAAATCGGTCCTCTGCTCCGCCGGAATGGTTTCGATGTACGCCGGATCGCGGAAATAAAAGCACGTGCGGTTAGCCATCTCCGGGTCATTCAACACGCCGTGGAGAATCTCCAGTTCCGTCACCGAACGCTCGGTTCGCTCGGCCAGCCAGGGCTGTTCGGCGATAAGGTCGTCGGATATCTCGCCAGCCTCGGGCACCCAACCGTACCGCTCGCCCAGCAGGCCGATGAAGAACGGGCGACAGTTGTTGATCTCGGAAAGGCAGATCGGCAGGACCTTGCCCTCAGCGGCCTGCTCGTCGGTGATCCCCCAGCGCAGGTCGACGTCCGTCCACGTGACTCCGCGCTGTTCGCAGAGTTTCCGCAATTGCGGGAACACGCGCCTGGCCAGTTCATCGCGTTCGTCACGCATGTCGCGGAACGTGCTCGAGATGAACACACGCACCACACGCTGACGAATCTCAGATTGTCCCGGTCGATCATTCATCAGTCACCAGCACCATTCTGCGTTTCCTGTTGCAGGGCTTCCAGGTTCTCTCTCTTGGTCCGTAACAAGGGAGGTCCCGACCGAGCATAAGAGACAAAGAAGTCATACTCACTGATCGAATCATATCGGCTCGTCATCGCCGTCTCCTGTAGTCATCCCATGGACATTCCGTACTGCGCCAGCAAATCGGTCAATTCCCGCTTGATCTCGGCATCGCTTCGACCCATTGCCTGCAGAAAGCCAGCATAGCTTCCTACCGCCTCCTGCAGATGCGGATGCCGGTGTCCGGTCGCTGCAGTGAACTTCAGGAGGATTTCGACCATTCGGCGCATCAGCGGTTCGGCCTCCGCGGGACGGTTCGTGGCATTCAGCACATAAACCAAGTTGCTCAGGTTTGCAGCCACCTCCGTATGGTCCGGTCCGAACGACGCCTCGTTGATCGCCAGGGCGCGGCGAAGCAGCGGTTCGGCCTCCGAATGACGGTTCATGGCAAGGAGGAGCGACGCCAGGTTGTTCAGATCGTTTGCCACGTTCGGATGGTCAGTCTTGAACGACGTTTCGTCGATCGCCAGCGCGCGGCGATGCAGCGGCTCGGCCTCCGAATAGCGCTTGCAAGCCTTCAGCAGCAGCGCCAGGTTGTTCAGATCCTTGGCCACGTTCGGATGGTCCGGACCGAATGACACCTCATCTATCGCCAGGGCGCGACGATACAGGGGTTCGGCCTCCGAATGGCGGTTCGTCACTCGGAGCAACTCCGCCAGGCCGTTCAGGCTCGCGGCCACGTTCGGATGGTCCGGACCGAACGACGCTTCGAAGATCGCCAGAGCGCGGAGATACAGCGGCTCGGCCTCCGAATGGCGGTTCGTGGCCGCCAGCAGCCAAGCCAGATTCTTCAGACGAATGGCTATTTTGGGATGGTCCGGTCCGAACGATGTCTCGTCAATCGCCAGAGCGCGGCGATACAGCGCCTCAGCTTCCGCATGGTGGTTCGTAACATTCAGTAGCGACGCCAAATTGTTCAGACCTGTGGCCACGTTCGGATGTTGCGCCCCGAATGACGCCTCAAAAATCGCCAAGGCGCGGCGATATAGAGATTCGGCCTCCGAATGACGATTCGTGGCCGCCAGCAGCCAAGCTAGGTTGTTCAGAGCCTTGGCTAGGTCTGGATGGTCAGATCCGAGCGACGCCTCGTAGATCGCCAGGGCGCGGCGATACAGAGGCTCGGCCTCCGAATGACGGTTCGTGGCCTCGAGCACTTTCGCCAGGTTGTTCAAACGAATGCCCACATCCGGATGGTCCGGTCCGAACGACGCCTCGCAGATCGCCAGGGCGCGACGCAACAGAGGCTCGGAGCCGGCGTATTCGGCGCATTCATCCAGGAACACGCCCACTGCGTTCAGTCGAAGTGCGAAGTCCGGACCGGCCGCGGAGGTCGACTCGCAGTCGTCCAAGGCGCGAGTATACTCGACGACCTTATCGTATACATCCCCAAGTTCCAGCCAATGGCCCAGAAGCTCATACTTCTTCCTGTCCGTATAGAGTTCCTGAAACATGTCCTGGTCGACCAGACAGTCTTTCAGGCGCTCGGGATTGTCGGCTCGGGACAGTTGCCATGGTAATTCATCGACTTTGCGGTTCGTCAGGTTGCGATCGGTGAAGTAGTCGGCAAGGCGAGTGTGGGCGGCGTGGCGGTCGGTGTCTGCTGGCAGGTAGCGACTCTCGACGGCCTGGCGGAGATAGTCGTGGGAGAAGTTTATCAGGCCCGACCGCGTCACCAGCGATCGGTCGGCCGCGAAGTGCAACAGCGACCAGTGGGCGCGAGGCATGGGCCCATTTGCATCGCCCAGGAGATCCAGCAGTTCCGGTTCGCTCAGTCCGCGGCGGGCGGCCCAGATCAGCGTCATTGCATCGCGTGCGAGGCCCGGACGGTCTCGCTCGTAATCCGCTTCGTAACGCGTCAGAATCTGCTCGTAAAGCTGCGGGACGTCTTCGGCGGTCAGGTATTCGTCGATCTGCTCGCTCAGATCTTCGTGCCTGCCAACCACGCGCAGTTCGTCCAGAAGCGTCTGGAGGTACAGCGGATTAGCTGCCTGGGCGGCTGAGGCGATACTGTCCGTGCAGTTCGCATCCAGACTGCGCGTGTACGTGGCGAGGTACTCGCCAATGAACTGTCGCCGTTCGTTGTCGGTCAGCAGCTCGACTTTCATTGTCGGCCAGCCGCGTCTGGTCAGGGCGTCGTTTGATCGCCCGGGCAGGGTCGAAACGATCAGGCGGATGTTGGCGGGGATTGTTGGCGGCAGCCAGACCAGGTCCGGGGCCTGGTCCTTGTCTTCGAGTTGGTTCAGTGCGTCGAGTATCAGGACGACGCGGCCGCGAGCAGAGGCGATGTGAAGCCAGTTGGCAAACTCGGATCGCAGTGCGTCGGGCTCGGTGGGTATCTCCCCGTCGATGTCGAAGAGGCGTTTCAGTTCGCCCATGATTCGCCTGAGCATTGCGATCCAATCGGCGCTGTACGCCGAAGCGCCTATGAAATGCATCAGTAGCGGCTCGTCGTGATCGCGGCGATATCGCAACGCCCAGTTGGCCAGCAACGCGCTCTTGCCCGAACCGGATTCGCCCTCGATCACCAGCGGGGCCCCATCGCCGGCGGCGTGGTCGTCGAGGCGGGCGAAGTATTCGTCGCGTCCGATGTATACACGCGAGCGGCTGACTGCAAAGGCCTCGTGCTCAGCGGCCTCAGCATCCAATGGATCCGGCTCGCCAATCGGGAACTCCTGGTTGATCGCGGTGGTCAGGTCCGCCAGAACCATCTCGGCCAGCGCCTGGGGATCGCAGTAGTTCTCACGCAACGCAAGACCGCTCTGGCGGATGCTGTCCTTCAGGGCCTTCAGCTTCTCGCGTGCAGACGGATCGGACTCTTCAAAATCGGTCCTCTGCTCCGCCGGAATGGTTTCGATGTACGCCGGATCGCGGAAATAAAAGCACGTGCGGTTAGCCATCTCCGGGTCATTCAACACGCCGTGGAGAATCTCCAGTTCCGTCACCGAACGCTCGGTTCGCTCGGCCAGCCAGGGCTGTTCGGCGATAAGGTCGTCGGATATCTCGCCAGCCTCGGGCACCCAACCGTACCGCTCGCCCAGCAGGCCGATGAAGAACGGGCGACAGTTGTTGATCTCGGAAAGGCAGATCGGCAGGACCTTGCCCTCAGCGGCCTGCTCGTCGGTGATCCCCCAGCGCAGGTCGACGTCCGTCCACGTGACTCCGCGCTGTTCGCAGAGTTTCCGCAATTGCGGGAACACGCGCCTGGCCAGTTCATCGCGTTCGTCACGCATGTCGCGGAACGTGCTCGATATAAACACACGCACCACACGCTGACGAATCTCAGGTTGCGGCGTAGTTTCTGTCATCGATCTTCCTTCTCATTACTGCACACGCGAACCAAGCCAGGATTCTACGGCAGTTCGCAGCGGCAATCGAGAGTGTTTGATCGGAATTTCAACATAAGATGCTTCATCCCCCAGCGATGCGAAAGAAACTACAGAGAGAGACCAGATGACAGGCCCGTCTTCGTTGCGTCATGCAGCAACAAGTTGAGCCCGCGTCACGGGCATGAGAAGATCGCGTTTGAAGCTTTTCTCACCCGAACAATTTCTGGGCAACTTCCGCCACATGCTTGCCCTGGAACCTCGCTATCGCCAGTTCGTTTTCCGATGGTTGGCGCGCTGCGCGAGAAAGTAGAGGGTTGACAGGTGACAGTAGACAGGCAACGGATAATGGCACGGCGGTGAGAAGGTCGCGTCTTACGCTGGTCTCACCTGAACAGCTTTTGGGCGACTTCGGCGACGTGACGCCCTTGGAACTTTGCTATCGCCAGTTCGTTTTCTGACGGTTGACGGCTGCCGTCCGTGTTGGCGAGAGTTGTCGCGCCGTAGGGCGTGCCGCCGGAAATTTCGTTCATCTCCAGCAATCTGGGCTCGGCGTAGGGGACGCCTACTACGATCATTCCGTGGTGAAGCAGCGTTGTGTGGAAACTCTGGATCGTGGTCTCCTGGCCTCCGTGCTGGCTGGCGGTGCTTGCGAACACACTTCCGACCTTGCCGACCAGACCGCCCGACAACCAGAGTTGGGTCGTCTGGTCCAGGAAGTTGCGCATCTGCGCGCACATGTTCCCGAACCGCGTGGGCGTACCGAAGATTATCGCGTCAGCGTCGGCGAGATCGTCCGGCGAGGCGATTGGGATGTCGGCGAACGCCTGGCGAGCGGCCGCTGCTCCGCTGGCGATGAGCTTGTCTTCGGGGATCAGCTCGGGGACCTGCAGGATCGCCGCTTCGGCGCCGTCGACTTCCGCAACACCCTCAGCGACCGCACGAGCCATCTGGTAAACGTGCCCGTACATGCTGTAGAACACGATATGAACTTTGGTAATCTTGTCCATGGGGCGGTTCCTCTCGATAATACCGGCGACGGCGAACGACGATCGCGACTACGTCGCGACGAGGGTCGACCCGCCGTCGGCCGCGAATCAAGGAAATAAGCTTTAGTTCCAGGTTTAGACTCGCCCTGGCCGTAGCATTCTTCACGCCGTTCTCTGAGTCTCTGTGTCGGATTGTTATTGGGCTGCTTTGCGGATTTCGGCCAGGGCCTTGTCGTAGTCCGGATGAGACGCTATCTCCGGGACGATCTCCTTGTACAGGAGCGTCGAGTCCTTGCCGATTACGAAAATCGATCGCGCCAGCAGGCC
>CAZSLS010000146.1:0-17288 GCA_964607575.1 uncultured Planctomycetaceae bacterium | reverse complement strand
TGTCGCCCATAAACATGATCGCCTTGGCGGCGTTGATTCGCACCCAACCGTTCTTATGGGTCAGCAGGGCGATCAGAACCGGGACGTCCTTGCTGTCCTTACAGAGGGTCGGTAGCCAGATGGCCGCGTACGGTACGTCGCCGGCATATTTTTTAGCCAGTGACGCCAGTGTCTTGCCCGCCGGCGTGTCGGGAACGCTGCGGGCCTGCCCGAAATACGCAAACGCCGCATCGCACGCCGCCTGGCGAAGGCCCGCCTTCTCGAGCAGATACGCGGTGATTGGCTGGTATGCTTCGGGCTGGTAGAGCAAGGCCCCGTCGTAGTCGCTCGGCATGTTAGCCAGCAGCAGCGGTGCGATAGCGACAAGCGCCTTGAGGTTTTCCGGATCGGTGATGGTCATCCTCGACAGCGACAGGGCTATCGCGTACGGCGTCTGGTACATGCGGTCTCTCGGGTCGAGGCCCGGGCGATCATCCCGCGGGAGTACCTTGGGAGCCCTCAGGCTCAACGAGCGAGCGAACCTGGGATACGCTTCGATGAGGGCGGCCTGGGCGGCCTTGCCTCCCACGTCGCCCAATGCGTCCGCGGCGTACCGAGCCCAACGCGGATTATCCAGGAATGCGATCAGCACCTTTCGCGCCTCGTCTCCGCCGAGCCGCCCGATGCTGCGCAGGCAGACCTGCACCATCGAGTTTTCCGCGGGGCTGCAGGACTGCGTGGTGCGATACGGTTCGACGATCCGGACAATCTCCGCCACGTCGCCCGGGGCGCCCAGTGCGCCCAGCGACCTGGCCTTGCGTTCGAGAGCGAGGACCTGAAGATCGTCTCTCGCCGCCCGGCGCGATGGTTGGGGCGGCGCCTTGGGCGGCGTCCTGGCGTACACGCCTATCTCGTGGAATGTCGTGGGATAAAGCCTGTTGACCGAACCGTATGAGGTGATGCGGACCCAGCGGGCCTCGACGGGCTTGAACGTGACGATCAGCCTCCGTGCGGTGCGGGTTTTGTTGCGGTAGATCTGCTTGTAGGTCTTCCCGTCAGCGCTGACGTCCACGGAGTAATCGGTCATACAGAACGCGCTTCCGTACTGCTGGACCACGACGCAGCCGAACTTGCGCGACTTCCTCAGATCAACCGTGCAGTGCTGGGGAAACTTCACGCCCTTGGTCTGCCAATACCCCCCCACGGTCGCACCGTCGGTAAGCACCGACAGCGGGCCCTTATACATGCTCGATGCCGTCACCGCACCTCGCAGCGCAAGGTTGGGATCGCCGGTGGGGGCAACCGGGGGCGGCGCGGGCTTATCGACCGGACGATCGGGCTGACCGGACTGGAACTTCGCCCACCACGCACGCCACACTTTGATATCTGCGACCCGCGCGTCGGGTTTGGCCAATGCGTCGAACTTGAACTCCATGCCCGTAATATTCGTAAGCGCCACCCATGCCGCCTGGCGCACCGTCCAGTCGGTATCGCCCAGTTTGTCGAGCAGGACTTTTACATCCTTTTTCCCACCGCACCATCCCAGCGACATCACCGCCTCTCGCCGCACGACCGGTGAGGTATCGCCCGCGGCTTGGACAAGTGCGGGCGCGGACGAAAAGGCCCGAAGATATCCCAACGCCTCCGCCGCCGCGGACCGCTGATGCGGAGAAGATGCCTTGAGCTTTCCGACCTGCTCGGCAACCTGACGGTCGTAGGGGTTAAGGCTTTGCTGCGCCGCGGTGCTGTCGCCGACCGGCGCAAGTACGAACAAGACAGCCACCAGAACCGACGTCGACCAACGCATTATCATCTCGTCGCTGAAAATCCGCATAGTATACAACTCCATATAGTCAGTGGTGATCGCCCTACCGGGTTGTCGCGAGCGTCGCTTTTCGGTACGCTTGCTGCCCAATGACCGGGTATCTCGCGGCATGTAGGATATCCATGCGTCGCGTATCGTACAAGCATTGAACCAAGACAGGTGATGGTGACGATGTTCTTTCACGCTCTATTGTGGTCCCTGGCGATCGGGTTCGCCGCGAACGCTCTGCTGACCGTGGTGCCTCATTTCCTGACATCGCGGGACCGGGGCAGGAGGCAAAGCGATCGTGGCGTGGTCATATTTGTCGAGTCAATTCGCTGGCTGGGCGTTCGCTGGGGAATGCGCACCGCAGCCAAGGGACTGCGACAGGCCGGATACGAGGGTGAGTTTCTTTACTGGAAATGGCATTCCACGTGGCGGGCGTGCCTGGTAATTCCCGCACTTGCCGATCGAGGTCTGCTGGAACGCGAGTCGCAACGACTGGCGGATTTCGTGGCCCGGCGTCGCGGGGAACATCCCGACCAGCCGATCTACCTGGTAGGTTATTCCTGCGGTGGATACGTGACCGTCAGGGCGTTGGAGTTGCTTGACGGGGCTCACCGGGTGGACGCGGCGGCCGTTCTGGCTGGAGCGTTTTCCCCGCGCCGGGATCTCCGCGCCGCCTGCCGGAGCGTATCCGGAGCGGTGGTGATCAGTTCGTCACCGGCCGACTGGTTAATCGTCGGTCTGGGTACGCTTCTGTTTGGAACCGCCGACCGCGTTTGGATCCCTTCGGTTGGCATGACGGGCCCGTCGGCCCGGGGCGTTCAGTGCCCGCAAGTTATTTCTATCCGCTGGCGGATCGGCATGGTGGTCCAGGGTCATTTTGGGGGTCATTTTTCCGCCGCTTCAAGCGCATTGATACGGCGTGAGATATCTGGCGCTATGGGCATTGGGGGTTCGTGAACAGCCCGTGGACTTGCTGACGCCGGTTGCGTGAAAAAAAGGTTCGTTCTCCACTCCGAGAGCCTTGACTCGATGGCACAAATTGCGTTAAAATACGTGTAATGCGTTGCCCGGGTGGCGGAATTGGCAGACGCGCCAGGTTGAGGGCCTGGTGGGGTTCATACCCCGTGCTGGTTCGAGTCCAGTCCCGGGCAGTACCTTTCGACAGATGAGAGTTTTCAGGTGCCATAGTGACGGATGTCAAAGACAATTCAGGACACCTAGTCAGCGATCCGGAACGCATCGAACAGGGCCTGGTCGACACCGTTCGCGCCGCCGCTCGCGAAGTCCAGCACACAGAATGTCTTGACGAAGAGCAGCGCGCGGAAGTCTATTCGATTCTGCACGCCCTGAAGAACGATACAGAAGCTCACCGACAGATCGTCGGGCAGTGGGTCAATGACTCCACTGGGGAAATTACCAATGTTTGAGGAAGCACAACTAGCCGAACAATTCAACGTCCTGCTCGACCAGCAGCAGCAGGCCGCCAACTACTACGCCGCAATGGCCGCCCAGACCGAGGACCCGCAAGTGCGGCGTCAGGTCGAACAAGTCTACCGCGAAAAGAAACGCCACATACAACTGACCCAACGCCTGCTTGAAATTGTGGATTGACAACGACTGGCAACTGCCAGCCGTTGGCCTATCTTGCGTATTCCACGCACCGCATTTCACGGACGACTGTTACCCTGACCTCGCCGGGATATTCCATTTCCTCTTCAACTCTGCGGGCAATATCGCGGGCAATCTTCGCCGAGAGGCGGTCGTCGACACCGGAAGGATCCACGATAACGCGGACTTCCCTACCGGCCTGAATCGCATAAGCCTGCTCGACGCCTTCAAAAGTAGTGGCGATGGCTTCGAGTTTCTCGAGGCGCTGAACGTATCGCTCGAGAGATTCGCGCCTCGCACCGGGCCTCGAAGCGCTGATGGCGTCGGCGGCTGATACGATCGGCATGTAGACGCTTGTGGCCTCTATGTCACCGTGGTGACCTCCGGCGGCATTGATGACTTCGGGCTTCTCGCCGTAACGTTTGCAGAGATCCGCCCCGATCGCGGGGTGTCCGCCCTGGACCTCGTGATCGACGGCTTTACCGATATCGTGCAACAGACCGCATCGCCGGGCGATCTGTCCGTTGAGACCGAGTTCGTCGGCGATTACCTGCGACAGGAACGCCACCTCGATCGAATGCTGGAGAACATTCTGCCCGTAGGAGGTCCTGAAGTGCAGGCGCCCGAGCAGGTCCACTAACTTACCGTGCATGTTGCCCGCCTTGGTCTCGGTGCATGCAGTCTTACCGTATTCGTGGATCTGCTTCTGGGTTTCTTTCTCGATGGACGCAACCACTTCCTCGATGCGAGTGGGGTGAATGCGACCGTCCTGGATGAGCTTGGCCATCGCCTGTCGAGCGACATATCGCCTGACCGGATCGAAACACGATACCACCACCACACCGGGCGTGTCGTCAACGATTACGTCCACACCGGTAGCCTTCTCGAAGGCTCGGATGTTCCTGCCCTCTCGTCCGATTACGCGACCCTTCATGTCGTCCGAAGGGATGTCAACGGTAGAGACCGTCGATTCGCACGTGTGGGCCGAAGCGTAACGTTGAATGGCGGTGACGATAACTTCGCGCGAGCGGTCTTCTGCCTCTTCGTTGGCTTGCTCGAGTTGGCGTTCGATGAACTGGGCGGTTTCCGACGACATTTCTCTTTCGACCTGGTCCAGGAGGATTTTCTTGGCCTCTTCGACGCTGAGGTTCGCTACTTTCAGGAGTTGGCTCTTCTGCTGGGCGATCAGTTCGTTCAGTTGGCGGTCCTTTGCGGCGAGTGCTTTTTCCCTCTCGATCACTCCTTTTTGTGCTGCTTCGACCATGCGTTCCTTGGCGTGGGTGGTCTGGAGTTTCTGGTCGATCATGTCCTCGCGTTTTGCCAACCGCTTCTCTTCGGCGCGGAGTTCCTTTCGCGTAACCTCGGTGTCGGAATCAAATTTTTTGCGTTGTTCGATGAACTCGGTTCTGGCTTTGGCTTCGGCCTGCGCGACGATCTTTGCGGCTTCGGCTTCCGCCGTTTTCTTGGCGGCTTCGAGTTCCCCGACCGTTGCGGCCTGCTTTAACTTCTCCTGCCAGAGTCTGAAAACAAGACCGAGCGTCAGTCCAATTACTGCTCCGATTCCTGCTGCTGATATGGTACTCAACTCGATAGCTGCCAAATATAACAAGTGCATAACACGTGTCCTTTCTAAAGGTGACGTGCCACGGACTCGGCGGATTCAAGCAGGCATTACGGTCGCCCGAAGGGATGGGCGTTTTCGAGTTAATTCGCAAGCAGGCGCTACCGCGGATGCCTGTTTGCATCTGAGCGAAACGAACTGCTCTCTGCAGATAAGAGTGCGCAAGTACAATAATCCCATGATTTCTCGCCGCGTTTTTCGGCGGACCAAAGGCCCGACCGACCCCGGCGTGGATCCATCTGAACGTCCTTGCTACTCTTGGCTTGCTAGCGAATTATATAACCCGAAGGCCTCGTCCCTGTGGGACGATTGATCGACACCCGGCGTCGAGATATCCTTTTATACTCAAATTTTCCCCGCGATGCGGGGCGATATCGCCAACGCATATGCGCCGGATCAAAACCGTAATCCGGCGACATTGAGCGCCGCTTTACCGACGGCCTGCTTATCTCACCGACTGGGCCGTCACAACCAGATTGTCTTGCGTTATGAGGCTGCTGGGCAACCTCGACGCGCCATTCTACATGTACTATGGTAGACTACCCCACCATCATCTGTCAAGGTGCAATCGAGAACCTTTTTCGGTAATCATGTGAAGATTCCCGCTGACAAAGCGGTAATCTGCCTGTATAGTACGCGCCGTTCAATCCGATTATTTCAGGAGTTGCTCCAATGACAACTGATGCTTCGAGTATCCTCGGACAGTTCGTTCTTGGCGAATCGCTCTGGGCTACGACGTTCCTGAGCAATACGCCGTGGCAGTGGTTGGCGCTGGCGGGCGCCCTGCTTGGCGGTATGATCGCGGGCAAGATCGCCTCGGTACTCATAGACCGCCAGGCCGATCGGCTCGAGGCCCGTGAAGATTACGTGCTGACAGGCAAATTCCTCCGCTGCATCGAGAGACCCCTGATACTCGTGCTGCTGTCGCTTGCGATGTACTCAGCCGCCGCCTTCATGAACTTCACTTACATAGAGAAGACCCCGAGCGGCGAGATCGTCCAATCTCACAATCTCATGCCGTTGTGGTTGAAGTTCTGCAAGATGATGATGGTCCTCGGCGCCGGTTGGTTCATCTATCGCCTTATCAGCGTCATCGAGCATTTCCTGCTGCACTGGACGAGCAAGACCGCTTCCCAACTCGACGACCAACTCGTGCCCCTCATCCGCAAGACTCTCCGTGTGGTCGTGGTGATTATGGTCGCGCTGTTCATCGCCCAGAACATCTTCAACTGGAACATCGGGGCGCTGCTGGCAGGGCTCGGGCTGGGCGGTTTGGCTTTCGCACTGGCCGCCAAGGACATGGTCGCCAACCTGTTCGGCTCGATAACTATCTTCGCAGACCGCCCCTTCCAGATCGGCGACCGCGTTACAATCGACGGGCAGGGCGGCGTGGTCGAGGAAGTGGGCTTCCGCTCGACCAAACTCCGGACGCTGACCGGGCATCTCGTGACCGTGCCAAACTCCGTGGTAGCCAACACCACCGTGGAAAATATCGCCGCCCGACCGTACCTCAAGAGATCGTTCGACGTGGGGGTAACGTACGATACATCACCGAAAAAAATGAAGCTGGCTATCGAGATACTGCACGAGATGTGTGAAGCCAGATCAAAGAACTTCGCACCCGACTCCACGCCGCGCGTGTTCTTCACGGACTTCAACGCCGACTCGCTGGGTATCAACGTGACTTACTGGTTCGCATCTGTCGAATGGGAAGAGTTCCTGAGCTTCAACCACAATTTCAACATGGAACTGCTCAGCCGCTTCAACGCCGAAGGAATAGAATTCGCCTTCCCGACCCAGACGCTATACATAAAGAAAGACGCTGCGGACACCGGCGACGATTGATCGCCTTGCGTCTGTCAGTTGGAAATCCTGGATTGCGCATCAGTTCAGCCATTTGTGGAGGACTTGGCGCATCGATTCGGGATCGATCGGTTTGGAAAGATAGTCGTCGCAGCCCGCGTCGAGGATCTCCTCGCGGTCGCCCTTCATTGCCTTGGCCGTCAGCGCTACGACCGGGATGTCCTTCAGTATTGCATCGGCCTTGATTTGCCTCGCGACCTCCAGACCGTCCATTACGGGCAATTGGATGTCCATGAGGATAAGCACCGGAGCGTGGGTTCTTGCTGCCGAAATGGCCAACTCACCATTCACGGCGGTGACGCATTCGTATCCGAAGTCATCCAGAATCGCTACGGTCGCCAGGAGGTTGTCGGCGTTGTCCTCGACAACCAGGATAGCGCCAGTCCCGATTTTAGGATCCCGATCCGCAGCCGAGCGAGCCGGATCTGCATCTGTAGCCTCGGCAACATCGCTCTCGGCTTGCACGACATCGGCCATCCGTACAGGAAGCCTCAGCGTAAACGTGCTGCCCTTACCGAGTTCACTGGTTACCGTAATCTGTCCGCCCAGCAGTCCGGCGAGTTTCTGGCTGATAGCCAGGCCAAGTCCGGTTCCCTCATACTTCCGCGTGTTGGAACCATCGGCCTGCCTGAAGCTATCGAAGACGTGAGGCAGGACATCGGGGCTGATGCCTATCCCGGTATCTGCAACAGCAATGGAGATCATGCCTCCGGATTCAGACGCGGTCACCGCAATCTGCCCGGCCTCGGTGAACTTCACGGCGTTGCCGAGCAAATTCAGCAGAATCTGCTTGATCCGCTCCTTGTCGGAATACACCAATGGAATATCGGCGAGGTCAACTTCGAACCGAAGGACCTTGGCCTCTGCCATGGGGTAAGCAATAGCCAATACACTGTCCACCATCTCGCTAAATGCAAACTCCCCGGGAGATATTCTGATCTTCCCGGCCTCGATAGTGGACAGGTCCAGGATGTCGTTGATCAGGTTCAGGAGATTCCGTCCATTCCGCTCGATAACACTCAGGAACTCTGCGTCTTTCTCGCAATCTCCGCCCGTTCCCGCGGACAGCATCAATTGTGAAAGGGCCATTATGCTGTTCAGAGGCGTGCGCAGTTCGTGGCTCATGGTGGCCAGGAACTCGGACTTCAACCGGCTGGCCTCGAACACCTGCTTGCGCTGGGCCTCGACCTCGGCCGTCCGGTCCCTGACCAGTTCTTCCAGATGATCGCGGTGTTTCGCCAGTTCTTCTTCGGCCTGCTTGCGGTCGGTGATGTCAAAAATGAAGTGGATATATGTCTCGTCGTCGTGTGGAAGCCAGATGCCTTCATAAAATCTGCCCCTGTATTCAGATTCGAATCTCCTGGGTTCATTTGTTGCCCAAACCTCAGGGGCAAGGCACCACGGGCAAGGATCATCTCTTTCTGCACACACCTCATAACATATTTGTCCTGGAACGGCGCCAAACATTGTCCTCGCTTTCTTATTTGAAAATACAATTTCCCTTGTTCCCTTTTTTAATATCATTGCAGCACAAGGAAGATTATCAAGGAGTGCCCTTCTCAACTCGAGTTCTCTTCGTAAGGTCTCCTCGGCCCTCTGGAGTTCCCGCGTCCGTTCGGCAACGGCGTCTTCGAGGTCTTGTGTGCGACGGTGGAGGTGCGATTCCATCGCCCTGTGTACGTGGTTCAGCAGTTCGTCGGGGTCTCCGCCCTTCTCCACGTACGCAAAGGCCCCCAGGTTCAGCGCGTCTCTGGCGGATTCGAACGAACTGAAGGCGGTGTGAAGGATGATAGGTACACCGCTTCTGTCAGCGAGTTTCCGCAATACTTCCATGCCGTTGGCGTCAGGCAAATGCAGGTCCAACACGACCACCCCCGCCCCGTCGCGTTCGAAGTACTCCATTGCCTCGGCGGCTGTGCGGCAGGGGTTCACCTCAAAACCCTTGTCCCGCATGATCGCGGAGAGCGTTTTCAGTTGCGCCGCGTCATCTTCGACGATCATCAGAGGCAAGGGCGACTGCTGCTCGAGGCAGTTCGCATGGTTGGTTTTCTCCGCCATAGATATCTCCTGTCTGTCAGGGGTCTTGCGGGGGAGGCTTTCGCGGGTCTCCCGACGCCCGCTTGCCTGCGAAGGAGGACAGCATTTCAAGCACATAGTCTATGTTCAGCGGCTTGCGGACGATTGTGTACGCATTGCGCCTGACCGCTTCCTGGGCGAGCCTCTCGAATTCCTCTTCCATACCCGTGATCATGATCGCAACAGAGCTCGGGGTGATCTCCTTGATCGCCAGATAGAGTTCCAGGCCGTTCATCGCCGGGAGATTTACGTCCACGAAAATCAGGTCGAACCGTATCTGCTCGACCAGCTCCAGGGCGTCGTGCGGCGAGGCGGTGACCGTGACGCGATACCCCTGTTCCGACAGTTCGACGCTCAGCTCATCAGCGATGCGCTGGTCTTCTTCGACCACCAGAATCGCGGTTTCCTTTACCTCCGCTATAAGGTCTATAGTCTTCTCCAGATCCAGCGGTTTGGGCAGGAACGCGACCGCCCCTTCGTCCAGCGCGGCCCGCTTGAGGTCCTCGAGGCCGTAAGCCGTCATCAGAATGACGCGAACACCCTCCTTGTGACGCCGGATCTCGCGGAACGCATCCACGCCGCTTATGCCCGGCATGCGTACGTCCATGAGGACAACGTCGAAGCCTCCACCATCGGTGCATAGCTTGACGGCCTCCTCCCCGCTGGCCGCCACCGTGGTATGGTAGCCTTCTCTGCGAAGGATGTCCGAAAGTGTCCTCCGCATATTCTCCTCGTCGTCGACGATGAGTATACGTTCCTGTCTTTCAATGGTATCTGCCCTGGTCATAGTTCATTCTCCGTATCTTCAACTGTCTGATGCTTTTCGCGGGGCAGGCATATCACAAATGCCGCACCGGCTCGATCGTCGTCCACCGCATCTATCGCGCCGCCGTGCCGTTCGACGATCTGGCGGCAGATTGTCAGTCCAAGCCCGGTGCCCTTGGCCTTGGTCGTTATCAGCGGCTGGAAGAGCGTTTTCCTGATATCCGGCGCGATGCCGGGTCCGGTGTCGCGGAAAGTGATTGTATCATTGTCCCCCTCCCCATCGCGTGAGATTTCCACTATGATCTCGCCCTCGCCGCCCATCGCCTGTACGGCGTTTCCCACCAGGTTGTCGAAAACCTGGCGTATCTGATCCGGATCGGCCAGAATCTCAAACGGATCCGGATCCTGCGATACACGGAGTTGAATACCAGCGGGTGGCCCGACCCGGGCAAGAGCTTCGCGGATGACCTGTGCGATGTCGACCTTCTGCTTGACCGCCGTTGGGGTGCGCCCGAGCTTGAGCAGATTAGTGATAACCTTATCTGCGGCGGTGGTTTCCTGGTCGATGATTTCGAGGTACTCGATGATCGTCGATTCGCTGCTTGGGACTATCTGCTTGAGGTAATAGGTCGCGTTGCGCACCGAGCCCAGCGGGTTGCGCAGGTCGTGGGCGATGCTCCCGGAAACCTGACCGATCGCCGCCAACCGGGCCTTGCGCAGGAGTTCCTCGCGGACTTCCCGCAAGGCTATCTCCGCCCGTTTGCTCCTGAAGGCCTCCACGATGGCGACCGCAAGGGTTTCGACGGCTTGGCGGTCATCGTCGTCGTATCCCGGGGCCTTGTTGCCCAGACCGATCATACCGATCGTCTCGCCCAAGTGTTTCAGCGGAACGCCCAGGAACGCGGTGACCTCGGGGTGGCCGGGGGGGACTCCGCACCGGTCCGGATGGGTGGCCATCTGGTCCGAGTTAACAATCCGCGACGCCCCGTCCCTGACCGTCGCGCGGTCGATTCCGCGTATCTCCATGTTATTGATAGCATTTCCGGCGTCGGCGACCGCTATATCGCATTCGTCCCATGCAGGGTTGCTGATCGCAATCGTGTCAAGAAGGCCCGCCGCGTTCAGTTCGAGGAGAATACCGAACTTGCTGTCGGTTAGTCTTTCAGCTACTGCGAGACACGTCTTGCCGAGATCCTCCTCGGTCTCGCACATCAGCACCTCTCTGAATACATTATTGATTGCCTGGAGTACTGCTCCGCTCTTTTCCAGTTGCTCCGTTCGTTCGGCCACCAGTTCCTCAAGGTGTTCTCGGTGCTGTCGCAGTTCTTCCTCGGCTTGCTTACGCTCGGCTATGTCGGCAGCGACCTCGATCGCGCCGATGATATTGCCGTCTTTGTCCCTGACGGGGTCGGCCCTTACAAGCCACGACCCCTGGTCGGCAGGCCAGTGCCGCTGGTTCTGAGGAGTCAGTTCGGCTTCGCATGCTTCTCCGCTCGCGATTGCGACAGACACCGGGCAGTGGTCACAGATTTCGTTGAGGCCCCAGGCACGGTAACATACCTGGCCTTTCAGTTCATCCAAAGGCAATCCTGTAGCGTCCAGATAGGCCTGGTTCGCCCATTGAATGACGTGGTTCCGGTCGTGATATGCGATGATATCAGAGGTATTGTTGAGTATGAGGGCTTTTTCCTGCTCCGATTTCCTGACCGCCTCGATAGCCTCCTTGCGCTCGGTGATGTCGCGCAGTACGCAGTGTGTCTGCCGGAAGCTCCCATCTTCATTCTGTGCTATCCTGCCGTCAATCGCAAAGATACGCCGCGATCCATCGCTGCGGACCATCTCGAATTCGGCATCTCGTGTCAGGCCTGCCTCCTTGAATCGGGCAAAACGTTCTGGGAACAAGTCTCCATGCTCGGGGGTCAGGAAGTCCCCGAAGCTGCGCCCGATGACCTCCCGGCGCGAGTAGCCCAAGGCCTCCAGCCACGCCGGGTTAACTTCCAGGATGCACCCATCTTCGTCGAGTGACTGGTAGCCCACGGGGGCCTGCTCGTACATCAGGCGGAACTTTTCCTCGCTCCTTCGCAGGGCCTCCTCCGCTTTCCTCGTACGAATCAGCGCCCGGATGTAGGCAATCAGGACGGGCGGTTCGACAGGTTGAGTCAAGTAGCCATCGGCGCCAAGGCCCAGCGCCTTGACCTTGGCGCCGGCGTCCTTGTAGGTCGCCGAAAGGTGCAGTATGGGAATCCGCACGGTCTGAGGCGCCTCGCGCAGGCGCCGGCAGACCTCGAAACCGTCAATATCGGGGAGATTGACGTCGAGTACGACCGCGTCAGGCAATTGCCCGGCAAGTTCCAGCGCCTCGGCGCCCGTTCGGGCTTCGACGACCTCGAAGCCCGCTTGGCGCAGGATCTTGCTGGTGACGTACAGGCTGGCCTCTTCGTCATCGACGTTCAGGATCGTGTGGGCTGGCTCATCGGTCATCGTCACGCTCCTCTCGCCCGCTTCGGATCTCGGGCGGCGCGTCCGTCATGGTCATGAGTTCTCATTGTCTGCGTTCATTGCGACGCGGCGTTCGGCGCCGGTTTTCAGCAGTCTCTCGACGTAAGCGATAAGCAGCTCAGGATGCAACGGCTGCAACATAAAGCCATCCGAACCGCTCTCCATCGCGGTTATCTTAGCCTGGATGGCCCTGTAGACCGCCGACACGTGGAGAACGGGGATCCAGGAGGTCTCCGCATCGGCCCTCAGTCTCCGGCAGACCTCGTACCCGTCGATATCGGGAAGCTTGATATCCAGAACGATCGCGTCAGGCAATTGCCCGGCCAGTTCCAGCGCCTCGGCCCCGGTTCGAGCCTCAACGACCTCGAAGCCCGCCTGCCGCAGAATCTTGCTGGTAGTGTACAAGGTTGCCTCGTCGTCATCGACGTTCAGGATCGTGCGGGCTGGCTCGTCGGTCATGTATTGCTCCCTGTTATTCTACGGTTCCTGACGCGTTTCCGACCAGTACACTCCCTATCTGCCTGAGCAGAACTTCACGCGACAGGTCCTGCTTGGAGAGGATTGCCTCGGCGCCTGGCGCCAGCCGCTCCCTGTCGTCGTCGCTCAGGTTCTTCGACGTGCAGATGATCACGGGAATCGCCCGTGTCGCCGGATCTGTCTTCAGTTCGTCCAGGACGGTAAACCCGTCCATGCCGGGTATGGCAAGGTCCAGGATAATCGCCAATGGCTCCTCGGCGCGAGCCAGGTCGAGCCCCGCCGGGCCGTCGGCAGCTTCCAGGGCGCGGTAGTTCGTATCTGACAGCATCCGCCGCATGGCATAGCGTGAAGCTTCCTCATCATCTATTATCAGCACGTCGCCGCCCTCGCCCGCGGCCGGTTCGCCGCCCGGCTGATCGGGCGGGCTATATGTCAGAGGGATAGCGGCGGTGAATGTCGACCCCTCGCCGGGACGGCTGTGGACGGTCAGGCTCCCGCCGAGGAGTCCGGCCATTTTACGCGACAGCGGCAGGCCCAGACCGGTGCTCTGGACGCGCATCCCCACGGTCGCCTTTGTCTGGGTGTATTCCTCGAAGATGCGTTCCAGGTCTTCCGGGGCAATCCCGACCCCCGTATCGACAACGGAGAAAACGGCCGTCTCCTCATCCCGGTCGGCCGACACGCTGACGTCGACCCGCCCTCGCGTCGTATACTTCAGCGCGTTGGAGACCAGGTTCCTCATGATCTGGGATACCTTGGACTCGTCGGTGCGGAACGGGGGGATCCCCCGGGCCTCTTCGATGATAAGTTCAACGTCGGGATTCCTGTTGAGGGGCTTCATCATGCCCCGCAGGCCGCTGAAGATGTCCTCGGCGGTGAACTCCGTTACGTTCGCTTCGAACTTCCCGGCCTCGATCTTCGCCATGTCCAGCAGGTCGTTGATCAGTTCGGAGAGACTCTGGGCCCCCTTGCGGATGAAGGAAACTTGCTTTTCCTGTTCGCCCGTCAATTCGCCATCGACGCGATCGAGCAGGATCTGAGACAGGGACAGGACGGAGTTGATCGGGGTGCGCAGTTCGTGGGACATACCCGACAGGAATCGGCCCTTGACCTCGCTGGCTTGCTTGAACTGGTCGGCCTTGTCCTCCAGTTCGGCGTACAGCGCGGTCACGCCGCGATTGGTGTCCTCCAACTCGCGATTGGTTCTTTCCAGTTCGTCCTGCTTGCTTCGGAGTTCGGCCAGTACGCCGACGAGTTCGCGGTTCTGCTGCTGCAGTTCGTCCAGCGGGTTCTCCGCGGTCAGACGCTTCATCTTCCCGACGATCCGGGCGACATCGTCCGAGCCCACCCGCCGGGCTCCGGGAGGCAGGGGCATGCCCATCGTCACCGTCGTGCCCTCGGGGGTCGATTCGATCTGGAAATGGTCCATGAGGCGCCTGGCGCCCTCTATTCCCTGCATCGCATCGGTCTGAGGGGCCGCCAGCCGCTTCTCTACGTCCTTGATCCCGGGCCCGTCATCGCTGATGCATATCGTAAACCGAGGGCTCCGCTGCGGGCTGTCCACGCCGTATTCGATCCGGCCTCCGCCGGCGTAGCTCAACGCGTTGCGGGCAATCTCGGAGACGCTGGTGGCGATGTGCGTCTGTTCCTGGAGGCGAAAATCCAGCAATTCGGCGATCTGCCTGGCCCGGCGCCGCGCCCGCACCACGTCGCGCTCGTTGGCGATTTCGTCGGTGATGATCGTAGCTTTCATCCCGCACCGTCCTGGTTTCTCGGCTCGGCTGCGACCACCACGGTCACGTCGTCCCGGCGGCGAGAGAAATCCCTGTAGAGAACACCGGCGATCACCGCGGGGTCCCTGGCGGCGAGTCCGGGGTAGTCCTCGAGGCTCCAGCGGCTCATCAGGCCGTCGGAGTGCATGATCAGCACGGCCCCGGTCGGCCAGTCGTAGGTGAACTCCTGAATCTTGCGTATCTCCTGCCCGACGATGCCATAACGTGACACCATGCTGTGACTGGCGCCAGCTGCAAGGATGACGCCCGAGATGTTTCCTATTCCAGCGTATCTGACCTCCCCGCGCTGGGGGAGCACTTCGGCTATCGCCATCGCCACGCCTCGCATTCTGTGGAGCGCGGGATGCGATCTGCGGATGGTCTCAGCGGGGCTCTGGGACGGGTCATCGAGGAACACTTCGATAACCCTGCGGGCCGACTCGGCCGCCAGCGGACCGTGCCCGAGTCCGTCCATGACCGCGATTATGCTGCGCCCGGGGGTCTGGGCGGCGGCCCATGCGTCGCCGCATGCTTCCAGGCCGGGCAGCGGCACGCATACGCCGGCGATCTTCAGCGGGGCGGTTTCCCGATCGGCGGCGTGGGCTGTTTTGGGCCACATGCGGGCCAGAACCGCCGTACCGATTCCCGGATTGGTGTGTAAATCGAACGTGGATGCCAAACGCTTGACGGCCCCCAGGCCCGCGCCGAGACCGCCAACTGTTGAATAGCCGTCCTGCAGGCACAGGGGAATACTGGTCATCCCGGGGCCGTTGTCCAACGCCAGGATCTCAATGCCTCCGGCGCCGTCATTTCGGGCCAGCCGACGCAACAGAATATCACCTCCGTCCCCGTGCCTCAGTAGGTTGGACCCCAACTCGCTGATCACAATCGCCGTTTC
Organism: uncultured Planctomycetaceae bacterium; assembly: GCA_964607575.1. Classification (GTDB taxonomy): domain Bacteria; phylum Planctomycetota; class Phycisphaerae; order SM23-33; family SM23-33; genus BS750m-G57. The sequence goes on along the minus strand of CAZSLS010000146.1, from coordinate 1,917 downwards.
CTCCGCTCTCGCTTCGTCCAGGCCGATGTCCGCGGCGATGGCCAGGGCCCGGCGGCGGACTTCGGCCACATGGCTTGCTTCCAACACTGCAATAGCTCTCGTACTGTTCACCGCCACCTCGTAATAGCAACCTTAGTGCCATGGCCAGGCTGCGATTCAATATGGAATTCGTCCACCAGCTTCTTGGCGCCGCCCAGGCCCATCCCCATGCCTCCCCTGGAGGTATAGCCCGGGATCATGGCCTGGGGGATGTCGGCGATGCCCGGTCCGGCGTCCTCGAACGTCAGCCGCAAACCTTGCCGCTGAGACCCGTCCACAACTTCCAGGCACATCGTACCGCCTCCGCCGTGCTCCAGGGCGTTGCGGGCCAGTTCGCTTGCGGCCGTCATGAGCTTCGTCTGCGACACCGCGCCGAAGCCCAGTTCCCGGGCCTTGGCGCGCACGGCCTGGCGGGACCGTACAACGTCCTCGCCGGACCGGATCTGCAGGATCTCAGAGTGCAGAAGCTTCATTGTCTTGTTCCTGATCCTCCGGGTCCAGCAAGGCCCGGAGCAGTTCCATGCCTCTGTCGGCGTTCAAGGCCGTATGGGCGCCTTCCAGGTCCAGGCCCAACTCCACGAGCGTTATCGCCACCGCCGGCTGCATCCCCACCACGGCGGTCTCGGCGCCGAGCAGTCGCGCGGTATAGGCTATGCTGGTCAGCATTCGCCCGATGAAGGAGTCGACCATGTCAAGCGACGAGATGTCGATCAGTACGCCCCTGGCGCGCGTCCGGGCGAGCGTCTCGGTCAGATCATCCTGCAGTGCGATCGCCAGTTGGTCGTGCATGTCCACCTGGATCGTCACCAGCAGGAACTCGCCTATCTTCAAAATGGGTATGTGTTCCATGTTCCTGAGTCTCCTTTGCTACCGGTCGGCGCGGCCCACCGACACCCCGAGCATCTTGAACGCCTCGGCCAGGGCTCCGGCCAGCGTGGGCCTGGTGGGAACGTTGATGGTCAGCCCCAGCGTTACGATCGTCTGGGCAATGCCCGGTCGGATGCCGCTGATGATGCATTCAGCCCCCATCAGCCGCGTTGCCGCGACGGTCTTCAACAGGTGCTGGGCCACCTGCGTATCGACGGCGGGGACGCCGGTGATGTCGATGATGGCGATCCGGGAGCCGGTATCGGCGATCGTCTGGAGGAGATTCTCCATGACCGCCTGCGTTCGCGCACTGTCGAGCGTGCCGATCAACGGCACTGAAACGATTTCGTCCCAGAGTTCGACAACGGGGGTCGACAATTCCAGGATCTCCTCCTGCTGCTGCAGGACGAGTTCCTCGCGGGTTTTCGCGTAGGTCTCGGTGGTGAACAGTCCGAGCTTGTCCAGAATCACGGTGGCTGACCACACCTGCTCGCCAAGCTCCTCGGGAGTGTCCGCCGTCTGGCGAAGGAGCGTGAACAGGGGCTGCTTCAGGGAGAACACGAACATCGCGGTCTCGGACACGCTGAACCCCAGCTTGGCCCGGTTGCGAGAGACCTCGGCCAGGAAGGTCTTCGGCGCGGACCATTCGGCCGCGTCGAGGTCGTCGCAGTTCTCGCTCTGGACGGCTGACGCGAACAGCTTCAGGAATTCGGCCGATTCGGCCCGGAGGTCCTCTTCGCTCATCAGGTCGGATCGCAAGGTGACCGCCGCCAGTTGCTCTTTCATCCAATCTTCAAGGATTTCCTGCTCATTTTCCTCGAGGACATTCGCGATAACATTCTCACTGCTCTTGGCCATTTTCGAAGCTCCTTTCTCGGTTTTCGAAAGGCATTTTTCATTTGAACCCGTATGTTGCCGGAAAGGCAGAGAGCACGCAGACCCGCATACCGTCGCGGCCAACACACCCGCTTGCCGCCGGACAACCCACTACACAATACAATTGACAACCGT
>CAZSLS010000145.1:0-17400 GCA_964607575.1 uncultured Planctomycetaceae bacterium | reverse complement strand
CCGCCGCTTGACGGGGCGTCGCCGCTGCAAGACCGACTTTTTCAGGGCCGACTAGATACGATATCGTTTTGGACTTTTCTGGAGAAAAATATGGCCAATGGAATGAAGCGGCGAGCGTTTATCGGGGTGTCGGCGGCTGGTGCGGCTACGGCGATTATGAGTCGCGGGGCTCAAGCCGCACAGGGACGGGAAAATGCTTCGGGGGTTACCGGTTACGATTACCGTCTGCCGAAGATCAAGACCGGGGCGACGCTGCTGTTTCAGGGCGATTCGATCACCGATATGAAATGGGGCCGTAACCAACGCGACCGAAACCACTATCTCGGGCATAGCTATGTCTACCTGATCGCCTCGCGCCTCCACACGGACATGCCGGATGCGAAACTCAATTTCCTGAACCGCGGTATGAGCGGGCATACCGTTGCGAATCTGAAAAAACGCTGGCAGAAAGACGCCCTGGACCTCAAGCCCGACGTGTTGTCGATCCTTATCGGGGTCAACGATGTGGGGCGGGCGGGGCGATCGAAGAAGGGCGTGGATGTCGAAGCATTCGAGGCCGACTATCGATCCCTGCTCGAACAATCCCGCAAAGCCAATCCTGCGTTGAAGATCGTTCTGCTCGAACCGTTTGTCCTGCCGGTGACCAGACTGAAAGAAAAAGCGGCTTGGGACACGTGGCGCGGACAGATCGACCGCCTCCGCCCGATCGTGGCGAAACTGGCGTCGGATCACCAAGCCGTACTCATCAAGACACAGGACATCTTCGACGTCGCAGCCAAGCGAGCCGAACCATCGCACTGGATATGGGACGGGGTGCATCCACTACCCCAAGGCCACGAACTAATCGCCCGAAACTGGATCGAAACGGTAGCCAAGGCGTGGGCGTGAGATGAGAATCGCGGTTTTCATAATGGCGCTAATGGTGGTGATGGCGGTCCCCTTGTCTCCGTGCCAAGCCGCCGGGCGGAGTCCGCTACTACAGTTTGAACTTGCCGACGGGAACACCATTACCGGGCGAATCGTCGCCAGGACAATTACCGTTCGGGTGGCCAGCGGGGATGTCCTGAAGGTCTCTCTGGCGGATATGACGGAATTGAGCGTCAGGCTCAAGGAGCAGAGGGGGGATGATGAGCGGGAGCGGCCGAAAGTTAGAATCCGGATGGGCGAATCTTTGCTTGTCGGGACGCTGGCGGTTAAGGAGTTTCAAGTCGCCAGCCGCTTCGGACGCATGATCGTAAAACTGGACGATGTCTACCGGATTCGTCCGGGCATCCATGCCGCATCGGCCAGGCTCGGGCGGTGGTTCGTCGAACTTCGCGACAGAACCGGCATCGAAGGCATGGCGATAAGTGAGTCGATTCGCGTGCGGACGGGACGTGGGATAATGGTTATTCCGCTGGAGCGGATTCAGCGGGCTGTTTTCATCGGCGACGGAACGCGCGTCAATGTGCAGTGTTGGAACACCGATCGGATCGTCGGGACGATCGGGCGGGGGACTGCGATATCGCTGAAGACTGACACCGGCCGGTCGAACGTGGCGGTCGGGAAGATTGCGGAGATGTCTTACGGGCCACTCACGCTCAAGGGTCACACTTCAACTGTGTTTGCCGTGGTTTTCGCGCCTGACGGAAAATCTCTGGTCTCGGGCGGTTGGGACGGGAGGATCAAGTTCTGGAACGTTGTCACGGGCGAGGAACGTTTCGCGCTCGAGAAGTACACGTTCGGAGTGCATACCCTGGCGATCTCTCCGGACGGGAAGCGACTGGCTTCCGGTAGCGAAAAGATCATCAAGATATGGGACATCGCGGCCAGGAAGGAGCTTCTGAAGATATGGGCGCATACAAGCACGGTGCTGTCGCTGGCCTTCTCGCCGGATGGAAAAACTCTGGCCTCGGGTAGCTTCGACCATAGCGTCAAGCTTTGGGATGTAGCTACCGGGAAGAATCTGCACGTATGCAAAGGGCACTCGTGGATTGTATGTTGTGTGGCGTTCTCGCCTGACGGGAAGACTCTGGCTTCTGCAAGCTCCGATAAGAGCCTCAAGCTTTGGGACACGGCTGGGGGAAAGGAAACCCTTACGCTGGAGAAGTATTCAAGTAAGGTGCATGCGGTCGCGTTCTCGCCGGACGGTAAGCTTCTGGCGTTGGTCGACGGTTGCGACATCCGTCTGCTGGACGCCTCGAGCCGGCGTGATGTGATAACGCTCAAGGGGCACAAGAAGCGTTCCTATCGCATAGCCTTTTCGCGGGATGGCAGGCGTCTGGTGTCGGGCAGTATGGACAAGACGGTGAAGATATGGGACATCGCAAGCGGGCGAGTGATTGCCACGCTTGAGGGGCACACCGGCATCATTACCTCGGTGGCGTTCTCGCCGGACGGAAGGCGAGTGGCGTCTGCAAGCCAGGACAAGACCATCAAGATATGGGATGCCCTCAACCCGCCCGGGGCGAAGTAAGCCCCGATCGCCATACTCGCGGGCTTCAAGGCGGGCTTGACAGGACGCCCGGAGTTGGCAAAATCAATGAAGATGGTGTTGATTCCAGATGCCGCAAAGGAGCTGTTGGCATGAAAGGCGCGCTGAAATTGCTGGCCGTGCTGTGGGTTTGTTTCGCTACGGGCGGGGTGGTCCGGGCGGCGGTCTCTTATCCGCCGAAGCTGCCCGGCGGAAAGGCGATCGCCAGCGAAACGTCCGAGGCGTTTCTCAAGGGGCCGGAGTCGATGAAGGACGTTGCGGTGGCGGCCGCGGCGCCGACGGTTGATTTTCTCTATTATCCCGGGCAAACGTACAAGGGCAATCCGTGGTCGAACTGGGGCGACGGTGTGGCGATCGGGGAGAAGTATTACTCGGCCATCGGCGACCACCTCGGCCCGGCGGGCAACGCGTTCGTTTACGAGTACGATGCGGCGACCAGGAAGCTCCGCCAACTGGTCGACCTGCGAAAAGTTCTGAAGATGCCCGACGGTCACTACACGCCCGGTAAAATCCACAGCCGTATCGACATGGGCTCCGACGGATGGCTTTACTACTCGACGCACCGCGGCTCGACGCGGGTCACCGTCGACAAGTACCATTACAAGGGCGACTGGATACTGCGGACCCACCCGTCCAGCGGGAAGACCGAGGTTATCGCCCACGGGCCGGTCGGCAAGCAGTGCATCCCGTGCAGCGTGCTGGATCCGAAACGGTTGATATTCTACGGCAGCACGTCAGCCGGCGACCGAAGCGACAAGCGCCAGACGTTTTTCGCATACGACACGAAAACCCGCAAACTGCTCTATCGCAGTTACGACGGTCCGAGCCGATACATGATCTTCGCAAAGTCGACCGGCATGCTCTATTACACGCCGAAGCTTGCGGGGAAACTCCTTCGATACGATCCAAAGGCCGGCGGCGCCCCGGTCGAAATCGACGCCGAGATCGGCTTGCGGGCGGCGACCCAGGAAACACCCGACGGTTATGTCTACACAGTTTCAAACAGACCCGCCGCGACGATCTATCGATTCAACACGCGAACGGAAAAGGTCGACAAGCTCGGCGGCGCCGCCGTCGGACAGATGACGTACATCACCACCATCGACGCCGATCCGACCGGGCGGTATCTCTACTACGTCCCCGGCGCACACGGTGGAACGCACCTCGACGGCGGGGCGGTGGTGCAATATGACGTTAAGACGCGGAAGAAGAAGGTCATCGCGTACCTCCATCCGTTCCTGAAGGAAAAGTACGGTTACACGCCGATCGGGACGTTCAGCACAGCCGTCTCCGCCAGGGGCGACAAGCTCTACATCACGTGGCACGGTTCGCTGGCGGCGGAGATCGGACGCAAGCTGTCGTGGGACGCCTGCGCACTTACGGTGGTGCATATTCCGGCCTCGGAGAGAAAAACATCGGCCGGCGCCGCGGCGTTTGAGTTCAAGGATGCGACCGAGGCGTCAGGTCTCGCCGGACCGCTGAAGGGCATGATGTCTCACGCCGCGGCTTGCGGAGATGTCGACGGCGACGGGGATCTGGACTTGTACGTGGGCGCCTTCTGCGACCGGGCGGCAGAGAAATACAAAGGCGCCTCGGGTCCCGTGCCCAACGTGCTGTTTATCAATAACGGCGGGCGGTTCGTCGATTCGGGGCAGAAGGCTCCGGCGTTCAAGGCCCGCACGAGCGGGGCGGTCTTCGTCGACCTCGACAACGACGGCGACCTGGACCTGTACGTCTCGAACAACTCCAAGCGCAAGGGCCTCCGCGAGGCCAACAAACTGTTCGAGAACGTCAAGGGGCAATTCCGCGACGTCTCGAAGGGCAACGGCGCGTGCGTAATCATGGGCGGCAGGAGTGTCGGCGTGCTGGACATCGATGGCGACGGGCTGCTCGATCTGCTCGTGGGCGGTGATCGCTGGACGGGCAGCCAAACGCGCCTGTTCCGCAACAAGGGCAAGCTGGCTTTCGAGGACGTAAGCGCCAAGGCGGGCCTGCCCGAAGACCTGCCCGGACTCGGCGTCTTGACGCCGGATTTCAACGGCGATGGCTTCCCGGACATATTCATCTCCCAAGCCAATCGCATGTTCCTGTCCAAGGGCGACGGGACGTACACCGAATCTGAAGCGGCCTCCAAATCGCTCCAGTACGAACCGCTGGGCAGGGAAGATACGCCCTGCGGCGCCGCGCTGGGCGATATCGACCGCGATGGGCGACTGGACATCGTTGTAGTCGATCACAATCAGCCCGCGCGCCAGCATCTCTTCCTCAACGCAACCAAACGCGGCGGGGGGGTAGTGTTCCGCGACGCGACCAAAGCCGCCGGCCTCGCGTATCTCTTCCCGTCCTGGACGCCCGGTAAACTGCACCTGAAGCACGCTCACGTCGAGATCGCCGACTTCGACAACGACGGCTGGCCCGACATCGCACCAGCCGTCACCTGGCGCAGCGGCGATACGGAACAACCCTTCGTCTGCCGCAACCTCACCAAACGCGGCGGAAAGCTGCTATTCGCGGTCCCGCCGATCACTAAGGCCACGGGCTACTTCCCCGCCGGGCCCGTCGCCGACTTCGACCGTGACGGGCGGATGGATATCATGCTGGCCAGTTGGTTCCCCGAGATCCCTTCGCGACTGCTCCTGAACCGCAGCAAAACCGGCCACTGGCTGCGCGTGCGAGTGATAGGCAAGACGATCAACCGCATGGGAATTGGCGCCAAAGTGAAGATCTACGAGCCGGGAAAAATCGGTCGACCCGAGTCATTACTAGGCTACCAGGAAATCCACATCAGCAGCGGTTTCTGCACCGCTCAGGAAGCGGTAGCCCATTTCGGCCTGGCCGCCGCCGCAACCTGCGATATAGAAATAACCCTCCCCCACAATAAAGGCGTCATCCGCAAGTCCAACGTGAAAGCGGACCAACTGCTCACAGTGACCGGGAAATGACACTAATCACTAACGGCGCTCCGCACCCGCATCTGCCCGCGGGCGGAGAAACAGACCCCGAACACAGGTTCGCATGGGGGTCAAAACGGCGTCAGGTGTGACATATCCGAAATCGCGAATGATGGCAAGGGGAGATTTGATCCGAGTTGGCGTAAGGACTTTGCTGGTAGAATGGTACGGCGTTTTTCTCTGTTAGAGCATCAATGAAGCGGTTCGGAGTATTCTGATTGTCGGCGACATATTGGGGGTGTCACACGAGTGACAGGGTGTGAACCATATGGGACATCTCCCGGTGCTATAATGAACTGAAGAGTCGGTCGAGTAAGTCGCCGGCCCGCTGAAAGGATTCTCAATCATGACTACCAAACTGTGTCAACTCGATTGCGTGCCGTGTCGCGGCGGCGTGCCGCCCCTGGACGAACCGAAACTCAGCGAGTTGCTGGAGGAACTGGACGACGGATGGGAGGTTGTCGATAAGCACCACCTGACCAGAACGCTCAAGTTCCCCGACTTCGTGACCGCTCTGGAGTTCGTTAATGGTGTTGGGCGATTGGCTGAGCAGCAGGGGCACCATCCGGATATCGGTCTATCCTGGGGGCGGGTGACGATCGAGATCTACACCCACAAGATCGACGGACTGACCGAAAGCGATTTTGTGCTGGCGGCGAAAATTGACGTGTTGTGAGAACGGGAATCTCTGGCGGTCAGGTTTCGTCTAGTGTGCTGAGGAGTTGGAGGTAGGTTTCGAATCTGTTGGCGGGGATGAGTCCTTCTTCCACGGCGCGCATTATCGCGCAGTCAGGTTCGTGCGTGTGGGTGCAGTTGTTGAACCTGCAATCGGGCGTGAAGCGTTCGAATTCGGGGAAGTACCAGGGCAACTCAGCGGGGTCGATCGGCAGGCCGAGTTCGCGGATTCCGGGCGTGTCGACGAGCATTCCCCCGCCGGGCAGTTCGTATACGCTTGCTGACGATGTGGTGTGGCGGCCTCGCAGGTCGCCCGGGCGTACTGTTCGGGTGGCGAGGTCCACGCCGGGGATCAGGCGGTTTATCAGCGTGCTCTTTCCCACTCCCGAAGCGCCGGCGAGTATACTCCTGCGATCGGTAAGGTGAGAGGTCAGTTCATCGATACCCTGTCCCGTACTCGCCGAGACCTCGACGATAACGAGCTTGCTCTCCCGGAAATGCTCGATTACTTCCGGGTCCGCCGGGGCGAGGTCGATCTTGTTCAGCACGAGAATCGGTTCCATCTCCCCGCGTTCGGCGATTATCAGGTACCGCTGGATCAGCCGCGTCCGCAGGGGCGGTTGGCAGGTGGCGGCGATAATCAGCAGGACGTCCATGTTTGCGGCGATGACGCGTTCGAATACCTCGGCTTTGTACTCGTCCTGGCGTTTACCGCTGCGTGGCGCCGGTCGCGAAAGCGCCGTTTCCCGCGGCCCGCGTGACAGGATCATACCGTCCGCGCGGTCCGAATCGTCACCGGATGCGTCATGGTGTTCTCGTCGGCTGGTGGCCACCGTTACGGTGTCGCCCACCGCCAGTGCGGTCGAAGCGGGCGGGGCGCGGAAGGCCTTTGCTATCATGCAGAGCATTCTCGACCCTCCGATGCGCACCTCTGCGCCTCCTGGAAACATGCCCACTACCATTCCCTCGATGCGCGGCAGGTCGTCGATGTTCTCCTGTCCGACTTCAAGTGCTCTGGGCGGCAGCTTGACTTTGCGTTTGGTCAGCTTCCCTTTGCTCTTGTGGTCGGCGCTGTCGTCGTCGCCGGCTTCGTACCGGGCGTGCCAGTCGAGCCTCTGTCTGCTTTTGCCTTTTCGTTTGGCCATTGCCCGTTATTTTGACCGCCGCGGGCGGAAATAGCAAATTCCGGCTCGGCGGTGGCGAACTGGTGTTGGAATATTTGCCCCGGTGGTGCTAGTATGATCTCATGCTATTGGGATCGCATCTTAGTATAAGTGGCGGACTTCACAAGGCCCTCATCGCGGCGCAGCAATACGGATTCCAGGCCCTGGCGCTGTTTCTGCGTAACCAGGTTCAATGGCGTGCCAAGGCGTTGGACGATTCGGCGGTGGAGGAGTTTCGCCGGACCCGCGAGTCTACTGACATCCGGGCGATCGTCGCCCATGCCTCGTATCTGGTGAATCTGGCGGGCAAGAGCGAGGTCCGCGACAAGTCGATTGGCGCGATGATCGAAGATTTCACGCGATGCCAGAGGCTTGGTGTGGAGTACCTGGTGTTCCATCCGGGGAGCAATCCGGATCTGGAAACCGGCGAGAAACTGATAATTGACGCGCTGAATGAGATTGCCTCCTCCGTTGCGCCCGAGCCTGAAGCCCCGTCGTCGGCGAGGGTGCTGCTGGAGACAACGGCGGGTCAGGGCAACTGCATCGGATACCGCTTCGAGCACCTCGCGACGATTCTCGATGGTCTCCAGCAGCCCGAGCGTTTCGGCGTCTGCCTGGACACCTGCCACATATTCGCCGCGGGCTACGATCTTCGCACACCTGAAACTTACGCGGATACGATGCGGGCTTTTGACGATATCATCGGTATGGACAAGCTCTTAGCGATCCACTTGAACGATTCTAAACGCGATTTCGAAACGCGCGTTGACCGTCACGAGCATATCGGAGAGGGGTTCCTCGGTCGTGATGCTTTCGTAAATATTGTCAACGATTCTCGCCTGGCGGATATCCCCGCGATCCTCGAAACGCCCAAGGGTCTGGACGAAAAGGGGCGTGACTGGGACAGAATCAACGCTGAGACTATCGCCGCTATGGTCTCGGGTTCCTGAAACTCCGGCCCCGCGGGACCCCAATTCAACTCATATTGCTGTGATCTGCGCTTGCAAAGATGCCGATTGGAACTATACTGTGCGTTCCGTTTTTGTGATAGACAGCAGAACCTGTAACTATAACCAGGAGCCACCATGGCATTGGGATTTTTTCGAAAATGGCAAAAAACGATCATCGTTATCATGGTCGTGTTGATGTTGAGTTTCCTTGTGGGCGGTACGGGAATGCGGATCCTGTGCTCTCCGGGATCTCGTGACTTCCCCCGTGGAGAGTCGAAATACGGTCCATTGACGCAGGGCCAGATAACGTGGGCCGACGCGGACATGAGGGACCTGTCGATGTTTCTGAATCTGCACGCGCGAAGCATCGAGTTTGTCCAGCTTCGCCAGAACGAGACAGATGCGTCTATGGCCTATGCGCTGCTCCTGCAGGAGGCACGCGCCGCGGGACACGAAGTCGGCGATGCTGAAGTTGATGCCTATCTTGCAAGTATTGGTTTGAAAGTGGATGAGGCTGAGTACAAGAAACTCCTCGGCCGCGTCAACAGTCGGAAATCCGGGACGACTATACCCAGGCTCCGCGCCACTTTGGGGCGATGGATGATCGTGCTGAGGTCTTTCCGTGCTTACCAGGTGTCTTCTCCGCCTTCGGAGACTCGTCTTCGCAAGCTTTTCCGCGACCTCAACGAGAGACTCACGCTTCGCGTCGTGAAGGTGCCCGCCGAGAAATACGCCCCCGGCGTCCTGCCGCCCACGCCGCAGCAGATCAACAAGCAATTCAACAGCTATCGTGCCGCCCGACCGGGAACCTATAGCAAAACCAATCCCTTCGGTTTTGGTTATTTCCAACCTGCCCGCGTGGTCGTATCGTACCTGCTTGTCAATAATGACGTGATTGCCCGAGTCACCCGGCCTGGCGACCGTCAGGTGCGGGAGTACTTCCGGAATAACTCCGGGGATTTCACGAAGGAAGTGCCCGTGGCGCCCCCGTCGGGCGTACCGACGACCGGACCGGGCGCCACCACCCAACCGAAAGTCGAAACCCGGACCGTTCCTATGGGTATCGACGAGGCGTGGGATCAGGTTGTTGACAGGCTTGTAGGCCGCGCCACCGAGTCCAGGATCGAAGAGTTCGTCCAGTTGGTGCAGACCAACGCCGAAGCCCAGTTGGGCTCCGCGCCCGCCGACGCGAAACTCTACGAAAAGGTATACGACAAGCTGATCGACAGTTCCCGGGCCGCCGACGCGTTGAGCAAGTCGATCCGCGCCGACGATATCGCCGCTTTGCGGGGCAAGACGCTCGGAAAGGCGATACCGGTATTGGCGGCGGCTGCGGGCCTGGATGCAATCTGCTATCCGTGGGGCACGACCGGCGAATTTTCCATCAGCAAGGACGTCCGCATTCCCCAGTCGCTGCAGGCCGACGGACCCAGAACGCTGGGCGTCGTTCTGAATGAAATCACGCGATTGGCGTTCACGACTGCCAAAGAGAAGCTCGAAGCCATTCCCGCGGCGAAAGACAGCGCTACCACCAAGCCGGTCGGGAAAGACACTCCCCCCAAGGCGCCGCAGTATCCCAAGCTGAAGTGGACATCGTGCCGCGGTTTCACCAAGGTCCTGTTCCCTATCAGTGTTGACAAGGGCATGACCCTCCTTCCGATCAGTACGGGAAAGACCGAAATGGTCGACATCGTGAAACTCTCGGAGAACGAAGATATCGGAATGGCGCAAAGTTCGCGGCGAGGGCGGGGTCAATCGCTGCCCCAGGCGGCAATGGAAGCCAAACCGCTCGAGCCCGGACAGGTCATGTATGCAATGAACGCCAACGCCGGGCTTCGCCGCATACTGTGGCAGGTTGTCCAGGCTCAACCGGCGGACGAATTGAAAGAGCTCACCGACGCGGTGAAAGAGGACGTGATCGCCGACTGCAAGATCCTCTCCGGATATATGACCCCGGCGCTTAGAGCGGCCGCCGCGCTTGCCGAAAAGGCCCGCACCGTGGGTCTGGAAGCCGCGGGAAAGGCGGCGAACATGGAGACGACCGTTACCGCCCCAACTGCTCGCCTGACGGCGAGATCGCGACAGGCCGAGATCCGCCAGAGCGTCATGCAGCAGGCTTTCATGGGCGGTCTGCCTCAAGGCATGACCATACAGGAATACATGGCTCAAGTTCAGGCCTATGCCGAGCGTGTGGCCATGATGGCACGACCGTACGAATACTCTTTCTCGACGATCGAAGGTATTGATCTCAAGACTCCCGCAGCCACCAAGCTGTTCCTCGATCGGGTCTTCGAGCTGGTTCCCGATGATATCGAGAAGCCGATTGCCCCCGGTCCCCTCGGGCCGGTTATCACCATACCCATGCCTACTGCCCGGGCTCATTTTGTCGTCCAGCGCGTTGGTTATACCCCTGCAGTGGCCGGAGACTTCAAGGAGATCGGGCGCCGGAAACTGGCGGACCAGGACCTTGCCAACGCCGCCTGGCTGGCTCGTGCAGGATTCTTCAGTTACAAGAGCACCATCCTGCGCGTGGGGTACAAAGACCGGACTGAGAAGAAGCAATCGGATCAAAAGTAGTCCCTTGGCGGTGCTTGTGCTTGACAGGTTGGAGAGTCGACAGTACATTATGCCCCAGGCCGACAACGCCGGGGGCGTTACCCGGCTAGGTAGCTCAGTTGGTAGAGCACCGCACTGAAAATGCGGGTGTCGCTGGTTCAAATCCAGTCCTAGCCATTTTTCACCGCCACGCGGCCGGTTATCATCCGGTCGCGTGTTTGTATTTGGATGCAGATGTATTGTCAGTCAGCCCCGGCGATGGTAGCATTACCGGTGAGATCCGATTTGACAGGAGCCCCCTATGCCCAAACGCAACGTATTGTGGATGCTGGCGGTCGTCGCCGTTGCGGTGGGCACTGCATGGTTCATGCGGCGAACCCCCCAGGCTCGCCACGATCGCAGGGTTCGTCCCGATGCGATGGTCGACGCGTATAACAAGATCATCGAGAACCATTACCCTCCGGTGGACCCGCTGGAACTGAAGCAAAATGCGGTATCCGGAATGGCCGAGGCCCTCGACCCCCAATCCATCTACGTTCCGTACGACAAAGCCGACGCCTTCAGGAAACGCATGAAGGGACGAACCCGGGGGACAGGCATGATCCTGGACCTCTCGGACAAGGGACCGGTTATCGGATGCGTTCATCCGAATTCACCCGCCGACAACGCCGGTCTAACCGCCGGGGATATCATAGTACTCGTCAACAGTCTCCCGACATTCAACATGTCCCTGGAGCAGGTCAACAGGCATCTGTCCGGTGACCGGGAGGGCAAGGTTCAACTGCGTGTGATCTTTGCCCGCGGGAGCGGACCTCCTCGCGACGTGACCCTGGCCCTCGATGAGTATTCTGTGGAGTTGGTCACCGGTTTGTACCGTGACGCCGACAGGGGATGGGCGTACACCGTGGATCGAGACGAGGGGTTGGCGTACATAAGGGTTTCGGAGTTTGTCGTGCGTTCATCGAGCACCTCGGGCACCGTCGAGCAGTTCAAGCGGGCGTTCCGCCGACCCTCGCTGGTGCGCGGTCTGGTGCTGGACCTGCGAGGAAACCCCGGAGGGGAGTTGGCCGAGGCCGTTGCGCTGAGCGACCTGTTCCTGAACGACGAGCCTATAGTTACTGTCCTGGGCAACGGGACCAGGAAACCGTACGGGGCTCACGCTGAGGGAACGTATCCGGAGATACCCCTCGTGGTGCTGATCGATTCGGACACCGCATCGGCCGCGGAAATCGTCGCCGGGGCGCTAAGCCATGCCGATCGGGCAATCCTGGTCGGTTCGCCCAGCCGCGGAAAGCACAGCGTTCAGACCCCGCTGCTTCTGGAGGGCAAGTTGGGGCTGCTGCATTTGACGACGGCGAGGTTCTTCTTTCCTCAGGATCTGCCCGAAACGGACACCAGACCAGCGCCGAATACTCTTCCGCCGTCAGCGGGCAAGCCGATTGGACCGCACGTGTTGATTCCGGCCGATCCGGACAAAAACCGCCAACTCCAGGTATTGCGATGGCGAGCGGCCAGCGTACCGCCGACGCCGACGACCTTACCGGCGAGCCAACCGGCTACCAGCCCCGGCGCGACCATCGGTCAGGAATTGATAAGGCACGATGCCCAACTCGCGGCGGCAGTTGAACTCCTGAAGAATCCCGCGCGGATACGCGAAACTCTGCAAGCCTGCGCCGAGGCCCGGAAGCGCAAAAAGCGCCCCGGTCCCTTACCGACAACCCGCCCGGCCTCCGGAGGTGCTCGCGTAGGGCCATGACAGAACCGACGTATATTCTGGGCATCGAATCGAGTTGCGACGAGACCGCCTGCGCCGTGGTCGCCGACGGTAGGGACGTTCTGAGCAATTGCGTCGCCAGCCAGATCGAATTGCATCAGCGATTCGGCGGTGTTGTCCCGGAGTTGGCGTCGCGCGCCCACATTGAAGCGATCAACAACATCATCGCCCGTGCGCTGGAGCAGGCGGCGATCGCCCCGGAAAAAATCTCCGCGGTGGCGCTGGCCAACGAACCGGGCCTGATCGGCTCGCTACTGATCGGGCTGATGGCGGCAAAGACCATCGCCTGGCTATGGGACGTGCCACTGGTCGCGGTTAATCACGTGTACGCCCACGCATATGCCGCCGCCCTGGACGCCGGACCGATCGACTACCCCGCCGCGGCGCTGATATGCAGTGGCGGGCACACCGCACTGTACCGATGCGATTCACCGATGGACATGACCCTGCTTGGCAGCACGATCGACGACGCCGCCGGCGAGGCGTTCGACAAGGTCGCCAAAATACTTCAGTTGGGCTATCCCGGCGGTCCGGTGATCGACCGGGTGTCGCGCGACGGCGATCCGAAGCTGATAGATTTCCCACGATCGCTGCTGGGCGGCGACTCCCTGGACTTCTCGTTCAGCGGGCTCAAGACCGCGGTGCTCTATCACGTCAACGGCGTTCCGGGCCCGCCGCCAACGCGCCCCGGGCGAAAACCAGGACCCACGGCCAGGCGAGCGTCCATGCAAACCAATGCCGGACGGGGGATCGAAAATTTCACGCCGCGGGAAGTCGCCGACGTGGCCGCTGGTTTTCAGGTGGCAGTCGTCGACGCGCTGCGGATAAAACTGCGTCGGGCGGCAGAAAAGACCGACGTCAAGACGCTGATAATAGGCGGTGGCGTGGCGGCTAACAGTGTACTGCGGGCGGCGGTGGGCGAACTGGGCGACAAGCTCGGTTGTACAGTCCGCATGCCTGAAATGGCGTATTGCGTGGACAATGCGGCGATGGTCGCCGGTTTGGGATATCATTATCTCACCGCGGGCCAGACCGCCGATCTCACTCTGTCGGCTCGCCCCACAGTCAGGCGATAACTACGGGAGAATGGAAATGGACCAGGACGCACTGAAACAATTACTCCAGCAGGTTCAGTCCGGCGACCTCGGCGTCGATGAGGCGATCGAGGGTCTGAAGCACCTGCCGTTCGAACCGATGGACTTCGCCACGCTGGACCACCACCGGGCGCTGCGATGCGGATTTCCGGAAGTGATATACTGTCCGGGCAAGACCGTCGAGCAGGTTCGCGTGATTTTCGGACGTCTCGCCGAGGCCGGCGGACCGGTGCTCGCCACGCGAGCTTCGGACGAACAGTACGCCGCCGTCGCCGCCGACATTCCGGACGCCGAGCATCATCCCGCGGCCCGTGCGATAACGCTTCGCCAGGGCGACGCGGTCGAGCCGGTGGGACACGTTGCGGTGATAGCAGCCGGTACGAGCGACCTTCCGGTGGCCCACGAGGCCCGCGTGACCGCCGAGATAATGGGCGCCCGCGTGACCACGCATTTTGACGTCGGCGTCGCCGGTCTGCACCGATTGCTGGCTTGCAAGTCGGAACTCCAGATCGCTAATGTCATAGTCGCCGTTGCGGGCATGGAAGGGGCGCTTGCGTCTGTGGTTGGCGGATTGGTGTCGGCGCCGGTGATTGCCGTGCCCACGTCGGTTGGTTACGGCGCGAGTTTCGGCGGGGTGGCGGCTTTGCTGGCGATGCTCAACAGTTGCGCTTCAGGCATCAGCGTGGTGAACATTGACAACGGATTCGCCGGCGGATACATCTCGGCGATGATAAACAAACGGATCGTGGGATCGTAGGATGAGCGACATAGAATGTACAACTCGGATTTTTGAATTGCCTCAGCGTGACCGGTCGGCCCACAAGGGTGATTTCGGGTGCGTGTTGGTTGTGGGCGGGTCGCGGGGGATGATTGGCGCCCCTGCGCTGTCGGGTAATGCCGCCTTTCGCGGCGGGGCGGGGTTGGTTACGCTGGCCGTGCCGGAGACTGTTCAACTCGCCGTCGCTTCGTTGTGCTGCTGTGCGACGTCGATTCCGCTGAAGTGCGACGATGACGGGTTGCTCGACGCCCAGGCCGTATCGCAGGTCGCCCGGGCCGCGGGCCAGTGCGACGTGCTTGCCGTCGGTCCGGGAATGGGCGTCGGGATAGCCCAGGAAAATATCATCCGCGCCGTACTCGACCAGTCGCGTCCGGTTGTCCTCGACGCCGACGGACTGAACAATCTCGCGGCGATACCCAACTGGGCGGAATTGCGGAATTGCCCGCTCGTGCTGACTCCGCATCCCGGCGAGTTCGCCCGCCTTACCGGTCTGGAGATCGCCGCCGTTCAGGCGGATCGCGAGTCGTCCGCCATCAAAGCCGCCGCGCAGTGGGCTCGCGAAAATCGCCCGCCGCTGATCTGCCTGCTGAAAGGCGCCGGGACCGTTGTCACCGACGCGACGAGAGGATATGTAAACGATACGGGCAATCCCGGAATGGCTACCGGGGGCAGTGGTGACGTGCTTACCGGTTTGATTGCGGCATTTATCGGACAGGGCCTAGCCCCGTTCGATGCCGCGTGCCTGGCCGCACGGGTCCACGGTCTGGCAGGCGATATCGCATCCGACGAAATCGGAGAGGTATCCGTGACGGCCACTGACCTTATCGACTATCTACCCGCGGCGATCAGGAAGGCGACATGAGCCAGACCGCCGAAAAGATTCTATTCGCGTGGAGCAGCGGTAAGGATTCCGCGATGGCGCTGCACGAACTTCAGCAGAGCAACGGTTGCGAAATCGTGGGCCTGCTGACGACAATCACCGAGGGATACGAGCGCATCAGCATTCACGGCGTGCGGGAGGAACTGCTCGATGCCCAGGCCGCGTCGATCGGCCTGCCGCTGACGAAAGTCTGGATCCCGCAGGAGTCGTCTCTCGATGAATACGAGCGTCGCATGGGCGCCGCCCTCGATCCTTTTGTCTCTCAGGGTGTTTCGGGCGTCGCGTTCGGGGATATCTTCCTCGAGGACCTCAGGAAAGATCGCGAGGACAAACTCGCACGCGTCGGACTCAAGGGCGTCTTCCCCATATGGAAACGCGATACAGCCGAACTGGCCCGGCGATTCATAACCGAGGGCTTCAAGGCGATCATCACCTGTGTTGACACGGAATTCCTCGACGCCTCGTTCTCCGGGCGGGCCTTTGACGAGCAACTTCTGACCGATCTGCCGGAAAGCGTGGACCCCTGCGGAGAGAACGGAGAGTTCCATTCGTTTACTCACGACGGGCCGATTTTCAACAACCCGATCGCCTGCGATAAGGGCGAGATTGTCCTGCGAAACAACCGTTTTTGCTTCTGCGATCTGACGGCCGCAGGATGCTGAGAAAAGCTTATGACGCGTACGACAATTCTTTTTCTGGCGATTCTGATGTGCTCCGGTTGTCGTGGCGACCTGTCCCGCTCCGATGCTCCGAAACCGCGCACAGTGTCATTCTCTCCGGCGATTACCGACATGCTCTTCGATATGGGACTTGGCGACCACATCGTCGGCGTGACGACATATTGTCAGCCGCCCGACAACCTCAATATCCCCATCGTGGGCAGTGACCTCAGTGTCAGCACCGAACCGATCCTCGCCGTTGCACCAGACGTATTGATCACCCAGAGCGATCCGAAGCGGTTTGAAACGGTCCGGAGATTCAACCCCGATATCCATATCGAGTATATCAGGATCGAAACGCTTGGAGACATTGCAGAGGCGATGGTTCGGATTGCGACCCTGATGGGGGAACCGGACAAGGGCAGCAGCGCCAGCGATGAGTTCCTGGCTGGGCTCGACGAGGTCCGCCGCCGCGTTTCGGGGCGACCGAGACCGCGAGTGATCTTCGTTATGGGGCATCACGATCCGTCCACCGCCGGGCGGGCGACTTTCATAAACGAACTGATCGAGGTCGCCGGGGGCGTTAACGCATCGGCAGAGAGGTACAAGGGATGGAAGAAGATCGGTATCGAGTCTATTCTGACGCTCGCTCCCGACGTGATAGTCTGTGAATCGAAGGCCTCGGTTGCTGACGAGGCGCGGGGGTACTGGTCCGAACTGACAGAGGCCTCACCGCACAAGGTGCGCATCCACATCGTTACCGACCGCCACTGGACGATTCCGACCGGGCGGATGGCCGATCGTTTTGCGCCGATGCTGGCGGGTTTTATCCATCCCGAAACTGCCCGAGGCGGTGGTAAATGACGCAGATCCCGGCGACATCACAGGGGACGGTAACCGGGCGGAAACTTCTGCTCTGGTTGGCGTGGTTGTCGCTTGCGACGGGGGTTGTAGCGGTTCTGTGCAGTCTTGTCGGGGAGTACCATTTGACGTGGAGGACGTGGTATTTTCGTATGTGCCGTGCGGCCGTCGCCGCGGAGGTCGGGATGGCGCTGGCGGTTGCGGGCCTGGCGCTTCAGGCGCTGTTGCGGAATCCGCTAGCCGAACCGTACATTCTCGGTATATCCAGCGGCGCCGGGGTGGGAGTCTTGTGCGGGTTGGCGCTGGCGACGCATCTGGCGTTGCCCAGATGGGCCACCACGCCGGCGCTGGCGATGGTTGGCGGGTTGGCGACGGCGGTTGTCGTCTACGCAATCGCGCACCGCAGGGGGCGACTGGACCCGTATGTGCTGCTGCTGGCGGGCGTGATGATCAACGTGTTCAACGGGGCGCTTATCCTGGTGATTCTTCAGTTCACCCAGCCTACCGAGACGATCCACTTCATCGGTTGGGGTATGGGTAAGGTGCCCGAGTGGATATGGAACGAACCGATCCTGCTGATTGTCAG
>CAZSLS010000144.1:0-17421 GCA_964607575.1 uncultured Planctomycetaceae bacterium | reverse complement strand
CGCCGGACTTCTGCATGTTCTGCAGAACGGGCAAGGCGAACGCCGCGGTCTTGCCAGTCCCGGTCTGGGCGCATCCGAGCAGGTCGCGCCCCTTGAGCAACTCGGGGATACAACGCGACTGGATAGGCGTAGGGGTTTTATAGCCCTCTTGAGCGACCGCACGAGCGAGAGGCTTAATCAGGTCAAGATCAGTGAATTTTCGTACTTGTACATCAGACATAAACAACATTTCCTTCAAACAACTAACTAACCACCTCTATAGGGGTGGCGCTGAAACGCATCGGTGAATGGAGACGGAATACAAAGAGAACTCAGGCTCGTTCAGCCGGCGGCGCCATCACGAGGCGCCAACACGTTGACTGGGGCCCGATCCCGGGGAAAGCCAGTGGGATATTCGCCGCGGGCCAAACTCCGGGGAGGAGTCAGGATCCGGCATCACGACGAGAGTGCAGAATAGCAGAAGAACTCACCATTGCAAGGAAAAAGTCAAATCGAGATTGTCCGGTGGGGTGATTTCGCTCACATGTGTCACAAATGGTTCACACGCCTCGCTAGCGCCGGTTGGCCTTGGACGGGCCATTCTCACCGCATGACATGCCCGCGCGGCCGGGCTATTCGACCGTCGCGTAAACGCTTATATCGCATCTATAAAAGTCGATGCGATATAGTCCAAACTGCGCCGGTCCCGTTGTCGCGCCGAGAATGTGAACCTGCCGCGCGAGCTGTGAAACGCAGATATCCACTCAGTGTATTGCTATAACAATCTTTGTGTAAGACGGTTATAGCAATACAATTCATCCCGGGGTATTCTCAAAAACGCATTTGACGCCGCGTGGTATGTCACAGGCAGTTAAAGCTATTAGCTGTCTGCTGTTAGCTGAGAGTTAATGGCTGGCAAGACCGCTTCTTCCAGCACGTCCGCCAACAGATCATTGCCCGTGGCGTCGCCGGCCGGATCGTCGCTCAGCGGTTTCAGGTCATACGCGGCGGTAGCGGCACGCTGCAGCCGCGTGGCCATTACCGCCCGCGGTTCAGCAACGTACCCGCCTGTAGACAGCGATCCGCCAAGCAGATCGATCGCCGCGGCCGGGTCGTTCGCCGTTAACTGATTACTGATTACTGTCGACCGATTACTGGCCGCACCCGGGTTCACTGAAGTGACCGCGGTCGCAACGGCGAGAACGCCTAACCCCGACTCGACAACCGCCCCCGGCGCCGGACTCGGCGCTGCGGGTTCCGTCAGGATGCCCGGTGTCGACACCGAATTGCCAATCGCGCCCCGCACGATCGCGAAATCCGTAAGATCGACCCGGTCGTCAGCGTTGAAGTCGGTAACGAGGTGGTGGTCGCGCAGTCCGAACTCGCCGACAAGCTCCGCGTAGTCGCCGCCGTCCACATCTCCGTCGCCGTCGCCGTCGCCAACGGCGTTGGCGAAGTAGAACACATCGTCAGCGGGCAGGCCCAAGCCGCCGCCGCTGTCATCCGACTTTACCGTAACCTCGACCCATCGATTGCGGATTTCACCGTCGCCCCAGATCAGCGTCACGCGATCGGACCCGAGGGCTCCGGCACCGCGACGAATGTCCACGCTGTCGGCGGGATGGTTCACCCAGGCGTCGGTATCGGGCGATTCGTTGATCCGGACGCCGAAGTCGCCGGTTGCGGGCGTATATTCCGCATCCAGGCCGGCGATATCAAGCATGATCCCGTTGATTCCGCGCCAGTAGCTGGTGTAGTTCGCTGGTGCGGGGTCGTCTCCCGGCAGCAGCGGGATCTTGTCGAAAGCTATCGCCGCGTCGTCGGCGACATTGGCGTCGGGATCGTTTCCGTCCAACGCTGAATTGTTGTAGAAAACGAAGCGGTCCACTACGCTGGTCTCACCGGCCACAACTGTGAAACCCTCCGCCCAGGTGTCGTTGGTGTTGCCCGCAATATCCGCGAACGATCCGCCCGTGAAGTCCACCGCCACCGCCCCGGCGACGAAGTTGCCCGTGAAGAAGTAGGTGTACGTGTTGTCGAAGAGCAATATCGGCGTTCCGCTGACGGCTACACCCGCCGCCGCCGGGCCGGACAGCGCAAACTCCCCGCCGCCGTCGATTATAGTCGCCGCATCCAGCCCGCTGCCGTCGAGGTCGAAGAAGGTCACGTCGATGTAACGCTCGTGGATGTTGATGCCGGTCTCGGAGATCGAGTCATCGTCGAATGGGTGGGACAGAGTCACTTCCGGTCTCACCGTGTCGACGGTTGTCGGGTCGCTGTGTGAATCTGTCCCGAGCCCGGCGTCGAACTCGACCAGCACAGGATACTCGCCGTCATCCAGCGGGGCGTCCGGCGCAAACTCGTATGTCCCCGCCTCGTCAACCCAGCGGACTTCGTCCCATTCGGCATCGTCCTGGTAGTCGATGTAGATCTCCCCGGGCATATTGACAGTAACGTCGAAAGTCGGGACGTTGTCATTGGTGACGTTGTCGGTGTCGGAGGCTCCGGTGTCGCTGCCGGTCTGCAGGTCGACAGTCACCACCGGGGGCTGCTCGACGATCTCCAGTTCTGTCGGCGGGTCATCCCGCTCGACGCTCCACCAGCGGACTTTGCCTTCCTCGGCGCGGGCGAAGTGGTCCATTCCGCCGGAGCTCATGAACATACCGAATCCGAAATCGGTCGCGGTGAACTCGACGTAACCCAGGCGCGCCCACTCGTTGTCGCCGAGGTCCGTGACGCCGTAATCGGCCAGTCCGCCGAATTGGACGGAACTGCCAAACTCGCCGAACTCGGCCTGGGTAAAGTTAGTGTAGATTCCGCCGTTGCTGACGGGCCCGGGGGTGAAGATCATGTCGTCGTACCAGATGTCGAGGTACCCGCCTACGATACCGCGGGCGAACCCTCCCTGGTTCTTGACCCAGGCTTCGAGATAGAACGTATCTCCGACCTGCACGTCTTCCAGAGCTGTGGGCAGCCCCGCCAGCGTATCGGTTAGCGACGGCGCGGGCAGGAGAACGTATTCGACATCCAACACATCGACCGGCGCCGCGGGGCTCCGGGGCGTGCTCGGCTCGCCGGGCGAGGCGCCGGTATGGGGGGCTTCGCCCGGCAGCTCGTGGACCAGGAAGTCTTCCCAGTCGGTGTCGGCGACGAAGTCGAGGTCGTTGTCGTAGGCGGAATTGAGCCCGGTGCCCTTGGGGGCGCAGACGGTCAGCCCGGTGGTCTGAACGTCGGTCCCGTCGAAGTTGGCTGTGACGGCGGCCGGCAGCACGTCCAGTACGTCCTGGGCGGCGCCGCGGATGTTCGAACTCAGGCCCGGGACATCGACGAGGATGCCCATCCACCGGCCGATGTCGCGGTAGACGCTGAAGCTCTGGGCTGTGAGCTTGGCGTCCTGCACGATAAGCCAGTCGTCGTCGGTCGCCTGGGCCAACATTGCGTCGGCGAAACCATCGAGGGCCTCTGCGACGGGCGCGACCTTGTCGAGCTGGACCGCCGAGAGAGTTTTCGATCCACCGGGGTACTCCTGAGCGTATCCGTCGACGGCCTCGACGGCCAGTTGTTGCGGGCTCATCGTCGGGGTTGCGGCCAGACCGTCCAGCCAGTGATTGTACTCCCAGCCGATGCCAGGTATGTTCGCCTCCGAGGCCACCATGTAATCGGCGTGGTTGCGGAATTGATAGGCGACCTCGAGCGTACTCATCACGCAGGCGTCGAAACCGATTATGTCGAAGTTGGGGAACTCATCCAGCACGTCGACTATCTCGGTCAGGCTGAGCCCTTCATGCCCGCCGGGGTCGTCCCAGCAGGCGCCCCTAACGCCGCTGCCGTGATCCCAGAGTACGAGCATCGTTTTCTCGGCGGGGTAATTAGCCCACGACCAGTTGATAAAGTCCAGCAGGGTCTCCGGCTTGCCGCTGTTCAACTCGCCCATGTTCACCGGCGTTTCGCCGAGACGGTACTGCTTGGTCTGATCGCTGGCGTCGTCGACCAGGAGCGTGACGGCCACCGAGTCCGGCAGGTCGGCGGCGGTCATCTCATCGATGTCGAGTTGGGCGTATTTCGAGAGGTTGTTGTCCCCGGCGATGTAGACCATTACGTTCCACTCGTATTCCGGCGCGGGTTTGTCCAGCCACGTCAGGTTGTACAACTGTCCGGTGGCTCCGCCGAAGGTCGTGACGCGCAGGTAATACGTGCCGGGCGAGGCGGCGTAGGTCAGCGACTCGCGGCTGGTCTCACCGCGGCTCGAGGCGATGATTTGCCCGGCGCTGTCGTGCAGGTACAGGTCGATGTCGCCCTCGATGCGCGAGAAAGTGCAACTGGCCGCGATGGTCTCCTGGCCGGGGAAGACCTCGATTCGGTAGTAGTCGTCGTCCCGTGCTATTGCGGTAAAGCTGCTGCCGGCGTATGACGTGCCCCTCAGATCGGCAAGGGCTCTTGTATTGTCGGATTCGTGGGCGTCGTCGTCTCGGGCGTCCCATCGCAACTGATACTGCTGGCCCGACACGGCGTTGACCGACAGGACCTTTATGTAGTAGATGCCCGGTTCGGGTACGATCAGGTCGATATCTTCGTTGTCGCTGAGGCTGTTGCTGATGGCGACGAAGTTCTCGTCCTCGTCGTACAGCATGAGCGTGACGTTGCCGTCGGCGTGGGTGAACAGGCAGTCTATATCCACTCTCTGGGACCCCTCCGGGACGTCGATGCGGAAGTAATCATTGTTCCACGCTCGCCCGTTGAACCAGGCCCCTTCGGCGAAATCGCCCTGCTGGTCGGCAAGGACCGGTGTGTTGTCGGTCTCGTGGCTGTCGTCCACATGGGAGGCCGACCACCGGAGACGGTACGTCATCCCGATGCCTGAGCCGCCGGCCCCATCATAAACGTAGATGTAGTACGTCCCGTGCGAGGGCACTACCGTATCGATATGCTCGCCGTCGCTCAGGCCCGTGCTGGCGGTCACCGGGGTTCCGCCGGAGTCGACGAGCAGGATGTCGATATCGCCCTCGGCGCCGTTGAACGTGCAGTCGATGGTGACGTTCTCGTAGCCCTGCGGGACGTCAATCCGGAAAGTGTCGTCGTCCCACTGCATGCCCCTGAAGCCGACGTTCTGATTGAGGTCCCCCTTCGCGTCGGCCTGCGATCGGGAGTTATCGGCTTCGTGTGAATCGTCGACCGCCAGCGCCGTCCAGGACAGGTCGTAGGATTGGCCCGTGTAGTTGCCGTTACTGACCACCTGGATGTAGTAGCGCCCGGGCCTATCTATGGTCAGGTCCAGAAACTCGTTGTCGTCCGAACTGTCGCCGATCCTGTCGAGATCTAGACCGCGGCCTGACTCTAGGAGGTAGATGTTAATGTCCCCGTCAGCGTGTGTGAAACGCGCGTCAACTTGCACGTGCAGCATGCCCACAGGCACGTCGATGGCGTAAAAGTCCAGATTCCACAACGTCCCGTCGTGCTGCGAATCGGCGGCAAATGCGCCCCGGTCATCGGCGTCAGCCATGTCGTTATCGGCTTCGTGGGCGTCGTCGTGCCAGTGCTCATTCCAGCGCAGGTCGTACGTCTGCAGGCCGGACATGGCCCCGTGCGTCGTCACTTGAATGTAGTACGCCCCCGGCGCGGGTGCTATGAACTCGATGCGTTCGTTATCAGTGTTGGTGGTGCTGGCGGCGACCTGGGCGCCGGCGGCGTCCAGCAGATACAGTTCAATGTCGCCCTCGCCGTCTGTGAACCAGCAGTCTACCTCGAGCGACAGAAAGCCCGCGCGGGCGTCGATGCGGTAATAGTCGTCATCAGTCTGCAACGCCAGCCGGCTGAACTGGCCCAGGAAGGTGTCCTCGTCCCAGAAGAGGCCCTGTGCATCGGCCTGGGCTATACTGTCATCCTCCTCGTGCGGGTCCTCGGTGACGGACCTGGCCCAATAAAGCTCGTAGTCCTGGCCCGTATAGCCGTCCGAATTGAAGACCCGGAAGTAGTAGACGCCCGGCGCCATCACGCGCTTGAAACCGTCGTCGCCGTACCACGTGCTGTAGCTACCGGCCACCAGCAGACCGGCCTCGTTGCGGATCTCCAGATCAAGATTTCCGGCGTCCAGGTCAAACGTAAGCCTGGCTATGACATAGCCCAGGCCCTCCTCGACCTCGAAGCGGTAGTAGTCTTCGTCGCTGCTGATCCCGCCGATCGTCACGCCGGCGCGCAACGGGCCGAGCGCATCGGCCTCTAAGTACCCGTTGTCAGACTCGTGCGGATCGCCCGGACCGGTGCTGTCCCACTGGAACACGTAGCCCTGACCCCAGTACGGAACCAATGAGAACACGCGAACGTAGTACTTTCCGGGCGATACGGCCGTGGTGTCTATGAACCTGTCGTTGCTGGGACCGGCCAGGAAGGAACCGGCCACCAACACGCCGTCGGCGTCGAGCAGTTCCATGTCTATGTCAAGACCGCCCCACAGTTCGGCCGTCATCCGATCGTCGAACCCTTCGATGATCTCGATCATGTAGAAATCTTCGTCCAGCAGGTGTGCAGGGGCGACCATCTTCGGCGAAACGCCCAGCGCGTCGGCCTGGGCGCGGTTGTCGTCCTCCTCGTGGATGTCGCTGGTCGGCAGGACCTGGACATTCACCGTCGCGGTGGCCGTTCGGAAGGTCGAGTCCTGGATCGTGTACTGAAAGCTGTCGAAGCCGATGAATCCTTCGTCCGGCTCGTACTCGACAATCAGCCCGTCGGTAGTCACGTCCCCATCGTCCGGAGAGGCCGGAAAACCGATGATGGTGAACGAATCGCCGTCGGGGTCGGAGTCATTACCCGTCACGTGCAGCGTGTTCTTGTGCATTCCCGTAATGAACGCAAAGAAGTTGTCGCCGGCCACCGGGTCGTCAGGCGAATCGCCAACGTCCACGGTCACCACGGCAGTGTCAGTCAGGCCCGTCCCGTCGTCAATCGTGTACTCGATAGTCTCCGTGCCGGTTTCGTTTTCGTTGGGCGTATAGAACACGTAATCTGCGTTGAACCAGAGCGTTCCTATAGGCGCCGCCGACGTGATCGCCGCTCCGGTGATCGTCAGGGAGTCGCCGTCACCGTCGGAATCGTTGGCCAACACGTCGATCTGATTGTCGCTGCTGTCTTCGTCGACCGAAGCGGTGTCGTTCAAGGCCACGGGGCTGTCCGCCGCAGGGTTGATTGTCACCAGCACATCGCCGGCATCAGTCGGTCCCGACCCGCCCTGCTGAATACGGTAGCTGATGTACGTCTGCCCCGAATAGTTGGGATACGGCGTGAAGTAGATGTAGGTTCCGTCCGTTCCGTGCGGTGAAGCGTCGACGATTACCAGGTCGGTCCCGATATCGTTGCCCAGCACGTCGATCCGGTTGTCGGAAGTGTCCTCGTCGACCGTAGCGGTATCGTCCACCGCGCGGAAGTCCAGGGTCTGGGCGTTCCAGCTAAAATCGTAGAGCTGCCCGGAATTCGGCCCCTCCACCCATGCGTAGTAGCGGCCTGGAATGTAGTTTAAGTCGGCCAGATTTATTTCGATATGCTCGTTGTTGTCGGCGCTCAGACCGTAGGCAATGATCTGGGGGTCGCCCTCCATCCGGAGGTACGCGCTTATGTCGCCCTCGGCGTGGTTGAACGTCGCGTCGATCGTCAGGTATGTCTGGTCGGCCGGTATGTCCATCGCGAAGTAGTCCGTGTCGGCCTGCACAGACCTGTAGCCGTACAACTCGGAATACCATGTATCCTGCGGAAATGCGCCAAGGGCATCGGATTCGGTTATGTCGTCGTCCTGCTCGTGATCGTCGGGGATCGCCTCGGCCCACCATCGCAGGTCGTAACGCTGCCCGGACGGGCCGTCGGGCGAATAAACCTTCAGGTAATGCATCCCGGATGAACCGACCAGCATCTGCAGGGATTCGTTGTCGGTAGTTGAAGCGGCCTCGGCGATCGGCCCGCCAATGGCGTAGAGCTTCACGTCGATATTGCCCTCGGCGTCGACGAAGCGGCAATCGACGTTAACGATAGGCCGCCCGGCCGGAACGACTATATAGAACCAGTCGTCATCCCCGGCGATCGCCATGTTGGCGTATCTATCGGAGAACCACTCATTTTCCGGGAAGGCGCCCTGGGCGAAGGCATCGTCGGTGTACTGATCGTCGTCGTGGGGATCGTCGGGATACTGGATGGGATCGCCGGCGCCCAGGCCCCAGTTCGTACTCAACCACGCATAGTCGCCGCTACCGACGTGGAAGTCGCCGTCGAAATCGGCAAGGGAGTTCCAGGCCGGCTCATCCCCCGGTTGGAGCAGCGCATCGCTAAACGCATATCCGCCTCGCGCCTGCCAGGCCGGATCGAAGATCGCATCGTCTCCGGGTCCGATAAAAGTGTCGCCATCGAGATCGAAACTGGATGAAAGCAGCAGCCTCGGTTCGAGTGCTTCGAAAACCGGCGCGTTCCCGTACTCGTCAGCCTCAATACCCATGGATCCCAACCGCCTCTCGATAAGAAAACGCCTGCGTAAGTGGGGAACATGGCAACGGTCGCCAAAGCTTACCCTGCCGAAGCCTCCGGCGAAGCAGGGTCCCCGAATCCTTTCTTGAAACCTCGAAACGACAGTATACCACACATCCCCATATCTCCAAGAACTTTCCGTGAAGACGTGGAAATTGGTGAACGGCAACTGGGAATTGGCGACGGCGGACGGCGGACGGCCAGTAATCAGTAACGGCAAGTCTCGAACGGCGTGGGATTTGGGAGTTGTTCCGCCTGGCGGAGCAGTGGACGGCGGACGGCGAGAGGCCGTTAGTCGTTACTGAGCACTGGCGACTGGTTTAACGGCGGTCCGACCGCAGAATGCGGCCAGCTTTGTGTTTGTATCCGCCTGAGACAGGGAAAGCAAAAGGGTACGTCCATTTTGGTGTCTCCCATGTGTATCAGTACTTCAGTTTAGGCAGCTTCTTGAGTTGAATGGCCTTCTTTCCGTCGCTTTTCGGTGTGAACATGTCCTGGGGAGTCAGCCCGCATTTGATGATCATTGCCCGACAATACTCCAGTTTACCGAGATCCCGCCCGCCATTGTTTGTCCCGAATGCGAACTTGACGCCCGCTTGTTTAGCTTTCTTGATGAACGCTTCCTTCGGCAGCTTGAACTTGGCGTTTATCTCGATTGCGACATCGTTCCTGGCGGCCGCATCGATAACGCGCTTCATCCGGCGGTCGGTCCAGAGGCTGTCGTATTCGCCGGCGATCGCTTTCGGAAGAAACGTGGGGTTGACGAAGATGTCGATCGGTTCGTTCTCGATAATCCAGACGATCCGATCGACGTACATGTCCATGAATTGCTGCTTGTCGTCGATGACCACTTCCTTCTGCACCCACAGCCGCATGCGCCTTCCCTTGTGGTCGCGCCAGGTGAGGGCGTCGGAGAAGACGTAGTCGAACTCGGCGATAGCCGCCGGCGAGAACAGCGTCACCCATTCCCTGCCTTCGGCCTGCATACCGACGTAGACGCCCTTGCCCTTCACACTTGCGACATACTCTCGCAGGCCCTTGTCGTCGGTCACGGGGAATCCCAGCCCGCAATTAGGCGCGATGCCGTACTTGATCCCGTTTTCTTTGGACTTTGCGATTGCCTCGTCGAGAGTCAGACCGCCCTTGAGATGAACGTGATAATCGACAAGTTCGATGCTTTTGTCGGCGGCGCACCCGCAAAAAAACAGCGATACTGCGATACCGGCGAGAATACACTTTGGCGACATGAGATGGTTCCTTTCCATAGCGGGCATCATAGTCTATTTTGGTGCCTGAATCACGGTTGACTGATACTGGTCCGAGCGGGAGACCGGTGATTGCCGGTTGAACTTAACGAACATTTGGCGATTAAATGTCAAAATGCGGTAAGGGGCGTGCATATACTGTAAAACTGTTAACATTCAAAGGATGCTAAAATGAAAAAAGTATTGGTTGCCTATTACAGCAGGACTGGTTTGACGGAAAAGATGGCTGAATACATTGCAGAAGGAGTTCGTTTCAGCGGAAACGATGCGCAAATTAAGAAAATCACTGATGTCAAGAACGAGACGGATCTTGAAGGATATGATGGATACATATTCGGATGCCCCACCTACCATAAGGACATGACAAACAACTTCAAAACATTTCTTTTTCTGGCTCAGAAAGGACCCCTTCAGGGGAAAATTGGAGGAGCCTTTGGCTCGAGCACCCACAGCGGAGAAGCGCCAAAGCTCATTTTTGACACCATGGAATTTGTGTTCGAGATGAAGATGACGAATATGGGGCCGTTTGAGCTCAGGGAAAAAGTGGTTGGCGCTGACGAAGGAACCAGGGCGTGTCAGGAGTATGGCAAGGCTATTGGAAAAGAACTGGGAAGTTGACTTCAAGCCGGGGCGCGAGCAACTCCATCAAATCGGAGCCCTGCCCGGAAAGCACACGGCAAGACATACAAGAGGCCCAACCAAATCCTCGACGCGATTACTCCAGCCCTATATTGTCGTCGACTACAAATATCTTTCCGAAGGCTCCGATCGTCACCAACTCGCCTTTGCGTTTCACCGTTGAAAAGACAACGTAGTTCTGATATTCGATCCCGGCCAGTTGCAGAGCGTCTGTTCTCTTGGCGATTTCGGCTCCGATTGCCCCAATGATCCCCTCACCGCTTACCTTCTTCTGGACTATCGAGTAGAGCTTGGCCTTGTGGTCCTTCTCCGACGGGTTCAGGGCAAACGCCACGCCCGCGGCCACTATTAACAGGATCATGAAAATGCTGATGCGACTTCCAAACTTACCCATTATGGTGTCCTTCAATTCCGGAGGTTAATTCTCCGCGGAATAACCTACCACAAACCTGCCGATCGGGGCGAGTGCATACTCAGAATTCCGCAAATCGTCATCTCAACACAATGATAGCCCGGTTGTTCCCGATTTGCATCGACGAACATCGGGGTACATCGGGACCGATGACACGAAACGTTAGGGGAAGGGAGAGCCAGAGTAATGAAGCAACTTCTAATTGGTTTCGCGGTTTTGCTTGTGTTCGCAATTATTGGTGGATGCGAGAAGGAACCGGCAAGCCAACCCACTGCGACCACGCAGCCGGTCGCACAAAGAATACTCTCACCCGAAGCCCAAGCTGTGTTTGATCGTCTGAATGCTCAGTGTGCCAGTGAGCCGTGGCAAGGTGAGATCGACATGATCGAGCGTCCCGAAACCTGCCCGGAGAACCGTGCGATCAGTGGAGAAATGAGTGCTTTCGTTTCAGACTGCAAAGACCGATTGGCCAGGCAGGGCGTTCGGGTCAAGTGGAACCCGGAAAAGAAGCTGTACGAACTGGAGAAAACACAATAAACGGATGTACCGGACTAAAAGTAGCTCCGCCATTTTTTGCAAGTGATCCAGCACGTTAGCGAGGAGACTCATCTGCTCGCGGGCCTCCGAACGCTGGAATGCAGGGCGTCTCAGCACGATTACGGTCCGGTGGCAGGCAAATGCGCCCTTACCGAGCCGGGAACGAGCTTGCAGATATTCCCGAATTGTCATAGGATTGTCCGAAAGGCCCACGATGGGCGTGGGCGCAAAGCCATCTATTACGGGTATCTGCGGGAAACATGTGTGTGAACGGGATTAATGCTATGCTAAGGACATTGTTGGCCATGTCGCTGGCAATGGCGTGGTGCTGTGGGACTGCTGCAAGCGCTGAGACTAAGGGAGGTGATACCGAGAAGGTCGATGCGAACACGTACAGCGCAATACGAAAGATACGGAAAGAGATCGGACTCAGTAATAGAACCATGGCGGCGATGGGCTGCGACCATGCCGCCGCCAAGGAGGTTTTCAAAACGCTACTCCTGTGGTACAGGGTAAAAGAACCTTACTTGCATATCGCCAAGCGGGCCAAGCGCAGGGCGAGCGAGGACCTGCGAAAGGCACTACAGAAGATCGGGATGGGACCGCGCGACGACAAACTTGTCAAGAGTGTTCCGACACTCAAGGCCGCCATCGCCCGAACCGCCAAAGACTACGACGATATTCTCAAGACCGGGATAAGTGCGATCGAGGCGAAACTCTCGCCGGCCCAGAAAGCCGTCTGGGCTACCGCCAGAGCGAACTCCGGACTGCCCAGCCGGTACAGGTATGTGGTAAATATGACCGGCGCACAGGCCAAGGCACTGCACGTGGACAGACGTACGCAGGCTCGAAGGCTGGCGTCCGCCAAGACATCCGCCGGTAGGGCAGCGGTGACATCAGAGTACAAGACCCGCCAAAGCAACGTGCTTTTGGCCGCCCAGAAAGCGGCAATGGCTCAGGCGGCTGAGAATATCCGTAAGAACATGTCGGCGGTCTTGAAGGCCGAGCCCAAGGTACTTCCGATACCGGACGAACTCAAGGGGCCCGATCCTGAGTCTTTGTGCCTGGTTGAGGGAACCCCACCCTGATCCTCAGTCGGGCATTGAGGGGCCAGACACAGATTTGAATCGGTGCTACCTCAGGGATAGGAAACACAAGGAACAGAATATGATCGCAAAAAGAACCATCACGGTAATTGGCACTATCGCAGTTCTCCTGACGTTTACCGTTCCTGCAGCGGCCGACGAGAAGTCAGCCGACTCGCGAACGATAGCCAGGATCAAGCTTCTTACAGCTGCGCTGGAGGACTCTGACCAGGAGGTCCGAAAGTCAGCGCTTTCTGCGCTGACCAAGCTGGACGGCAAACTGACGACGGAGGTTTTCTTGAAGTATGCCGACGACGCGGACCCTGTGATTCGCTACGGGATCTTGCAGGCCTTGGCGGCGGCTGAGGATCCCAGGTGTTTTGAAGTTCTCATCGACGCTCTGCGGGATGAGTCGTCCGGGGTCCGCGCGACAGCGGCCCGGGGCCTGGGCAAGTTGTGTGACAAACGTGCAACTCCCTTTCTGATCTTTGCGTTATCGGATCCATCCAACTCCTCTTATGGTAGTAGCCAGAATGTTGGCTCCGCAGCCGCCGAGGCGCTTCTGGCGATCGGCGCTCCGGCCGTTGAATACCTGGTAAGGATGCTGCAGATGCCCCCTTACGCCAGGGAGCCGGCAATGCGACTTCTGGCGACAATGCCCGCTGAGTACGGTAGTTTGGAGGCGCTCAAAACCGCTGCGGCGGACAAGAGCTGGCGGATACGTCTGGCCGCTGTCAAGACACTCGGCGGTTTGAAGTCACCGCCGACCGAAACGATCATCCGGGCGGCGAGCGACAAATCCTTGCCTGTTCGCCGGCAAGCCGTTACTGCTCTGGCGCGCCTCAAGGACGCCAAGGGCGTCCGGGACGCACTGGTCAAATCGCTCAACGACCACGACCCGAAAATCCAGTATGCCGTCCTGGTAGCCATCGCTCGAACTAAACCCGACAAACAAACGGTTACCTTGTGCGCTGGACTGCTTCGCAGCCCCAGTTCGACCGTCCGCTCCAGGGTTGCCTCGATCTTGACCAGTAGCGGCGTGGCCGGCCTGAACGATAGTGTAGTGGTCCCGGCGCTGATTTCGGCCATCGGCGATAAGTTCCAGAAAGTGCGGCAACATGCGGTGGAGGCTTTAGCGAACATCGGTGGGGACGAGGTGATCAAATCTCTCACGAAGATCGCCAAAGGTGCTGACAGTTCCCTCAGGACTCTTGCCATCAACGGATTAGTCAAAATCGAAGACGCCAAAGCATCCATCGTACTTGTCGAACTCCTCGACAGTAAGGATGTGAAGCTGCGAAGCGAGGTGGTGAGCGCCATGTATTATCGCAGGCGTCCTTCTTCTCGGCACAAGCTGCGACTCAAGCCCTTGCAGAAAGCGCTGGTGGATCCTGACCCGTCCATTCGGCGATCAGCCCTCGACATGCTGGTGGTATTTCGACCCAAGAATCTTGCTGAGGTGCTCATTCAGGGCTTGAAAGATCCCGATGTTCAGGTTCGCATAGCTGCAGTGAAAGCGACATACAGGATGCCCGAAAGCAATGATGATCTCACCGCTGCTCTAGTAAAGGCCGTCGGAGATAGCGAACTACGCGTCCGTACCATGGCACTCCAACAACTGCTGAGGCGGCGCATCACCCCGGAGGCGGTCAAGCCACTCGCTGATATCCTCATCGAGAAACTCAAACCAAGCCCGAATTCCAAGGTCAAAACTTGGCGAGGGGCGGAAGAGGCCTCTGTGAGAGGCCTGGTGAGCGCCCTCGGGAAAACCGGGGATAAGAGAGCTATTCCGGCTTTGGTTGCAGCCCTGAATGACAAACATGACACAACCATCAGGTACGCCGCGGCAGAGGCCCTCGGGCAAGTGGGGGACAAGTCAGTCGCCAAACATCTCATAGGTTCACTCAAAGACTCATCCAGGGAAGTTCGCATTACCGCGCTCCGCGCGTTATGGATCACTGACAAGGTCTCTGCCGTTAAGGCGACGATCCCCATGTTGAAGGACCGCGACTTGATGGTTCGCCGGGAGGCGATCAGAAGACTGGGAGATGCTCGCGATAAACAGGCCTCCAAGCCACTCCAGCAATTCGCAGGCAGTAAAGAGCCCCGTATACGCGACGAGGCAGCCATTGCGCTGGCGAAAGTGGACTCCAAAGCCGGATGCAAGCCTTACATCGCATGGTTGAAGACCAGGTCATCGAGGAAGGAACTGGTTGAGGCGATGGAGAAGACGGGAAAAGACGATCTGGTCGAGGCCCTCATTACCGTTCTCAAGCACGAATCCAAGCTCGTGGTACGCGCCGCTATATATGAGTTGAATACTTACGGCGACGCGAGAGCAATAGAACCCCTCAATACGTATATGAAGACGACCGAAAATGCGTACGTGAGTACCGCCAAATCGGCCGTGGATGCAATCACGGTACGACAGAAGAAGCCCTGAGCGAAACAATCGTTCGCGGGCAGGATACTCGCCCTTGTCGCCGGCGACCCGGCCGAAGAAACGGTCTTTGCCGAGATATCGAACCCGCCGCCAGCGCCGAGAGCTAGTCTGGGTACACGATCCCAAGTGCTTCGCCGCGCTTCCTGCTTTCCGCTACGCCCTCCAGGCTATGCACAGGACGTATTTGGGTCAATACCCCCGTATTCCCCCCGTCGCCCTTGCCGTCTGCCGTTTGCCGCTGTCGTTAAACTTGGCTATTGGAAATTCCTTGCTGGCTGTTGGATATTGATCCGTCGCCGTCCGTCGCTGTCGTTCACTTGGCCCGGAGGCGGGTTAGTTCAATCAGGTGGAAGACCGAATCGTCTCCGCTTACGTATTTGCATGTCAAATCGGCGCCGCCGATGCGCCGGGTGCAGGATGGTCCGCAGCTCAGTCTTCGATCAAGGTGATGTCCGTAGTTGGCTTTTTGTATTTCTTCCCGGCGATGTACGATTTGGTATCGTCCACCATCTTTTGGGTGATCTTGAAATTATAGTTGCGATAGTCCTTGAGTTTGAGTTCTCCGACCCAGAAGAATCCCCACTTGTCGAAGAAATCCGTCAGGTCCAGCTTGGATACATCGCAGCAGATCTTCACGAACTCGAACTGGTTCCGGATCGAATCGTTTCCGCGTCCGGCGTCCGGGCGCTGGCGCATCTGCTCCATGACGTCGGGGTAGAAGTCGCCCTTTCCGTTACGCGAGCAGTAGAGATGGAGCTGCCAGAAGGGGACCAGGCGCTGGAAAACGTCGCCAACGGCGAGGTACGATTTTTTCGGGCTGGCTTCGATGATGTTCTTGCGAGCCGCGGCGTACTTTTTGCTCCGCTTGATGCGGCTGGCGTTGCCCATCTTTATGCAGGTGTAGAGCGTGAGAATATTATTGCTCACTTCGGTCATTCCGCCCCAGGTAATCTGGCGCATTTGCATGGCGTGTCCGACCTCGTGACAGAAACCCCAACACGGATCGCCGACGATCACCACGCTGGGATCAGCGACCATTCGCATCGTGCCTTTGTTGCCCAGATACGCCATGCCGTCACGATCGCGGAACATGTAATAGTGGAAGTTCACGCGCGCCAGGATGCGGTTCTTGGGCAGCTTCTTGTACTTCACCAGCCCCAGCAGCGTGTAGTGATGATTGAGCATCGTATCGTAGTTGTTGATCAGCTTGACGCCCTTTCCGCGGGTATACACCTTGAACCACTCAACCGGATAGGCGACCTGGATATGCTTGCCCCGAGCGTCCATGATGGGGCTGACGGCGTTATCCAGCAGGCGGTCCCAGTCCTTGTCGGTGTGCTTGGAGATATCAAAGAAACCGTTCACCTTTCCCGTCGCGAAGTGAACGATCACCTTGGGCGCCTTGGCGGCGTCGTCGTCAAAATAGCTCACGTACGCATTGGAGGCCTTCGCCACGTTAATCACGTTCAGACCGGTCTTCAGTTTGATTTGCTGCCTCTTCAAGCCCCATCCCCCGCGGTCTTTCCAGGGGTTGTATCCTTTCGGCGGTTTTCGCATCCATTCGGGGATCAGCAGTGAGAGCTTTTTGTCGCCGGTATCGCCTACGAAGACCACGTTCTCGCCCGCCTCCAGGTAGATACCGGTGATGTTCTCGTAACGGCTGAAACCGCTGCCAAGTTTCAGGACCTTGCCCAGTTCGCGGGGCGAAGGGTACGCCTGATAGCTTGCTGCGCGATACGTCCTGTCATACTTCTTCTTGAGCATCTCGGTGGCCACCGTCTTGAGCAATCTGCTCTTGAAGCGGACCAGATCTTTCGACTTGACGCTGGTCTTCAGGCGGTTGCAACTGGCGTCGGTGAAGAACGTCATGTCGGCTTTCAGCGCCTCGGTATCGATCTCGGCGCCAAACGCAGCCGCCGACCAGAGCACCAGCGAAACCGATAGAATGCATTTTTTCATATTTAGAGAGCCTTGTTTGGAGTGACGCTTCAAGGATACCCACTTTCCTCGCGGCCAGTGGGGTGCTTCGGTTGCGATTGTATCCGATGCTCTGCCTGGGAACAACAAGAGGTCAATTATTGACGCGTATGTCAATTCCGTCAGAAGGGCACGAAACTGGAATCACCAAATCCGGGCTAAAGCTTCGAAGTGTTCTCGGACGATAAGGAATATCAGAACCTGTCAGGGAGTGGTGGTGCACCAGGGATATTGAGGCAATTGGAATGACTAAGCGCGAACTTATTGACGGAATACTTCAATTCAACCGAACCGCCGATCCGGCGTTTCTCTCACAGTTCAATAATGTGGAACTGGCTGAGTATCTCGATCACCTCCAGCAGGCCGAACGGATCGCTATCGCACGAGGTCCAAGTCCCTGGGCCGACACCTTCGCATACGACGGCGTAGCTGAATATGCTTAACGGCTGGCAGTTGGCGACGACAAACGGCGGGCGGCAAACGACAAAACCGGTTTCCGTGTCTCTGTGGGATTTTTGGGGAATATGTCAATCCTGTCCGGCACGGCAGTTGTAACGGATTGATAGCGGACGAGCAAGCGCG
>CAZSLS010000143.1:0-17651 GCA_964607575.1 uncultured Planctomycetaceae bacterium | reverse complement strand
AGGGGTAGGAAGGACCGGTTTAGTTCCCGGTCCTTCCTACCCCTACCAAATTACGCCGAGATTTCCGGTACGATGAATGGTTTGCGATAGTATCCGCGGACGATTTTCTCGGCTTTATCGTTGTCCTTGATGCACTGCTTGTCGCGGTCGATCTCCAGCCACGGTCCAAGTGTAGCGGTGTTCGGATCGACTTT
Organism: uncultured Planctomycetaceae bacterium; assembly: GCA_964607575.1. GTDB lineage: Bacteria > Planctomycetota > Phycisphaerae > SM23-33 > SM23-33 > BS750m-G57. The sequence continues at coordinate 17,457 of CAZSLS010000143.1, read as the reverse complement.
GTGACCCTTCAATGTCGTCTGCAAACGCTCGAACGCTTCGGTAAAACCGGGTATGCCCGCGACCGCCGCTCTTTGCTGCTTCACCGAGGCGACTTTGCCCAGGCGATACGAGATATTGGAGGTATGGACCGTCGCCGTGGAGATATAACCTTCTTCAACTTCGGCGTGGAGGCCTTCGCGTTTACCGCTGCGGACGGCCTCGATGAAATTGACGAAGTGATTGCCCCCGCCCCGCCCGTGGAACGATTTTATCTGCTTGCCCTTGTGATCGTACGCCACGCAAGTTTCGTGCGGCTGGTACGCCAGCACCAGAACAATACCTCCCTCATACGTTGCGACCAGCCCGTACGGTCCGTGTCGCAGCATGCGATGGGCTCGGGAGCCCTTGATTGCCTTGGGAAGCTTCAACCCGTCGGCAAAGCCCGGCGCCTTGACGTTGTATATTTCGTGAATCACCGGAGCCGTGGGGAAGTCATAGCACATGATATGGGCGTTGGCCGCGTCGCCCGCGTCGTTCCACATGAACCGCCCGCCAATGCTCATGGTGCGCCTGGGCATCTTCTTTTCGCCCAGCCACCAGCGAGCTACGTCCCCCTCGTGAATGCCCTGGTCCAGGGTCTCCCCCCCGCCGGTGTTCCAATCGTAGCGGCAGTCGTATTGCAGGCGGTTGCGATAGATCGGCAGCTTCCTGGCCGGACCGCACCACAGCTCGTAGTCGACGCTGTCGGGAATGTTCAGAGGCTTTTCGCGTTTGCCCAGCGACCGGCGCGGTTTGATGGCGAAACAGTTAATGTGCTTGATCTTGCCCAGGTGACCTTCGCGGGTCCATGCAATCGCCTCGCGGACGCCCTTGGCTGAGCGATGCTGCGTTCCGCACTGGACGATGCGCTTGTGTTTGCGGGCGGCAGCGACCATCTGCTTGCCCGCCCACATGTACAGCGAAAGCGGTTTCTCGACGTAAACGTGTTTGCCCGCCTGGCACGCCCAGATAGTCGCCAGCCCGTGCCAGTACACCTGTGTGGCGACAGAGACCACGTCGATATCCTTGCGGCTCAGGAGATCGCGCATGTCGGTATACTTGTCCGCGTCGCGCTTGAACCAACGCTTGATCCCCCCCGCCGCGCCGTTCAGGCGGCCGCGATCCGGATCGCAGAGGGCGACCACATCAACGCCGTCCTGGTTGCCCAGGGCGGTGGCGTGAGAGTGCGCACCGCGCCCGCCCAGACCGATTATGCCCACGCGGATCTTGTCATTGGCGCCCAAGGCGGTCGATGGGACGAACATCGGCAAACTGACCGCCGCAGCCGCCGCGGATGAACGTTTCACAAATTGCCTTCGCGTGATTCCCATGCGGGCACTCCTTGTTCCTGGCGCATCAGGCCTCAGTGTCCCTTCATCTCGGCGGGGCGTCAACGATTTTCATGCTGGCCGGACCTGGAAACAATGATAGAATCATCGGACAGGCCCGCGGTGATCCCGCCGTGGCGGATCTTCGACGTGGGCGAGAAGTCACAGGGAGCATTGTGATGAAGTGGTTCGAGATCATGTGGGCGATGTGTCTTGCCCTTGCACTGATATCCCCCTCCGGATGCTCCAAGAAGGCGGAGGATAGACGCGACGGCGAACGGAGGCCTACGATACTTGACCTCTGGCGAACCACCAAGCCGTACGACGCTCCGACCCGCGAGACATCCAAACCCGGTTTCATGGATATCCTCGAAGTAGACGCGAAGATCACCTACGTTCTGGCCGCCACGCCGTCGGGCACAGATAACGCCGCCAAACACTACGCCAAAGCCGTCAAACTGTTCTCCGCCAGAAGAAACGCTTTGCTCGATGCAGCCGCATCGCTCGCCAAGGGCGACGCAAGAAACCATGCAGATGCACTGAAAACACTCGAAGAGATTCGCCGCCATATCGGCAAGGGCGCCAAACAGGCCGGCATGGACTACCTGTTTGAACACGCTTCGGGCAAACTGAACGTCTCCACGCGTCAGGACGCCGTCGAACATCTCGGCCGGACCCTCGACGTGCTCGACCTCCTGGGCGATTACTACATCAAGAACGAACGCCTCAAAGACGCCGGCGCGATCTACCGAGACATGTTTGTCGCGGGATGGCATATGATCAACGAGCGCAGCCACATGCACATGACCATATACGGCCAGGATATCCAGGCGACAGCTTTGTCCGGGATATCGAAATCGATCGACCGTGACCTGGACCAGGGCACCAAAGCCAAACGAATGGCGCCGCTGCGCGCATATCTCAACGCACTCAACGAGTTCGAGGCAGTATTCGAGAACAAGGCGATCATCTTCCAAAGGGCTCGCTTCAATGCCGGTGATATCTGGAACATCGCCGAGAATGATAAGGATCGGGCCTGGCGCGTCCAGGCGATATTGGCTATGGGTCTGATAAGATTCACACACACTTCAAAAGCCAACACCGCGCGCAACAACAAGCTGATCGAGAGATTTCTCAACTCCAAAGATCCGCTCGAAAAAGCAGCCGCACAGGCCGCAAAAGCCTATACGGAAACCGACTTCATCGAAGCCGGCACGACATGGTAGCCGCAACCCGACAACGCCACTTTATTTCGCCAGCGCTTTGGCCATTTCTTCGCCGAGGGCCAGGATGCCTTCGGTTCCGAATACTACTATGCGGTGCGGGAGGTGGGTCGTTTTGATGAACTTGATGTTCTCGTCGGCGCCGGCCAGCTTCTGCAGATCCTCGGTGACCGGAAGGAACTTTCGCTTGCCCGCCCAGGATGGCGGGATTACCGGCTGCTCGGTGATGTACCATTTCAGCTTCGGCGCCGCGAGGTCTTTGCGCACGCCTTCGATCAGTTTTTTCAGATTGGCCGCGTACATTTTCGCCTGCTGATGCAGCGCCCGATCGTTCTCCCCGCAATGCCAGAACACCCCCGCCAGTTCGCATTCATATCCGGCGGTTTTGAGATCCACTCGGGCCTTCTTGATTCCCTTGATGAACGTTTTGTAGAGGTCGCGGTGCGGGATGTCCGTGCCTTCCGGCAGCCAGTCGATCGATTGGGCGCCGCTGTGGGTGAACTTGTAGATCGCGAGTGTTTCGCCCTTCTTGAGCGTTTTCTTAACTGCTTTGCCGAAAGTGAGTTCCGGACCGAAGTTGCTCAGGTAACCGGTCGGGCCAAGCGGCTCGAAGTTCGCCGACACCTTCACCCCCCCACCGAGTGAATATTGATAGAGAACATCCTTCTGATCGCCGGCGAGCGTTTTGTATTTTGCGAAGTCGGCGATCTGGGACACGTACGCCTCTTCGCCTTCCATATTCCGCTGCCCGCCGAGGATGAAGAGTTTGACCTTCTTGCCTTTGGGCAGATCGGCTTTGGCGAATGCCCGGTCTTTCGTTTTCAGCGGTCGGCCGATGGCGGCGAGGTAGTGGTCCACGTACGCCCCGCCGTGCTGGAGCTGCCCCAGCGTTCCGAAGTGATAGTGCAGCCCGACGGGGCGCCCGATCTTGAAACCGACGTGCGAGGTCGGAACGAAATAAACGTTCGGGTCGCTCTTGACGACCGCGAGTTGCTGGACGCAGATTTTGGCTACCCGATGGCGGTTGTCCATTCCCCATACGCCCTTGTTGCTGATCTCACCGATGAAGACGTTCAGTTTCGGCGATTTGAACTCCTTGCGGATGCGGGCGATGAAGTTGCGGAGGTTTTTCTCGTACGTGACGATCCCCTCCTTGTTGAACATGTCGTTCTCCCCCTGGTGCCACATCATCGCCTCGATCCGATACTTCACGCCCTTGGCGTCGAGCTCCTTCAGCCGGTCGGCTACTTGTTTGATCAACCGCGCGTAGAGTTTTTTACCCTTCTCCGGACCGGCGGGATTCCAGTCATTGACCAGTGTGGTTCCGCCCCAGGAGTCTTTGATGATGGCGATCGGGTACTTGACGTGTTTCTTCAATTTGCGGACGAAAGTCATCTCGGGCCCGAACACGCCGTTGACCGGCGCCATCGCGACCCAGCCGTCGGATTTCTTATCGCGCCCGACGTTGTACGAGAATCGAATATCCTTCTGCGGCGCTGCGGCGCCTTTGAATGGCGGGTGATTGTCGACCAGCGAATCTTTGGAATCCGAGCCGGTCATATTCGATTGGCCGGCGAAGATGAAGACGCGCGTCACCTCATCTGCCGCCCGCAATGGCAACTGGATCATCAGGACGGTCACGAGGCTCAACAGCAGCGTGTGGTAGATCGATTTTCGGTTTTGCATTTTGGTCCTTTCAAGTGATCGCAATGATTGTACTGAATCTTCCGGCCGCGTCTACGGCCTGTTTCGCCGGAACTCGAAAGAAGCAATACCGCCCACTTGATGGTATGATACTGCTCGACTTTCTTTTCCAACCCGTGGAGATCATGCCAATGAAAAGGCTCCGTGTACTCAGACTCCTCGCAGTCCTGATCGCACTGTTATCTGTCGCCCCCGCGCTTGCGCAGCAGAAGTCCACGCACATGCTGTCAATGAGCGACGGAGTGAAGCTCGCCACCGACGTATACCTCCCGCGGGGCAAAGGTCCGTTCCCGGTAATCCTGACGCGAACTCCGTACAACAAGTCGCGCCAGCGATGGGGAGCGGCTGTCGCGATGGCGGGTTATGTGGTCGTCGCACAGGACATGCGCGGGCGATTCGCTTCCGCCGGCGAGAACGTGCCCTTTGTCGGGTGCGGATGGGGGAAATACCGCGACGGGTCCGAAACCGTCGCGTGGATCATGAAACAGCCCTGGTGCAATGGGAAGATCGGTACGACCGGCGCGTCGGCGGGGGGGATAACCCAGAATCTCCTGGCGTGTACCACACCTAAAGGGTTGACAGCACAGTACATACAGGTAGCAGCCGGGAGCCTGTACCATCACGCCACGTATATCGGCGGCGCGATGCGCGCCAGCCAGGTCCTCGGGTGGCTCAAGAGCAACCGTTTCGACCCCAAGGCCGCTAAGCTCATGCGCAAACACACGTTATATGATGACTACTGGCGCCAGTTCGACTCTAGCGCCCGCCAGGCGGTCATCAACGTACCCGCCGTCCACGTCGGCGGTTGGTTCGACACGTTCTCCCAGGGCACGATCGACTCGTTCGTCGGTAGACAGTACCGCGGAGCCGCCGGCGCCAAAGGCACCCAGAAACTCGTGATGGGTCCCTGGGCACACGGTATCGGGCGACCTGCAGGCAGGCTGCCCTTCCCCAACGCCAGACCGCCGGCGAAGTATAATGCTGTGGCGTGGTTCGCACACACGCTCAAAGGTAAAGCCAATGGTGTACAGGACTTACCAGCTGTAGCCTACTACGTGATGGGCGATGTTTCTGACAAAAAGGCACCGGGCAACGAGTGGCGATACGCGAATCGCTGGCCGATCCCCGCTACACAAACCCCCTATTACATCCACCGGACCAAGACGCTGAGCCTGGCGAAGCCGGAGACCCCCCCGCCAACCTCTCGGACCTACACCTTCGACCCAAAGGACCCCTGCCCGACCCGCGGCGGGCGAAATTTGAACCTGCCCTCCGGCCCGCTGGATCAGAGGAAGGTTGAGACAAGATCAGACGTCCTGAACTTCACGTCCAAACCGCTCGAGAAACCCCTCGAAGTCACCGGCAGGGTGACCGCGAAGATATATCTCGCGTCTACAGCCGCAGATACAGACATATCCGTGCGTCTGTGCGACGTCTATCCAAGCGGCGCGAGCTACCTGATCGCCGAAGGCATGCTCCGCTGCCGAAAACGCCAATCGATGTCGAAAGACACCCCGCTGACCCCGGGCAAGATCTACGAGCTGTCGGTCGACTGCTGGTCGACTTCGATCATCTTCAACACCGGCCACCGCATCCGCGTCTCGATCACCTCGTCGAACTACCCCCGCTTCGATCTGAATCCCGGTACGGGTCAACCGTGGACCGACGGGTGCAAGTTCGTCAAGCAGGCCAATAAGATATACTGCAATACGCGGTATCCCTCGCAGATAATCCTGCCAGTTGTGACGAGCAAGTAGTTACCGCCATCGTCTTACGCCTGCCAGGCGTCTGGGTCCCCCCCCCCCGCGATGGTCACCGACGTAAGTCCTTGTTGTGCGTGGAATGGACAACGTCCACTTTCAGGCCGTTTTGGCCCAGAATCGTCAATTATTGAACAGAATCAGGCCATAATGGGCCAATAATGGGCGAAATATGCAAAAACATCGGTGGGGCGTTTTGGTGTAGTGATCCGCATTTGAACAACCCCCCTGCCGCCGTCTGATCGTGACGTGCAGCGCTGCTCGCGACTGGAATGTTCCACGTGGAACATCCACGCATGTGGACAACCAGACACTGTCCGCTTCCCCTCGGATCGTGTAGTTCGATGTACCCTCTTTGTGACCTTCGCGGTCGAGCGAAAAAATTGTGCGAACGCAAACGGCACCGCGGCGTGTCGCCGCGGTACCGTTGCTTATCTTTGTGTCCTTTGTTGATCTTTGTGTCCGGGCCGTGGTCCTTGCCGTCAAGTATTTTTTCGTCGTCGCCGTTCTTTGTGTCCCCCGATGTACTTCGGGACTTCCGCTTCGCTCCAGCTTTGTGGCGAGAGTCGTTGCCGTCGCTGTTGAGCCAATTCCCAACTGTCGGTTTTTTTTCCTTGCAACGTCTTGCTCGCGTGCTATTCTTATGGTGTGGCGAATAATGGATGTTCGCTGTTCCACGTGGAACATTATCTTCCGGCCTGTAGCAGGTACAAGGAGGTCCGCGATGGCTAACGATAAGAAAACGCGTTCCGTCAGTGGCAAGCGTCGACTCGGCAGGGGGCTGGCAAGCCTCATCACCAATTCCGCACCGACCCCCGAGGCGCCGCCCGCACACAAACCAATCTCCGTCCCCGTAGCTCCCGACGTCGATCCCCCCGACGCCGCGGCGCCGGACGCCAAGCCCCAGGAGATCCCCATCGAACTGATATCGCCGAATCCGTATCAGCCCCGGCGTGACTTCGATGGCGAGCAGCTCGCTGAACTGACGGCCTCGGTCCTCGAGCATGGTATCCTCCAACCGCTCCTGGTGGCGCCCAGAGGCGACAACGATGTCGATGGCCCGTATGTCCTGATCGCCGGCGAGCGCCGTCTCCGCGCCGCCAAGCTCGCGGCGCTGCGGACGGTCCCATGCGCCCTGAGAGACGCCGACTCCCGCCAACTCCTGGAGTGGGCGATCATCGAAAACGTCCAGCGATCCGACCTGAATCCAATCGACCGCGCCAGGGCCTACCGCGACTACATAGACCGGTTCTCCCTGACCCAGTCCCAGGCGGCGCAGCGATTGGGTCAACCGCGAGCAACTATCGCTAACTACCTGCGGCTCCTGGACTTGTCCGACGACGTGCAGCAGCTTCTCTTGACCGGTCGCTTATCTTTCGGACACGCCAAAGTCCTGGCGGGCCTGGCCGGTCGGCCCCAGATCCAGTTGGCGCTGGCGGGCAAAACCGCAGCCCGAAACCTCTCCGTTCGCCAACTCGAAGCGCTCGTCGCCACCGCAAACAGCACCGATCCCAATTCCGCTTCGCCCAAGCGCACCAGCACCAAGGCGCCTTACATCCTCGACCTCGAGCAGCAGCTCAGCGGCGCGACCGGTACGCGAGTGACGATCCGCACCGGGCGGGCCAAAGATACCGGGGCGATCACGATCGAGTTCTACAACCTCGATGACTTCGACCGCATCACCGGCGCCCTGGGCGTCAAGGTCGAAAGCTGAATACCAGATAGCTGAATTTCACTGGACCGATATCGCCGCGGGCGCCGATAGTACTATTAGAAAATTAGAAAATTAGAAACCTTCCGCCCCGCGGACGAGAAACTCGAGGATCAACGGATTGGTTCTTTCAAGGCACAGACTTTCATTTCATATGAAGTTCCTCCGGTTTGTGCGCAACCTTCGCCGGCGTCGAATGGACCTCGGTCCGCGTCGCAAGCCGAGACGGTACCTCTGGGCGGCGATCGTGGTGTTCGTGGCGGTCGTGGCGGGCCTGAGCGCGTGGTGGTTCCGGCGCGCGCCGCCTACTCTCGAGGAGTCGCCCGAAAATTATCGTATCCTCGTTATTAGATATGCCGACCGGTCAAATCTCCCCCAGGTATTCGTTCATAAAGTCGTTCTCGCTGAAAGCGGGGGCGATCCGCTGGCGGTTTCCAAGGTCAACGCCAAGGGTCTCATGCAGATCCTGCCCGCGGCGGAGACCGACGTGCTGAAGAAGTTGAAACGCTCCGAGAGAGGCGACTTGTTCGATCCGGAGTATAACATGCTGATCGGCACGACGTACCTTCGCATGCTCACCGACCGGTTCGGCGGCGACGCATACCTGGTGTTGGGGGCCTATCACATGGGTCCCACGAGCGTTGCGAGGTATCGGGCAGCCAATCCGGGTATTTCGGGCAAGGACCTGATAAAGCGTTTCGCCGGACCGGCCACTCGGGCTTATTGTGCCCGGATATTGCAGGGGCGCGAACTCCGCCTGCCGGTGACCCGCCGGCGGGCCGGACCGACCGACCAACCGGTGTTCTGATCCGGGCCGCGGTTCAGCACAACTGGTCGAACGAGTTCTTGTCGTTCTTTTTATCGCCGGGTGCGGTGGGGCGGTCACGGGTTTGTTTTCTTTCCGGCATCGCCCTGATTTGATCGGGATACCACGTTCCCGCGCCGCGACGGTTGAAGCGGTGCAGTGCGCAGAGCGTCTCGGCGCACCGCCCGTGGTCCTGGCCGCACTCGACGAGTTCGAGGTCGAAGGTCCCGTCGGCACGACATAGATATCGCCCATCGCCCCGGCAGGGATAGAGAGCCTGGATAATCTTCCGCTGGTGCGGGCAGGCGATTTCGATTGTTTTCAAATTACTTTGGCTCATGTTCGCACCGCACTATTATTTATCGGACATTGGGCGTCAGAAAATGTGTCGGTTTGCATATGTCAGCCGAGGCGGTATACTGAGTTGAAGCGCTCGGAAAAATCGTTTCGCGGAGATCAGGCCATGGATGGATTCGTTCACCTTCACGTGCATTCGCACTATTCGCTGCTGGACGGCGGGAATCGGATCGGCGATCTGATCGATACCACCGAAGAACACGGCTCCGGGGCGATCGCCCTGACCGACCACGGTAATCTTTTCGGCGCGCCGGGGTTCTACCGCAAAGCCACCGCCAAAGGGATCAAGCCGATTCTCGGTATCGAGGCGTACATCTCGCCGACGAGACGCGACGATCGTTCGATGGGTAACCCCAAGACCGCGTCGTATCACATGATCCTGCTGGCGATGGACCAGATCGGATGGTCCAATCTGATGAGGCTTTCGTCGCGGGCCTACCTCGAGGGGTTCTACTACAAGCCCCGCATCGACCGAGAGCTGCTCAACGAATTCAGCGACGGGCTGATCTGCACCACCGCGTGCCTCGGCGGGGAAGTACCGCGGGCATTGCTGGCCGGCCAGCCTGACCAGGCCCGCCGGATAGCCGGGGAGTACCTGGATATCTTCGGGCCCGAGCGTTTCTTTATCGAGATTCAGAACCAGGGTCTGACCGAGCAGACGACGATCAATCCGCAACTGGTGGCGCTGGCCGGCGAGTTGGGCGTGGGCATCGTGGGCACAAACGACGTACACTTCATGACGCGTCAGGCCAAGGGGTCCCACGAGGTCCTGACGTGCATTTCCACGGGCAAGACGCTGGCTGACGGCGGGGCGCTGGTCTATCCGCCCGAGTTGTACCTAAAGACGCCCGCCGAAATGCGCGAAGCATTCAAGGCCTGGCCCGAAGCGTGCGACAACACGCTGCGTATCGCCGAGATGTGCAATGCGGAGATCAATTTCACCGCCCAGTACCTGCCCGTTTTCGACACGGGCAACGGTGTGTCGGCCGACAAGTATCTCCGCGACCTGGCGTGGAAGGGTCTGCGGGAGCGTTTTAAGGAGAAAGGCACGGACGTTCCCGACGCGTACGCCGAGCGCCTCGACCGCGAACTGGAGGTCATCGCCGCCAAGAATTACAGTTCGTATTTCCTGATCGTTAACGATTTCGTCCAGTACGCCAAGTCCCTGAGCATCCCCAACGCGCCGCGCGGCAGCGGGGTGGCTACTCTGCTGGGTTACTCGCTGGGCATCGCCGACGTCGATCCGATCCGTTACGGTCTGCTGTTCGAGCGATTCACCGACCCCGAGCGCGAGGAGGCGCCTGACCTCGATATCGACATTTGCCAGGAAGGGCGCGCCAAGATCATCCAGTACGTCCGCGAGAAGTACGGGCACGTGGCCCAGATCATCACCTACGGTACGCTCAAGGCCCGCGCGGCGATCCGCGACGTGGGGCGGGTGCTGGACATACCTCTCAGCGAGGTCGACACCATCGCCAAGCTCATCCCCGAGCAGCTAAAGATGACCATCGACAAGGCCCTGGAAGTCGAGCCAACCCTCAAGAAGCTATACGACACCGATCCGCGGGTGACCGCGTTGCTCGATCACGCCAGAAACCTCGAGGGCCTGGCGCGCCACGCGGGGGTTCACGCCGCTGGGGTGATCGTGGCAGATATACCGCTGGAGCACGTGGTTCCCCTCTGCAAGCAGGCCGACAGCGAAGACGCCATCACCCAGTGGGACGGGCCTACCTGCGAAGCGGTCGGGCTGATGAAGATGGACTTCCTGGGACTGCGGACACTGACGATCATTCAGCGTGCCCGCGAGCTGGTGCGCGACCGGATCGGCGAGGATGTCGACCCCGAAAAGATCCCGCTGGACGATCCGGAAGTCTTCGCGCTGTTCCAGAAGGGGCTCACCGACGGCGTGTTCCAGTTCGAGTCCGGCGGGATGAAGAGCGTGCTGATACAGATGCAGCCAGAGGCGATCGGGGATCTGATAGCCGCCAACGCGATGTACCGTCCCGGTCCGATGGAGCTGATCGGTTCTTACTGCGCCCGCAAGGCCGGTAAGCAGGACGTCCCGTCGCTGCACCCGCTGGTCGACGACCTGCTGGCGGAAACTCACGGTATCATGACATACCAGGAGCAGGTTATGCAGGTGCTCAACCGCCTGGGCAAGCTGCCTCTGAACCGCGCGCTGACGCTGATCAAGGCGATCTCGAAGAAAAAACTCGAGACAATCGCCGCCGAACGACCGAACTTCATGACCGGGGCGCAGGAAAACGGTATCGCACCCGAGGAGGCCGAAGCGCTTTTCAAACTGATCGAAGAGTTCGCCAAGTACGGTTTCAACAAGGCCCACTCGACGCGGTACGCTATCGTCGCGTACCAGACCGCTTACTTCAAGGTACACTACCCGCGCGAGTTTCTGGCCGCTACTCTCACTTTCGAATGCTCCGACAGCGACAAGGTCGTGCAGTATATGTCCGAGGCGACGCGGATGGGCATCACGATCGCGCCGCCCGACGTGAACACCTGCCAGGCGGATTTCACCGTCGACGGCGAGCAGGTTCGGTTCGGACTGGCCGCGGTCAAGGGCGTCGGTCAGCGGGCGGTCGAAGCCATCATCGCCGGTCGCCTGGAAGTCGAAGGTTCGTTTACGGACCTGTACAATTTTTGCGAATACGTGAACCTGCGAATTGTCAATCGCGGGGCGATCGAGGCGTTGATAAGGTGCGGCGCGTTCGACGCGCTGGGCGCGCACCGTGCGGCGATGTCGGCGGCATTGGACGACGCGATGCGGTTGGGGCAGTCCGCCGCGGCGGACCGGAAAAACGGTCAGATGAACTTCTTCGAGGCATTTGGGGAAGGCGACGCGGCGCCGCCGGCGCCGCGTTTCCCCGACGTCGAGCCCTGGTCCGAAGCCCAGTTGCTGACGGCGGAGAAGGAGACTCTCGGTCTGTATATAACCTCGCACCCGCTGGTCCGCCATGGATGGGAACTGACCAGTTTGACCCAGCCCCATGGTTTTGCCCTGGGGCGGATCGAGGAAGCCGCCGAAGGGCGGAATGTCAACGTCGGATGCATTATCGCGGGCATCCGACCGGTAATGACGCGCAAAGGCGACAAGATGGCGATCCTGACGCTCGAAGACCTCTCGGGGAAATGCGAAGCGGTGCTATTCCCCCGGACGTACCAGGAACTCGTCGAGCATATCGCCGTGGATAATATCGTGTTCGTCAACGGTTCGCTCGACCGGCGCAACGAGCGGATGCAGATCATCATCGAGAAAATCGTTCCGATAGATATCGCCATCGAGGAATTAACCGGGCAAATACTGCTCCGCCTGCCGCCGGGAACCGGCGACGCTGAGTTTGTCGACAAGCTCAAGGGCATCCTCACCGCCCACGCGGGCCGCTGCCCGCTGTTTATCGAACTGCGCCCGACAACGCACGGCGACGTGGTGGCTACGGTTCGCCCCGACGACAAATGGTCGCTGGCGCCTTGCCGGGCGCTGGTGGCGGAACTGACGGCGCTTCTGGGCGATCAGAAGTACGTCAAATGCCTGCCAAAACCACTGGTCAGCCCGCCGAAACGCAACTGGCGCCCCGGGTCCGGTAATCAGCAGAAGATGTTCGCCGGGGGCAATAATGGTTCGGCGGGTGTCTCGGCGGCGGTGTCGCGATTCAATTAATATCGACGATCGATCCGGTTGCGGTGTGGCAATCAGCGTGCCGCGATGCGCGCCCAAAGTGTTTTCCCTCGGAAACAAAAAAGGACGAAATTTTTTTTGCGGCCCTATTCCGGCTACCGCGAGGTTCTTTGCGGCGTTGGGTGTGCGTGAAAATCGCGCGAAGTTTTTTTTCGCTTTGACAGACACCCGAAGTGTCCTTAGAATTCTATCCGTTCGAGGTGAAGTGCCCAAGGACGGAGCAAGTCACAGTCACGGAAACAGACACGCCGCGATCCCGTTGTCGTAGTTATCAGGAAACATCTGAGCGCAGGGGCGCACAGTTATCGTCCCGGAAAGGGTAGTCATTCATGCCGACTGTTGAACGTGAGTTGTGGCAGCAGATCATTCAGCAGGTCGTGATGAAGGGGGGTCGTATCATTCGCCCGTGGTTCACCGAGCTTCAACCTTTGGCTTTGGATAACGGTCTCCTGGAGATACAGGTTCCCGGTCCGAGGGAAAAGGATTACTGTCAAGAGCATGCCATCCAACTGTTTACCGACGCGGCGCAGGGAGCTACGGGGCGCCTGGTGGGCGTCTGCTTCCTGACCGACGCTGCCGAAGCCAACGACATCGACGATGCCGACGGTATGGACGCCGAATGGCAGAGCGATCGGATAAGCGGGCTGGGCAAGGTGGCGTCGGCTTTCCAGGACGACTACGTTTTCCAGACGTTCGTCACCGGTCCGTGCAACCGTTTGGCGCATGCGGCGTCCCTGGCGATCAGCGAATTGCCCGGAACGGTCTACAACCCGCTGTTCCTGCACGGTAGTTCGGGACTGGGCAAGACCCACCTCCTGCACGCGATCTGCCAGAAGGTCGTCGCCGATAGCCCGCAAGCCCAGATCGCCGTCTTGTCGTGTGAAACTTTTGTCAACCACTTCATCGAGGCGGTCGAGAAAGGTCAGCTCCAGGAGTTCCGCTACCTCTATCGCCATCTGGACGTACTGGCGATCGACGACATCCAGTTCCTCGCCAAGCACGAGCAGACGCAGGAAGAGTTCTTCCACACCTTCAACACGCTCTATCAGGACCACAAGCAGATCATCGTTTCCGGCGATCGCGGTCCCGGCGAAATGGCCAGCCTGGAAGAGCGCCTGATCAGCCGATTCCAATGGGGCCTGGTAACGCGGATCGACCGCCCGTGCTACGAAACGAGACTGGCAATCATCCACAAGAAAGCGCGCCTGAGGAATACCCGCCTACCGGACGACGTGGCGTGTTTTATCGCCGGGTGCATCGACTCCAATACGCGAGAACTGGAAGGGGCGATCGCTAAAGTCACGATGCTCTCCCAGGTCACCGGGCGCGCCATCGACATGTCGCTCGCCAAGGAGGCGCTTGGCGCTCCGCCTGAACCCAAACAACGCGAAGTTACCATCGAAGACATCCTGTCGGCCGTAACGTCACGCTACAACGTCCGCCTCGCGGATCTGCAGAGCAAGAAACGCAACCGTTCGATCGCCTTCCCCCGCCAGATATGCATGTACCTGGCCCGTAGTCTCACCCGCCACAGCCTGGAAGAAATCGGCGGTTACTTTGGCGGGCGCGACCATACGACCGTACTCCATGCCAACCGGACGATCGAATCGCTCTGCAGCACCGATCCCCACCTTCAAGCCACGCTCGAACGCCTCAGCCAGGACATTCAGGCCACAGACTGAAGAAGATCCGGCGAATTTGTCAACAACCCCCGGTGGATAACTCCTGCAAAAGGTGTCTGGGCTTTCGCCGGTACCATCAGCAGCATGGCTTTTTGGAGCCTGTGGGTGACCGCACAAATAATCAACTTCCGAGTTCCAGACATTCGCTTACAGCACTATCAACAGGATATCCACAATTACGGGCCGGTGTTTTGCAGAAGTTAACTCGTGTACTGACACGTTGTTAGTAATGTGGCCCTACAATAACTCACACAACTGACAGGCCCTACCAATACGTATAGACTAGAGTTACTTAATTATTAGATAAAGCCTGTCAACAACCTGTCCCGCCAAACGATAGAACCGCCACTGGACTCTTGCCGGTGGCCTGCAAGACGATATAATCAGCGACATGCATAAACAGTCCGGTAAGCTGCGTCCGCTTGTTGTGCTTCGCCCCGAGCGACATTGGGCACACCGGCTCGTTTGGCCTGTGGGGATACTGATTGGTTTTGTCATTGTGGCGACGGTGGGCTACCACCTGCTGAATCCGAACCGTTCGTGGCTCGACGCTTTGTACATGACGGTGACCAGCATAACTACCGTCGGGCTTCGCGAGGTTTATCCGGTCAGCGATCTGGGGATGATCTGGACGTTAATTGTGATAGTTGGCGGGTTGGTCACCGGTACGGTGGCAATGAGCATGATCGTGGCGATGATTGTTGAAGGCCAGGTGCGAATCATTTTTGGGAGACGACAATTGCAACGAAGAATAGCTTCTCTCAGCGGGCACGTGATTGTGTGCGGGTATGGGCGGATGGGCGGTCTGGTAACCGACGAACTCGTCAACGCGGGCAAACAGGTGGTGATAATCGACAGCGACGACATGCGAACCCAAGCTGCTGAAACCGCGGGGTTGCTCTACGTCTTGGGCAACGCCGAAGCCGATGATGTCCTGGTGGCGGCGGGAGTGGAGCGCGCCAAGATCATCGTAACCACCCTGGCTACGGACGCGGAGAATGTGTTCGTAACGCTTTCGGCACGCGAGATCAATCCGGGGCTCCGCATCATCGCCGTCGCGCGCGAAACATCGACGCAGGACAAACTCATTAAAGCCGGCGCCGACCGCGTCGTCTGCGCGCACACGCTGGGGGCGTCGCGCATGGCGGCCGTCGTGTTGCGGCCGGCCGTTGTGGATTTCGTCGAGATGGCCGGTCAGGGTGGCGAGATCGAAATGGACCAGGTCAAGCTCGCCGACGGCAGCAGGTTGGTGGGTAAATCGCTGGAGGAACTCGAACTGCCTCATCGTGTCGGCGTGCATGTCTGTGCGGTGCAGCGCAGCAGCGGGACACCGGTATATCAGCCCGCTCCGGATTTCGTACTGGAGGCCGGTGATACCCTCGTGCTCATCGGCCCGACCGGATCGGCGTCGGCGGTCGAAGCCATGGACTAATCAAACATATCGCATTTTCGCAGTTGAATAGAACGGCCGCCCCTGAGCGATATACTTGCGTTCGAAGTTCGTGCCCACGATTTCGCTGTCGCAGTTGGCCATTTGCGGCATGGGGATCGAGGCCATACCGTCCAGATCGTTGAGGACCATGCGAATCTGCAGGAAGTAGTCCATGTGATCGGTAACTACGATCAATTGCCCGCCGAGCTTGAGCGTTCGCCGGACTTCGCGGGCAAACGGAGGTTGAATGAGTCGCCGCCGCCGGTGCCTGCGTTTCGGCCAGGGGTCGGGAAAGTAAATATGCACCCGCCACAGCGACTCGTCGCCCAGGCATGCCTTGAACAGATGTCCCGCGTCGGCATGAAGCATTCTCGTGTTGGTCAGCCCGCGCCGGCGGAAGCGGTCGGCCGCATGGTGGGCGTACGCCCGCGCGTACTCGATGCCCAGGAAGTTCACCTCCGGGCGGGCCAGGGCGCGCGTGACCAGGAACGTACCCTTGCCCACTCCGATCTCGACTTCTACGGGGCGGTCGTTTGAAAATATCTCCGCGACGTCGATCGGTCCGCGGGCCACAGACTCATCGAGCAGTACGCCGGTGGTGTCCGGCTTGGCGTTCTTGTCGCGTCGAAGATGTTTCGGCGAGTTCATCCGCATGGCGATGAGGATACGCATTTCCCCCCGCGAGGCAAGTGGGCGCGCGAATCTCAGTTTATACGATACCGTCGGTAAACGAACTGTTGCATGTATCGATGGCCCGTGGTAATGTCTTGCAAGTACGTGACGCCCGAGGCGCAGGTGACCTTGGTTGAATCAATCCACAATGTCCTATTGAAGGGAGCAAGCTATGAAACTTGGTGTGATGTCGGCGTTATTCGGCGGGATGAAACTCAAGGACGCCCTGGCGTATTGTCAGAAGGTCGGGCTCGACGCGATCGAGCTGCCGGCGGGAGCGTATCCCGGCGATCCGTGGAAACTCAGCGGTATCACGAAGGACAAGAAGAAACTCGCCCGCGTCAAAAAACTGCTCGACGACCACGGTATCGAAGTACAGGGCATTGCGGTCCACGGAAACCCGGTGCATCCCGACAAGCGGGTCGCCAAGGCCCACCAGCTCGCACACCGCAACGGTATACTGCTGGCCGCCGAGTTCAACACGGTCCTGATCAACTTCTCGGGCTGCCCCGGCGGATGCGCGACCGACAAGACGCCCAACTTCGTGACCTGCCCCTGGCCCGACGAGTTCGCCAAAGCGGCCGACTACCAGTGGAACAAGGTCATGATCCCGTTCTGGTCGAAAGAGAACAAATTCGCAGCCAAGCACGGTGTGAAAATCGCTTTCGAAGCCCATCCGGGCATGGTCGTCCACACCCCCGAAGATATCGTCCGCCTCCGCAAAGCCGCAGGCAGAAACCTTGGCGCCAACATCGATCCGAGCCACTGGTTCTGGCAGGGTATCGATCCGGTAGCCGCCACGCGCTACCTCGGTAAGAACAAGTGCATCTTCCACGTACACGCCAAAGACTGCGAAGTCATCAAGGCCAACGAAGGGCACGTCGGCGTCCTGGACATCAAGAGCTACGGTGAGGTCAAGGACCGCGGCTGGGTCTTCCGCACGGTCGGTTACGGACACGGCGACGAGTTCTGGAAACCCTTCATCTCGACGTTGGCGCTGTACGGTTACGACGGTGTGCTGAGCATCGAGCATGAAGACTCGCTGATGAGCACCAACGAAGGCTTCGAAA
>CAZSLS010000142.1:0-18057 GCA_964607575.1 uncultured Planctomycetaceae bacterium | reverse complement strand
TGGTTCCACCTTATTCTAGGCCGGATACTGTCTAGCGCATGGGGACAGGCGCAGTACATCGGCTACCATCATGCTTCCGGTAATAGTGATGTGGACGAGGTAATCCTGACCGGTAGTGGGTCCTCATGGATCAATAGCGGCGGCCTGCATGTTGGCCAGGGAGACGCCGGACTTCTTTCAGTCGGTATCGGTAGTAGTGTTCGGAGCGACAATCTGTACGTGGGTGTGGGCGCCGCGGGCTCGCTGGAGGCGGCAGGGGATGTCGAAATCGATGACAGCGTCACGTTGGGGTACCATAGCTCCAAATTAGGTTCAGCCAGTGTCTCCGGTTCGTTGGAGGCCGATTCCATTACTCTTGGTCGATCGGGAACAGGTAGCCTGATTGTAGAAGGTGGTGGGCAGGTGGGCGCCAATACGATCACACTTGGCAGCGTGTCCGTGGGCATTGGCATTGCTCGCGTGCGAAATTCCGGATCGGTTTTGGACAGTTCGGCGAGTCTATTTGTTGCTGCGGCGGGCACAGGGGCGCTCTATATCGAAAATGGCGGCAGGGTCAACAGCCACAATACCTTTGTCGGCGGTAGTGGTAGCGCTGGCGGCTCGGGTGTTGTCAATGTGTCCGACAACGCCACGCGCTGGAGCAACAGCGGCGACCTGACGATTGGCGACAACGGTAGCGGTAGGGTAAGCATCGCAGACGGCGGCGTATCGGTTGTCGGCGAAACGGAAATCGCGGGAAACGGGCAGTTGGACTTGAACGGCGGTTATCTGACGACTAATGATTTCACGCGGCGAAGCGGTAGTGTTTTCAATCACACCGCGGGCGTGCTGACGGTGAATACCGGCGTTTACACCCCGCTATCCGGGCAGGGAATCCGGGTCTCTGGTACGGACCCCACGGTCCGCCTGTTCAACGGCGCTACCCTCGATACCGGTCTCGCCGGGGTGATCGTGGGCTTCGGTAGCGGTCAGCAGGGCTCGCTGGAAGTTAGAGGCGGGTCGCGTATCAACAGCAGCGCAAGCGACATCGGGAGAAGCAATGCGACCGGTGTGGTGTTACTCGAGGGCGTCGGTTCGCGTTGGGATCTGGCTTCGGGCTCGGATCTCTCGGTCGGCCAGAGCGGTCGGGGCACGCTTACCGTTCAGAACGGCGCTACGCTCGTTAACAACGCCGGCGATATTGGTGATTCGAGCCCGGGTAGCGGCGAGGTGACGATTGACGACGCCACCTGGACCAATAAAGGCGACCTGACCGTAGGCTTGTTTGGCCAGGGAGTCCTGACGGTAGAGAACGGCGCATCTGTCAGCAGCCCCAATGGCCGTCTCGGCGCGGACGGCAGCAGCAAGACCGGCGCTCAAAGCGACGGCGTCGTTACGGTAACCGGTTCGGATTCGAGCTGGACGATGAACCGTGGAAACCTGGACGTGGGCATTCGCGGCGTGGGGCGCATGGACGTTCTGCACGGCGGCGAGGTTGCCACCGCGAACGGTACTCTCGGGGTCCTGGACAACAGCGGGCTCCGCGGTGCGGGCGAGGTTACGCTGAACTACGGCGGCTCCTGGCGAAACCTCGGTATGCTGACGGTTGGAGACGCAGGAAGCGGAGTTGTAGGCGTCTATGGAGGCAGTGCGCTTGTGAGCTATAACGCATCCATCGGCGCCAGCGCCGGCGGCGATGGCACAGTTACAATCGCCGGCGGCGATACGACGTGGGGCAACAGCGGCGTCTTGATCGTTGGCGATGCCGGTGATGGCGAGTTGGTGGTTATAAGCAGCGGCGTGATGACAACTGCTGACGCCCGGGTCGGTAATTCTTCAGGCGGCTCCGGCGTCGTAACAGTACACAAGAACGGTCAGTGGGTGGTGCAGCAGGACCTGGATATCGGTCTGCAGGGCGACGGAGAGGTCAGGATCATAGGCGGCGGAGCGGTAACGGGCGTAAACAACACCACCGTCGGCAGCTCGGGCGTGTTGACAATCAACGGTGGAACGCTGGAGTCCGGAACGATTTTAGTGGACGGCGGAGTTGCCGGCCTGCATTCGTCCAACAGCATCAACGATACCTCCAGGGTAACGGTGGCTGGGGGAAGTTTCGACCTGTACGACAGCACAGAAACGGTGCGCAGCCTGAGTGTCGAGGGCGGCGCTTCCACGCTGGAGGGAGGTCACCTTGACACGAGCCTGGGCATTACGCTGACCGGTTCGGGAGTACTGGACGGACACGGAACTGTCGGCGGCGACGTCAGCAATGACGGGCATGTCGATGGCGGTACCGGAAGCAACTGGCTGACTTTCACCGGCGACGTGGTCGGATCAAGCGATTTTACCGGAAACGTAGCCATGGAAGGCAGCTACAGGCCTGGTTCCGCCACCGCGGAAATCGGTTTTGACGATCTCGTTCTTGGTAGCACACATATGTTGTATATCGACCTGGGCGGGACAACGCCCGATACGCAATACGACGTTATCAACGTGGCCGACGCCCTGACGCTAGCCGGCACGTTGAATGTCGCCTCGCATGGCGGTTTCGACCCCGGAAACGGTGACACGTTCAATATCTTCGATTGGGGCAGTCGGATCGGTACGTTCGGCGAGGTCAACCTTCCGGGCCTTTCGGGCGATCTGGAGTGGAACACGGACGATCTCTATACTACCGGCGAAATCTCCGTTACACCTGAACCAGCCACAATAAGCCTGCTGGCCCTGGGCGGATTGGCAGTACTTCGCAAGCGCCGTCGTAGAGCCTGAGCCCGTATGGTCTCTCGGGTGGTTAAATCGACAACAGAACGTCGTCGCTTTATCGGGGCGGAAAGTCAATGCCTGTTGCCCGAAAGCGATATTCGGCTACAATGTGTCAGGTGAAGATTCCCGAGATAACTCGACGCAAGACCAGGGCGCTGGACGTCGGTGGCGTTGTCATCGGCGGGGACGCCCCGGTGCGCATCCAGAGCATGACCAACACGCTGACCCGTGACGCGGGGGCGACGCTGGAGCAGATCCGCCAACTCGCCGCCGCCGGGGCCGAACTCGTGCGAGTGGCTGTTCCGGGATCGGACGATACGGCTGCACTCGAGAGAATAGTAGCCGAGTCGCCCGTGCCCATCATCGCCGACGTTCACTTCCACTTCGACCGCGCGTTGGAAGCCATCGCAGCCGGAGTGGCGAAGATACGCCTGAATCCGGGCAATATCGCCGACCGCGGCCAGGTCCTGCAGATTATCGACGCGGCGGGAGCGGCGGGGGTGGCGATTCGCGTCGGCGTAAACGAGGGCTCGGTTGTCGACCGGCGCGAAGGTGCTCAGCGCAAGGGCGATCTGGCGACCCCGCTGGCGGAACTCATGGTCACCAAGCTGGCGGAGTACCTGGAAGTCTTCGAGATGACCGGATTCGACCGCCTGATCCTGTCAGCCAAGAGCCACGATGCCGTTACCACTGTTGCAGTAAATCGTTTATTGTCAGCCCGTTGGAACTGGCCGCTGCATCTGGGCGTTACGCATGCGGGCACCGCACAGACCGGTGTGATACGCTCGTCCGCGGCGCTGGGGGCGTTGTTGTGCGACGGAATTGGCGATACGATCAGGATATCGTACGCGGGAGACCCGCTGGCGGAAGTTGAGGCGGCGCGTGAATTACTGGCCAGTCTCCGCCTGCGCCAGCGAACGGGCATCGAACTGATCGCCTGCCCCACGTGTGGACGCCTCGAGACCGACATTACCGACATTGTAGAAGAGATTCGCGAGGCCCTTGCCGACGTGATCGCCCCGGTGACGGTGGCTGTCATGGGCTGCGTGGTCAACGGTCCGGGAGAAGCCGCCCGCGCTGACGTGGCGATCTGTGCGGGCAAGGACAAGGTCATCCTGTACAACAGCGGGCAGCGAATTCGAACCGTTAACGCCGATGAAATCGTCGCCGCGGTGGTCGCAGAGGTGAAAAAAATCACCCAGTAGAGTCCGTTTGGAGCAAATTGGGAGGGAAAACCTTTGCAGCCGTTTTTCCCGGGCGATAGAATCGCTCGATTCCTGCCGGTCAAAGAATCCGAAAACCGATCTGTACTTGTAAGGATGTGATGATGAGTCGTACATGCAAAGAAATCCGAGCCGACTTCATAAAATTCTTCGAGGATCGCGGACATACGTTTGTCGCATCGAGTTCGCTCCTGCCTGGCGACGACCCGACGCTGCTGTTCACCAACGCCGGGATGAACCAGTTCAAGGAGTTGTTCCTGGGTACGGCTAGTCGCGGGTACGTGCGAGCGGCCAATACCCAGAAGTGCATCCGCGCCGGCGGTAAGCACAACGACCTCGAAGACGTCGGGCACGATACATACCACCACACATTCTTCGAGATGCTCGGTAACTGGAGTTTCGGCGACTATTTCAAGGCCGATGCCATCCAGTGGGCCTGGGAGCTTCTGACCGAAGTATGGGGCCTTCCGAAGGACCGCTTGTACGCCACGGTGTTCGAGGGCGACGCGGGCGATGGTCTCGAAGCCGACGATGAGGCCCGCAAACTCTGGGCTGAGCTTACCGATATCGACCCGTCGCACATCCTGCTGGGCAACAAGAAGGACAATTTCTGGGAGATGGGCGATACCGGTCCGTGTGGACCGTGCAGCGAAGTACACATAGACATGACCGACGATGGTTCGGGCGCCTCGCTGGTGAACGCCGACGACGCCCGCGTCATCGAGATATGGAATCTGGTGTTCATACAATTCAACCGCGGAGGCGACGGTAAGTTGACGCCGCTGCCGGCGCGCCACGTCGATACGGGCATGGGGCTCGAGCGCGTGGGTATGGCGATGCAGGGCAAGAACAGCAACTACGCCACCGACCTGTTCGTTCCGATCATCGAGAAGATCGAAACGATGACCGATCACCGCTATGGGGCGTCGGCGGGCATCGACGACCGCTTTGACGTTGCATCCGACGAGGATATCGGCGATGTGGCGTGCAGGGTGGTGGCAGATCACGCGCGGGCGCTGACATTTGCCATCGCCGACGGGATAATCCCCTCCAACGAGGGGAGAGGATACGTTGTTCGCCGAATCCTGAGACGGGCGGCGAGGTATGGCAGGCAGTATCTGGACATTTCCGGTCCGTTCCTGGCCGGTCTGGTCGAGACCGTTATCGATCTGATGGGCGACTTTTTCACCGAATTGATCGATCGCAAGGACTACGTCATCGCGACGATTACCGAGGAAGAGGAGTCGTTCGGGCGGACTCTCGATCGCGGAATCCAGTTGTTCAACCGCCAGGTCGAGAAGCTCAAATCCGCGGGACAGACCGTGCTGGGCGGCGACGTAGCATTCGATTTGTACGCGACTTACGGTTTCCCGGTGGACCTGACGCAACTGATGGCCGCCGAGATGGACCTGGAAGTTGACATGGACGGTTTTCGCGCCGAGATGGACGCCCACCGCGATGCCAGCAAGGGAGATGGCGCCACGTTCAAGGTAGATACAGTATCGGGCCTGCCCCCATGCGACGACAGCAGCAAATACTCCGGCGAGCCCGTCGATGCCGTCGTTGTCGGATGGATTGACGGCGAGAACTTCATCACCGAAGGGCAGCTCACCGGTGGCGCCGCGGGAGCGGTGGTTCTGGATAGAACGAGTTTTTACGGGCAGTCGGGCGGTCAGTTGGGCGACTCGGGGCAGTTAGTCTGGGAAGGCGGCAGGTTCGCGGTAAGCGATATGCAGCTTGCCGGCGACTGCGTTCTGCACGTTGGCACGCTTGAAGAAGGGACGCTGCAGGTCGGTCAGACCGTGCGGTGCGAAGTGAACACCGACCGCCTGGCGACGATGCGAAACCACACGGCCACTCACCTGCTGAACTGGGCGCTGCGCAAGGTGGTGGGCGACCATGTTCACCAGGCCGGCAGCGAGGTCGGGCCCGATCACTTGCGGTTCGACTTCTCGCATGGTAAGGCGGTTGACGCCGAGCAACTTGGCGAGGTCGAGCGGTTGGTGAACGGCAGGATAATGGCTGACGAGGAGGTGACGACCATTGAGACGTCGCTGGACGCCGCCAAGAAGATACCGGGCGTTCGAGCGGTATTCGGCGAGAAATACGAGCAGGAAGTGCGCGTAGTGGCGATCGGTGCGGGCAATGAGCTCGAAGAATCCGACGAGGACTGTGCGGTCGAATTGTGTGGCGGAACGCACATGGGCAGGACCGGTGGGATAGGACCGTTCAAGATCGTTTCGGAAGAATCGGTGGCCAAAGGAGTGCGACGAATTACAGCGCTGACCGGTGCCAAGGCGGTGGAGCATATCCAGCGTATCGATGTGGTGGTGAAGGGGCTTTCGGCGGCATTGCGTTTGCCTGCCGACGGGCTGCTCGATCGCGTGGCAGTTATGCAGAAAGAAATCAAGGAGTTGCGCAAGCGTCCCGCCGGCGGGGGCGGAGCGTCGACTTCGGTTGTTTCGGAGATAGACAGTGACCAGGGTAAGGTGCTGGTGTTGTCGTCTGACGGAGCCGATCCCGGGCAGATGCGTAGTTTCTGCGATCAGCAGCGTCAAAAGGGTGCCGGAGCAGTGTTTATCGGCGGAGCGGCCGATTCGAAAGTGATTTTGATTGCGATGGTTAGCCAGGAAATGGTGGACGATTTGGGGATAAAAGCCGGCGATTGGGTCAAAGCTGTCGCCCCGGTAGTTGGCGGTGGCGGGGGGGGCAAGGCGACGCTCGCCCAGGCCGGAGGCAAGGATCCGTCAAGACTGGCTGAGGCTCTGGATGTAGCGAGTGAGTGGATTCGTGACAGGTTGAGCTGAGTTTCGCGACGATTGCCCGTCGCGCGGAAAGATTTTTCCTTGACAAAGTTGTGACAGGTTTCTACCTTTTGCGAACCGCCGGCAGTGAGCGTGGGCTGCACATACGCACCTGCCGGTGTTGTGCGTTAGAACGAATATGCTGCTAGTTATGGAGTTTACCGATGCTTCCCAAACAGAAGATATCCCGGGCTCGGACGCGAAAGCGCCGCAGCCATCACGCCAAGGACGCCCCGAACATTACCGGTTGCCCCAAGTGCAAATTGCCGAAGTTGCCCCACGCGGCATGTGAGAACTGCGGTTTCGTTCGTCCTGGGCTCAGTTTGAAGATTGAGAAAGAAGGAAGTTAATCGATGCGAATTGGCATCGATGCCATGGGAGGCGACGGTGCGCCCCGGGCCGAGGTCCAGGGAGCACTGGATGCATGCGCGCTGCTGAATGAGGACGACAAGATCGTTCTGGTAGGCGACCGGGACATTATCGCCGAGCATCTGGCGGGAAACGACGGGTGGGAAAAGCATATCGAAATCCATCACGCTTCCCAGGCGATCGGAATGAATGAATCGCCCGTCGAGGCCTTGCGTTCCAAGCCCGATTCATCTATCGCCGTGCTGGTCCGGTTGCACAAGGAACGCGAGATTGACGCGTGTATTTCCGCGGGTAACACCGGCGCGTTCGCCGCGGCTGGGCAGATGCTGCTGCGACGTCTCAAAGGCGTGCATCGCCCCGGTATCGCCATAGTAACTCCGACCCCTCGCGGTCCGGTGGCGGTCTGTGACGTCGGGGCTAACGTGAGTTGTCGCCCGCTGCACCTGTACCAATACGGCGCGATGGCCTCGATCTACCTCAGCGCCATGTGCGACATTCCCGACCCTCGCGTGGGCCTGCTGAGCATTGGTACTGAAGAGGCCAAGGGTAACGATCTGGTCAAGAAAACTCGGGAACTGTTCCAAAACGACTCCCGCATCACGTTTGTCGGTAACGTTGAAGGGCGCGACCTGTTCAGCGGTGTCTGCGACGTGATGATATGCGAGGGGTTTGTGGGCAATGTCGTGCTCAAATTGATGGAAGGATTGGTCGAGGGTCTGATGACGGCGATGGTTAAGGAGTTGGGCAAGATTCTTCCCGGTCAGATTGCCGCATTGAAGCAGGTTGGACTTTCGACTTTCGCCAAATACGACTTCAACGAGTACGGCGGCGCGCCGCTTCTGGGCGTCAATGGGCTCTGCATTATCTGTCACGGCGCCAGCGACCACCGCGGTATAAAGAACGCCGTCACCGTGGTGAGGGAACTGGCTAACCGGCACATGAATGAACGAATCGTGGAAGTCCTGTCGCAGGGACCAGAGGACAGTTAATGGGCAATTCCCCACGTGCAGCAATCGCAGGCCTAGGTTCGGCGGTTCCGGAAAAGGTGTTGTCAAACGCCGATCTCGAGAAGATGCTGGATACTAATGACGAGTGGATTATCAAGCGCACGGGGATCAAGGAGCGCCGCATCGTTTCGGAGGGGCAGAGTACCGTAACCCTCGCGGTTGAAGCGGCAAGGGGAGCATTGGCCCAGGCCGAGATGTCCGCCGATGAACTGGATCTGATCATCTGTGCGACAATCACACCGGAGATGCCCCTTCCTACTACGGCATGCGTAATTCAAGCCGAACTGGGAGTTAAGGATATAGCGGCGTTCGACGTGGTGGCCGCCTGCAGCGGATACCTATACGCTTTGACGATCGGCAGCCAGTTTATCCGCACGGGCACGTACAAGCGCGTTTTGGTCATAGGCGTCGATATACTCAGTTCCATAACCGATTACGAGGACCGCGGAAGCTGCATCCTGTTCGGCGATGCCGCCGGCGCTTCGGTGCTGGTACCGTCCGACGATGACGAAAAGGGCGTCTTGCACACGGTTCTGCACGCTGAAGGAAGCGGATGGAACTACATCCACGTGCCCGCCGGCGGGACCAGGGTGCGAGGTACCGCCGAAACCATCGCTAATCGCGACCATTTCATAAAGATGCGGGGGCGGGAAGTTTACAAGTTCGCCGTTGAGAAGATGCAATGGTTGCTGGGCGACTGCATGGAAAAATGCAACTTGAAACCCGAGGAGGTTGACATGGTCATCCCTCACCAGGTCAACCTGCGCATCATTACTTCGGCGGCAAAGAAGTTCAATTTCCCGATGGACAAAGTCTTCGTCAATATCGATAAGTACGGAAATACTTCCGCCGCTTCAGTACCGCTTGCAATGGCTGAAGCGTGGCAGCAGGGACGCATCGGGCCTGGTTCCACGGTGATTCTCGCGGCGTTCGGGGCTGGTCTGACCTGGGCTGGTGCGGTCATTAAGCTCTGATATATCTGGGATTTGAGAATCGCAACTACAATGAAGACAGCTTATCTATTTCCCGGACAAGGCGCCCAGAAGGTTGGTATGGGGCGCGAGCTTTGCGAGGCTTTCGCCTCGGCAGGGGAGATATTCGACCGCGCCGAGGCCTTGAGCGGTCTGGATATTCGCAAGCTGTGCTTCGAGGGTCCCCAGGAAGTCCTCGACCGCACCGACAACGCCCAACCATGCATCTTCACTGTTTCGGCGGCTATTCTGGCGGTGATGGATTCTCTCCTGAGCCCCGCTCAGCGGCAGAATATTGCTCCGACGTGTATGGCGGGGCTGTCTCTGGGCGAATACACCGCGTTGTATGCTTCCGGTGCGATCGATTTTGAAACCGCCCTGAGACTCGTGACAAGACGCGGAGAGGCGATGCAGTCCGCCGCCGAGCGGCAACCGTCGAGCATGCTATGCGTACTCGGGATCGACGAGGCCCAGGCCACCGAACTCTGCAACGCCGCCGCAAACGCCGAGCCCCTGACCTGCGCGAATTTCAATTGCCCCGGGCAGGTCGTGCTGTCCGGAGGTGTTGAAGCGTGTCTGCGGGCCGCCGATCTGGCCGAGCAGTTTGGCGCATCGGGCACGGTAGCACTTAATGTTGCCGGAGCCTTCCACAGCGAGTTCATGGCCCCCGCGGCCGAGAGCCTTTCCGAGGCGCTGGCAGAGGTGAGTTTCGCCCCTCCGAGAGTACCCGTGGTCTCGAACGTGGATGCCCAACCGCATGCGGAAACCGGGCGGATCGCCGAAAAACTCCTGGCTCAATTGGTCTCTCCGGTCCGCTGGAGTGAGTCGATGGAGGCGTTGCTAGCCGGCGGGGTGGAGAGGTTTTTCGAGATCGGACCGGGGCGCGTACTTACCGGTCTGATGCGCAGAATTCACCGCCGGGCCAATATCACCAGCCTTAATTCCCAAACAGCAGTGGAAAAACTTGCGGAAAGTCAGTAATACCAGATAAGCAAAAGGATAGTAATGGCTGATAACGACAAGATTGCGATAGTGACCGGCGCGGCCCGCGGGATCGGACTGGAGATAGTCCGCCAACTGCTCGCTGACGGTATGACGGTATTTGCGGTAGACCTGAACGCCGAACTCCTGGTCGCGTTGCCCGAGACTTTGGGCAACCCCGGCGACAAGCTCGAGGCCAGGGCACTGGACGTCACCGATGCGGAAGGTTTTGCCGCATTGGTCGAAGAGGTGGCCGACAAGTACGAGCGCATCGA
The DNA here is from genome assembly GCA_964607575.1 of uncultured Planctomycetaceae bacterium. Lineage (GTDB taxonomy): Bacteria > Planctomycetota > Phycisphaerae > SM23-33 > SM23-33 > BS750m-G57. The sequence continues at coordinate 7,685 of CAZSLS010000142.1, read as the reverse complement.
CGTGCTGGTCAACAACGCCGGTATCACCCGCGACGGGCTGTTGATGCGTATGAGCGATGAAGATTGGAATCTCGTATTGAACGTGAACCTGACCAGCGCGTTTGTCGGTACGCGTGCGGTATGCAGGTATATGGTTCGCCAGAAGTCCGGTTCGATCATCAATATGGCCAGTTATTCGGGTATCGAGGGCAATCGCGGTCAGGCGAACTATGCGGCCAGCAAGGCCGGAATGATCGGGCTGACCAAGACCACCGCCAAGGAGCTGGCGAGCAAGAATATCCGCTGCAACGCTGTGGCGCCCGGATTTATCCAGACAGAGATGACCGATGTCCTGCCCCAACAGGCCAAGGATATGGCCTTGGCGCAGATCCCGCTGAAGAGGTTTGGACTGCCTTCAGACATCGCCCACGCCGTCGCGTTTCTTGCCGGCGAGGAGTCAACCTACATCACAGGACAGGTTCTCAGCGTCGACGGTGGAATGCATACTTAGCGTATTTGTTTAACAGCGGTCGATCAGACCGCAAAAGAAACTGCAGGAATGGATCGAGGATTCACTTGCAAGGTTCAACGGGCCGCGATATAGTACCGCGACAAAATCGAAGCACAGAGTATTAACAGTAAGTTCTTGAACTTCCAGATATGGAGGTCGCAAAAGTGGCAGACGATACTGAAGCCAAAGTAATCGAGATAGTCTCAGAGCAGATGGGCAAAGATGCCAGCGAGATCACTCGCGAGACATCATTTGTCAACGATCTGAACGCCGACAGCCTCGACACCGTCGAACTGGTCATGGAATTCGAAGACCAGTTTGAACTGAGTATTCCCGACGAAGACGCCGAGAAGATTCAGACGGTCGGACAGGCTATCGATTACATCACCGAACACAGCGCATAAGCCTGACCGACTCCAGGAAGGAGCTTTCCGGATGGCCAGACGCCGCGTTGTAATAACGGGTATGGGTACGGTTAATCCGCTGGCTCGCTCGGTTGGGGGCTATTGGGATGCCCTGATGGCCTGCAAGAGCGGGATCAGCCGGGTCGAGCGCTTCGATCCAACTCCATTCACCTCCCAAATAGGTGGGGAGGTAAAGGATTGGACGCGCGTGGAGTCCGAATCCTATTCTGCTCGAGAGTCCAAGCGACTCGATCGCTTTGCGCAGTTCGCGGTCCAGGCGTCCATCGAGGCCGTCGAGGACAGCGGGCTGAACTTCGAGGACGAAAACCGCGAGCGATGTGCCGTCATCGTCGGTAGCGGTATCGGCGGACTCCAGGAACTCGAAACGCAGACCGAGCGGATGCTCAACGGCGGGCCCGGGCGCGTCAGCCCGTTTACCGTTCCGAAACTGATGGCCAACGCCGCCAGTGGTACGATCTCGATTATATGGGGGCTGCAGGGAGCAAACTTTGCGGTAGTAACCGCTTGTGCATCGGCGGCGAATTCCATTGGCGAGGCGTGCAAGCTGCTGCTTCGCGACGAGGCCGACATCGCCATCACCGGCGGTTCGGAGGCAGCCCTTACGCGAGTGGGACTGGCGAGTTTCTGTTCCTTAAGAGGGCTCTCCACCCGCAACGACGAGCCCGAGCGAGCCTCCAGACCGTTTGACAGGGACCGGGACGGATTCCTACTTGCCGAAGGCGCCGGTGTGATCGTCCTGGAAGAACTCGAACATGCAAAGGCCCGCGGCGCCGATATCTACGCGGAACTCGTCGGATACGGCGCCAGCGGCGATGCGCACCATATCACCGCACCCGATCCCGACGGAGGGGGCGCGGTTCTGGCTATGAAACGCTGCCTCGAGGACGGAGGAATAAACTCCGACGAAGTGGACTACATAAACGCGCACGGAACCAGTACGCAACTGGGCGATCTTGCCGAGACAGGCGCCGTCAAGCAAGTCTTCGGCGAACGCGCCAAGAGCGGGCTGATAGTTTCATCGACCAAGAGCGCCACCGGACATCTGCTCGGCGCCTCGGGCGGAGTGGAAATTATCGCTTCGGCCCTGGCGATTAAGAATGGCGTCGTACCGCCCACGCTGAACCTCGAGAACCCCGACGAAGGCTGCGATCTGGACTACTGCCCGCTGACGCCCCGTGAAATGGACGTAAACATCGCCCTGTCCAACAGCTTCGGCTTCGGAGGGCACAACGCCTGCCTACTGATCAGAAAAATGCAGGACTGAACGGGTTTCACCGCAAGCCACGGCGAAAAATTCAGCCCGGGATTCCCTTTCGAGGGTCCCGGGCTTTTTATTCGCCTTGTGCGATGAGTTTACCGGCGGCGGCCAGGGCTTGCCTGCGCGAGGTGAATTCCTCGTTGAGCTGGGCGTCGTAGAGCTCCGAGGCGATCTGTCCGAGGCGGACCCCTTCGCTCAGCCCCATCGCCATCAGGTCGCCGCCGGTAACCATCGGCTTGGGCGCCACCTGTCCGGGGGGTATGGATTTCGCCCTCGCGGAGATGCGCCTGCAAAGCTTGTTGTGCCCGCCAGCCGCCCGCTCCTCGAATCGCCACAGGATCAGCAGGCGGTCGAAATGCTTGCTTGCCATCAACCGTTTGAAGCTGCAAAGCTGCATGCCGGGCGCGTCGCGCCATCGCCCCATGTTCTCCGCCAACCAGCGGAGAGCGTTTTTCAGTTCGTTCGATGCTCCCCATCGCCGGATGATCCGGGAAATCACATTCGGCGCCAGTTCGCCCAGCATCGCTGCGGTCGCCAGCACCACGTCGCGGCGGGCGCTGACGGCGCCGACGCGCCGAACTGAGCGCTGCCAGCGGCCTTCGGTCTCGAACAGTTCGCCAAGCACCGCGCGGGCCAGCCCCACCCGATCGAGAGTTTCGACCGCCGTCCCCGCTGATGTGATGGATAGCATTTTGGACAGTTCGTCGCAGATTCGCTCGCCGCTTATCGTCGATATCTTCCCGGCATGCTTGCCGATTGCCCGGGCGGTGGCGTCGTCGATGACAAAATCCAGCCTGACAGCGAATCTGACCGCTCGGATCATTCGCAGGTAATCCTCGGCGAATCTGCGGTCCGGCGAGCCGATTGTCCGAATGATGCGCCGCTGGAGGTCTTCCTGTCCGCCGACGTAGTCGATCACCTCGTCGCTCGTCGGGTCGTAGAACATACCGTTGATGGTGAAATCGCGTCTCCGGGCGTCCTGTCTTGCGGTAGTAAAGCGCACGGCGTCGGGGCGTCGCCCGTCGGTGTAGCTCAGATCGCTGCGAAACGTGGCGACCTCGACCTGGCGGTGATTGTGGATGACCATCACTACCCCGAATTTAGCGCCGATCATCAGCACGCGTTTGAAAAGGCGCCTGACCTCATCCGGCGCCGCGGAGGTCGCAATATCGTAGTCCGAGCATCTGCGTCCCAGGAGCATGTCCCGCACGCACCCGCCGGCCAGCAGGGCCTCGTGCCCGGCACGGCGCAGACGCTTGAGAACCCAAAGGGCCGTCGATTTTGTGCCTTTCTCAGCCATCATCGAGATTCTAACAACACTCACCGCCCGATACACGGATTTGCTCGGGACTTATGCTTCGGCGACCTTGGAAGCGGCGTCCAGTTGAATCGGAGTGGTCTTCTCGTGTCGATTGGCTACGAGAGCTTCAACGATGAGCAGCAGTATCACCACGATGCAGACCAGGTCCCACCATTCGGTCGGTTGGGCATCGCTCACCGCGGCTGCACGGACCTCGCTCACCGTCGAGCCGACGTAGATATTCTTCCGTTTGGCATCGACCAGTGCGCTTCGCAACGCATCAGTGCTGTATCCCTCGATATCTGATTCGCTTCCGCTGGGGTTCACCGCGAACGAGCCTTTGTTTCCCGGTTTGTCGGCATCAGGACCGGTGACCTGCCAGTGGTATATGCCTATCTGCCTGGTGTCGGTGAACGTTGCCTGCCCGCGGGGGTTGAGGATCAGCGTGGCGGTTTTTTGTTTTGAGTCCTGCTTTGCGGGTAAGGTGACTTTAACGTTCCCGCGTTTTGTACCCTTCGGGCGAATCGGTACTTGTGCGCCCCACAGGTAGCTGTCCATCTGGTCCTGGTTTCTCGGGGCCAGCAGGCATGCGCGAATAACCATCGATACTATCACGTTAGCGCCGGAGCCCAGGAAGTTGGACCACTGGCCCGAGGCGGCGGTTCCGCATACGGTAATTCGCCCTCGCCCGACCTTCTTGGTCAGCATGAGCGGGTCTCGATTGGCCAGTCCCATCAGCACTGTCGAACCGCGTCCTGTCCGGTCCATGCGGAAGTATCGTCTGACCAGCGGGCTGAGATAATCGTCGCGTTCCTTGAAGAGCCCCTTGAGATACGGGTCGGCGACATCCACCGTGACGACTCCTACAGCATCGGCGTCGGGCCCGACCTGTCCGACGGTCTGGAGTATCTTGCCCGGCAGGACATCGGGGGAGAATGCCTTGTTGTAGGCGTTCGCGTCGACGTCGGGACCGAGGAACAACATCACCGTTCCACCGTTGTAGAGGAATCCCTCGATAGCCGAGGCCTGCGCGGGCGTGAAAGCCGGTACGTTTGTCGCAAATACCGCGTCGATACCGACCAGGTCCTGCGGTTTGAAGTCGGTTGCGTCTATCAGGCGCGGTGTGATGGACCATGGCGCATCTGCGCGTCCTTCCCAGGGGTTGGTCGCGAGTCTCAGCATCGTTGACGCATCGGTTGCGGCGTCTGCGCCCTCGGCGATTCGTCCTCTCAGGATCAGGGCCTTTGCCCGTCCGCCCACGGTAACGCAGAATCGCCGCACGTTGTCCAGTTCCAGGTCGTCCTTGAAGGGCTTATTCTCCTCGTCGCAGAGAAACATATCTCCGGTCTTGGTCCCCGCTGTCTGACCGGCCGAAGTCAGGAATCGGACGGTGGCGACACAACCGTCCTTGCCCGCGGCGGTCAGCGCGATCTTCCGCGGGGTGACTACCTGCTTGCCTTCGATTCTCAGGCCCACCATCACTTCGCGGTCGCCGGGAGAGGAGTTTACGATCGTGGCGGTTGTCTCTGTCACGGAGTTGACGATGCGCCTTCCCCCGACCTCGATCTTACTTATCCCCATGTTGGTGCCTGCCCGCGGGGCCGTGTTGACTATCATCACGTGGATGTTCTTCTTACCGATCAGGTTTTCGGCGGCGGCGATCTCCTCGAAGCTGACGCGCTGGAGGTCGGAGAATACGTAGATCGATTTCTGCGATATCGCATCGTGAGCGTCGAGCAGTTGCGCCGCCTGCCTGATCTTCTGGAGCAGCGGGGCGCGTCCGCCGCTGAGGGGCGCGTTCCCGACCGCCCGTTCGAGGGCTACCCAGTCGTTGGTCATTGCGCCGGCGGGCGAGGGACCGTTGGTATTGAGCACCGCTCCTTTTGTATGCGGGTTATCCTCGCCTTTGAGCAGGGCCCGGGCCTGCGTTTTGGCCTGTGTGAACCGCGTGGCGTTACCGGTGCCGGTGCCCATCGAGTAGCTGTTGTCCAGAATGACGATCATCGACTGCTTGTCCTTCGACCATCCGCCGAAGGCCCGGGTGATCGGTTCGGCTACCGCTATCGCCAGCAATAGGAGCAGTGCGGCCCGGATCAGCAGCAGCAACCAGTGCTGCACGCGGCGCCGGCGGGCGGTTTTCTCCATGCTCATCTTCAGGAACCGCAGCGTCGGGAAGTACACATCCTTGGCCCGCACGCTCGATAGCAGGTGCAGGACGAACGGTATCGCCATCGCCAGTGCGCCCACCAGAAGCCACGGTGTATTGAATGGTAGTAGTGGAGCCGCCAGGATCATCGCAGTGCCTTCCTTCTGGCGAGATAATCGAGGAGCATTCGATCGTACGGCGTGGACGTGGGCGACAGGACGTATTCGATCCGCCGACCGGAGCATTCTCTGCGATATCGATCGATGAATGCATTCATTTCGTCGATGTAGGCCTGCTTGACGTAGCGCGGGTCTACCTGCAGCTTCTGGTTGGTCTCCAGGTCGACGAACGACGAGACCTTCGTGAACGGGAACTCCAACTCGGCCTGGTCCAGGACGTGGAACACGATAATCTGATGCTTCTTGAAGACGAAATGCTGCAGTGCTTTGAGTATTTCCGACTGGTCGTCATAGAGGTCCGAGATCACGATCACCAGCCCGCGTTTGGCTATTCGGTTTGCCAGATCGTGGAAAGTGTCAGCCACCGCGGTCTTTCCCCCGGGCTTGATTCTTTCGAGTTCGGTGAAGATGCGGTCCATGTGCGCCGGCGAACTGGCCGGTGGAATGTGGAATCGAACATTCTTGTCGAACGCGATCATTCCCACCGAGTCCTGCTGGCGGCACATCAGGTAGCTCAGGCACGCCGACAGGAAGCATGCGTAAGTGAACTTGGTGATTCTCGAATCGTGCCTGTAGTTCATCGAGGCGCTGACATCCAGGAGTATGTGCGCCCGCAGGTTGGTCTCCTGTTCGTACTGTTTGATGTAGTAGCGGTCGGATCTCGCCCACGCCAGCCAGTCGAGGTGACGGAGATCGTCACCGGGGGTATATTCGCGGTGTTCCGCGAATTCGACCGAGAAGCCCTTGTGCGGGCTGCGGTGCAGACCGGATATGAAACCCTCGACGGCCCGGCGAACCAGCAGATTCAGGTTCGTCAGGCGGGACATCTTCGAAGGCTCGAAGTACAGATACGGGGTCTTGTCCGTATTGTCCATATAGCTATCTCGTCTCTGCGTCGCCGGGCGGGTCCCGCCTGCCCAGCAGTGTGATGATCATACCGCCGTATTTCTTCGTTCGCATTTCCGTCAGGCCCGCTATGGTGGCGGGCACCTCCAGGCCCTTGGGCGTTCTCAACACGACCAGGCCGTCGTCGGCGAGTTTATCGGCCAGCGGGGCGAATATGTTCGCTTCGGCCTTGGCCCAATCCCACCGCCGCGCATCGGCGTAAGGCGGGTCGACGAACGCCACGTCGACGGTCTCATCGAGCCCGGCCAGGCGGGGCCTGAGACTGAAGCGGATATCGCCGCACCAGATATCACTGGCGCCGCCGGCGCCGCAGGTCTCGATATTCTTTCTCAGGCGGGCGACAACCCTTCGATCCTTTTCGGCGAAAATACACCGCACCGCGCCGCGCGACAGGGCTTCGATGCCCATCGTGCCAGTACCGCTGTAGAGGTCCAGCACGACTGCCCCCTCCAGGTACGGACCGAGTGTGTCGAAGAGCGATTTCTTCGCCCGCCCGGTAATCGGACGCGTCTGCGCCTTTGGCGGGGGCGGGAGCAAAACACGTCCCTTGTACTTCCCAGCCAGTATCCGCATGCGATTGTCCTGTCGATAATGTATAACGCCGCCGGGGGGTGGGCCTGTTGCCCGCAACCAGCAGATATTTCCCTGCGGCTTGGCGGGAGTATTCTAACGCATTTCGCCCACTACTTGCCATTAGCTGAAAGTTTCTTCTGCGTTCAAGCAGCTCTGTAGTATTAACCGCAGGGCAATCGCATCTAAATCTCGGATGCCCCGTTTAACGGCGGGGCATCGCCCCGCGCTCGCCGTTTCGCGCCCGTCCGCCGCAAAAGCATCCGTCACGCGCGCACGGATCGCGCCGGTCCCTAAGTCAATATTCACTTGTAAACTCTTGCTTCTTGCCACACCAGCCCGCTCGCCGACGGGGCCTGGTAGAGTCGCATACGTGTTTCCGGTCCTAGCGACCGGCATTCACGGCGTGTG